>NZ_FSRS01000001.1:2570000-2890000 GCF_900142935.1 Rhodovulum sp. ES.010 | reverse complement strand
AGATCGATGCCGCCGGCAGGACGCCGGGACCTTGGCGCCAAGCGCCCGCGCTTTGCACGCTCGAAAAGGCGTCGCAGGCGGGTTCTCCACAGACTCGCTCCTCCGACTTCGGGGTGGACGCCTGAGTCAGGCCGGGACTTGCGGGCAGGCGAGCCGAGTCCGAGGGCGGCAGACCCGGAATCAGCGCTCGGCGGCAGGCACGCGAGGTCGTTTGCAAAGGCGGAGCACGGATAGAAGGCTCCGCCGCTGTCGCCGCCAGCCCGGTTGGGGAACCGCGTTCTGCAGGCTGCGCGAGCGCGTCGCCTCTTGCCGCCAGGGGCGGGTTACGGTCGCCGCTTCCATGGAGCCCACCGCCGGGAGGCGTGCCTGAGAGTTCATCGGACGTGGCTGTTCGCCTCGTCGCTGCGCGGATAGACCTCGTTCATCGGTCGCGTGGTGCCGTCGGGCAGAACGAGGCGCACATGGCGGCGGCGCATCTTGCGCGGCTCGCTGACTCCCACCGAATGGGCGATCGTCTCGACCTCGTCGATCACCGCACGCGCATAGCGAGCCACGCGGGTGTATTTCCGCTCGGCTACGAGCCCCTTCTGCAGGCGCGGGTCATGGGTGGTGATGCCGGTGGGGCAGGTGTTGCGATTGCACTTGAGCGCCTGGATGCATCCAAGCGCAAACATGAAGCCGCGCGCCGAGACAACGAAATCGGCCCCCGCCGCGATCGCCCAGGCCACGTCGCCGGGATTGACCAGCTTGCCACTGGCCACAAGGCGGATCCGGTCATGCAGGCCGTTGATGTCGCGCAGGTCCGACACCATCAAGAGCGCCTCGCGGATCGGCAGGCCCACGAGGTCGATCAGCGGCATTGGCGCGGCGCCGGTCCCGCCCTCACCGCCATCGATGGTGATGAAGTCGGGCGCCGCCGTTGCGCCGCGCTCGCGGATCAGCCGGAACAAGTCCTCGAAGGGTTCGGGCCCGCCGACCACCGTCTTGAAACCCACGGGCTTGCCGGTGACCTTGCGGATGTGGTGGATCATGTCGAGCATATCCCCCCAGTCGTCTACCTCGGCATGGCGGTTCGGCGAATAGCTATCGTGGCCCAGGGGTATGCCGCGGATCGCGGCGATCTCGGCATTGATCTTGGCGGCGGGCAGGATACCGCCCTTGCCGGGCTTGGCCCCCTGGCTGAGCTTGATCTCGAACATCCGGATCTGCGGCTGCGCCGCCACCTCGCGCAGCCGTTCGTCGGACATCCGGCCCGCGGCGTCGCGCACGCCGTATTTGGCGGTGCCGATCTGGTAGACGAGATCGCAGCCGGCAGCCAGGTGATAGGGCGACACGCCCCCCTCGCCGGTATTCAGCCAAATCCCTGCCTGGGCCGCGCCACGCGCCAGCGCCTCGACCGCCGGCTTCGATATCGCCCCGTAGCTCATGCCCGAGATGTTGAAAATCGACGGCGCGACGAAAGGATGCCGCGCATAGGGGCCGATCTCCATCGGCTCGGTTGCGGCGAATTGGTTTTCGAGCGGCGGGAAGGCCGCATTCACGAAGATCGGCGTGCCGGGGATGCCGAGATTGCGGGACGACCCGAACGCCACGGTGTTGCCCTGCCCCTCGCCCGCGCGGGTCACCCAGTCCCGCTGGGCGCGGTTGAAGGGCATCTCTTCACGGTCCATCGCAAAGAAATACTGCCGGAAGAACTCGCCCAGCGCGGTGAAAAGATGCCGGAACCGGCCGATCACCGGGTAGTTGCGCCGGATCGCGTCACCCGTCTGGGTGCGGTCGACCAGGAAGACCAGCAGCACAACCAGGACCATGATGCCGAGGACCAGCGCGAAGGCGCCCGCCATGATCTGCAGCGCGTAATAGGCCCAGCCCATCATCCCTCCAACCCCGCCCGCGGACGGTTGACCTCGATCAAGGAGCAGCCCCGCCCCGGCGATACAGTGGCCGCACAGGCGACACGACACAAGCCCGCGCGCCGGGCCGCAGGGGAGGAAGACATGAAGGGATTTGCCGCCGCCATCGTGATGGCGATCGGCGCCTTCTCGGCCCAGGCCGAGGGCGTCGTCACCTATACCGTGGACCAGAGCTTCGACGACGTGGCATTCGGGCTGGAAAACGCGGTGCTGGGCCAGGGCCTGGTGATCGACAGTGTCAGCCACACCGGCGACATGCTGGAACGCACCAAGGCCGATGTGGGCTCGGACGTCACGATCTTTATCAAGGCCGACATCTTCAGTTTCTGCTCGGCGGCGCTGTCGCGCAAGGTGATGGAAGCCGACCCGATGAACGTGCAGTTCTGCCCCTACGACATCTTCGTTCTGCAGTATCCCGAAACCCCCGACCAGACCACGATCGGCTACCGGCAGCTCCCGGAAGGCCCGATGAAAGAGGTCGAGGCGCTGCTGGACACCATCGCGCGCGAGGCCGTGGGGATGGACTGAATCCTGCGTTCCGCTCACGGGCGTTCAACGCAGGTCAACGTATTTTTACATGACTTCGTGCGCCAGCCGGGCTTAGCGCGGCGCGCGATATCGTCAAACCATCCTCAGAGCGGATCGGCGGAAAACCCCGCTCATCTGCGCCCTACGTCCCGGCGTAGTTGCCAAAATCCAGCGATTGGATAGGCCACACATCAAGGGAGACACTCATGCTTCGCAGAACATTTCTGTCGGTAACCGCCGCCTCTTTCATCGCCGCCCCCGCCTTCGCCGGCGACACCATGTCCAAGGACATTGTGACCATCGCCTCTGAGTCGGATCAATTCACCACGCTCGTCGCGGCCGTGTCGGCCGCAGGCCTCGTCGATACCCTGAAAGGAGAAGGCCCGTTCACCGTCTTCGCTCCGACCGACGACGCCTTCGCCGCGCTGCCCGAGGGCACGCTTGACGAACTGCTGAAGCCCGAGAACAAGGACCAGCTGACCGCCATCCTCACCTATCACGTCGTCCCTGGAAAGGTGATGTCCGGCGACCTGTCCGACGGTATGACGGCCGCGACGGTCGAGGGTTCGGAAGTGACCATTGGCACCGAGGGCGGCGTGACCGTGGACGGTGCGAGCGTCGTTTCCGCGGATATCGAGGCGTCGAATGGCGTGATCCATGTGATCGACCAGGTGATCCTGCCCGGCGCCGATATGTAAGGGCGCAGGAACAGACAGTAACCGGGGGCGGGCTCCGGCCCGTCCCTGCCTTTGTGTACCCGATAGAACGGGGGAGTCATCCATGAAGCGAAGAGCCGCCATCCGCATGCTGGCCGCGACCGGCCTCGCGGCAACGCTCGCCGCCTGCGCGCCGATGCAATCCGAACCCGACATCGTAGACATCGCGGCGTCCAACGAAGAATTCTCGACCCTGGTCACGGCCGTACAGGCCGCCGGCCTCGTCGATACGCTGAAGGGCGACGGCCCGTTCACCGTCTTCGCTCCAACAAACGCCGCCTTCGACGCCCTGCCGGCGAACACGGTCGAGACGCTCTTGCGGCCCGAGAACCGAGAACGGCTGGTGTCGGTGCTAACCTACCATGTCGTGCCCGGCGCCGTGACGTCGGATCAACTGGCCGGCCAGAGGCTGCGCGTCGCGACGGTGCAAGGCGACACGGTTCATGTCGACGGCACGCGTGGCGTCCGTGTGAACAAGTCACGCGTCACCACCGCCGACATCATGGCCTCGAACGGGGTCATCCACGTCGTCGACCGCGTTCTGCTGCCGCCGAAGCACTGAATCCTCGGCATGCGCAAAAGAAACGCCCGCCCCGTTGGCGATTGGGGCGGGCGTCTTGGTTCGGCAGTTCAAGCGCCTAGTGAACGACTGCGTCCTCGGGCTTCGGTCGGTTCGAGCCGACCACCCGGTCGCCGATGATCAGCCCATCGGCCCCAGCGGTCACGCTGAGGGTATCGCCGTCGCGCACCTCGCCGGCCAGGATCATCTCGGCCAGCCGGTCCTGAAGGGCCTTCTGGATCACCCGTTTCAGCGGCCGCGCGCCGTAGACCGGGTCGTAGCCCGCGTCCGCCAGCCACTTCTCGGCATCGGCGTCCAGATCCAGCCCGATCTTGCGCGCCGCCAGTCGCTTCTGCAGCCGGCGCAACTGGATCTCGACGATCCCGGTCATGTCGTCCCGGGTCAGCCTGTCGAACACCACCATCTCGTCCAGCCGGTTCAGGAACTCCGGCCGGAAATGCGCGCGCACCGCATCCATCACGTCCCGCTTGGCCTGGCTCGCATCCGCGTTCTCGGGCAACTGGCTCAGCGCCTGGCTTCCCAGGTTCGAGGTCAGCACGATCAGCGTCTGCTTGAAGTCGACCTTGCGGCCCTGCCCGTCGGTCAGGACGCCATCGTCCAGCACCTGCAACAGCACGTTGAAGACCTCCGGGTGCGCCTTCTCGACCTCGTCGAACAGCACCACCTGGTAGGGGCGCCGGCGCACGGCCTCGGTCAGCACGCCGCCCTCGTCGTACCCGACATAACCCGGAGGCGCGCCGATCAGGCGGGCGACGGAATGCTTCTCCATGAACTCGGACATGTCGATGCGCACCATCGCCTGGTCGTCGTCGAACAAGTACTCGGCCACGGCCTTGGTCAACTCGGTCTTGCCGACGCCGGTGGGGCCGAGGAACAGGAACGAACCCAGCGGCCGGTTCTCGTCGTTGAGCCCCGCACGCGCCCGGCGCACGGCATTGGCCACCGCCTGCACGGCGGCCTTCTGGCCGATCACCCGCTTGCCCAGTTCCTCTTCCATGCGCAGCAGCTTTTCGCGCTCGCCCTCCAGCATCTTGGAGGTCGGAATGCCGGTCCAGCGTTCGACCACCTGGGCAATCTGCTCGGGCCGCACCGCCTCTTCGACCAGCACGTCGTCCTCCTGCGCCTCGGCCTCGGCGAGCTGCTTTTCAAGCTGCGGGATTACCCCGTAGGAGAGTTCCCCGGCGCGGGCCAGGTTGCCCTCGCGCTTGGCGTGGTCGAGTTCCGCCCGCGCCCGGTCGAGCTGTTCCTTCAACTCGCGCGCACTGTCGAGGCGATCCCGCTCGGCCTGCCATTGCGCCGTCAGCGTGGCCGACTCCTGCTGCATGTCGGCCAGTTCCTGCTCCAGCTTGGCGAGCCGATCCTTGGAGGCCGCGTCGTCCTCTTTCCGCAGCGCCTCGGCCTCGATCTGTTTCTGGAGGATGTCGCGGTCCAGCGCGTCCAGTTCCTCGGGCTTGGAATCCACCTCCATCCGCAGCCGGCTGGCGGCTTCGTCCACCAGGTCGATCGCCTTGTCCGGCAGGAACCGGTCGGTGATGTAGCGATGGCTCAGCGTAGCGGCAGCCACCAGCGCGGCGTCGGAGATTCGCACCCCGTGGTGCAACTCGTATTTCTCCTTGATGCCGCGCAGGATCGACACGGTGTCCTCCACCGTCGGCTCCTCGACGAAAAGCGGCTGAAACCGCCGCGCCAGCGCCGCGTCCTTCTCCACATGCTTGCGGTACTCGTCGAGCGTGGTCGCCCCGATACAGTGCAACTCGCCACGGGCCAGTGCCGGCTTGATCAGGTTGGCTGCGTCCATCGCGCCCTCGGACTTGCCGGCGCCGACCAGCGTGTGCATCTCGTCGATGAATAGGATGATCTCACCCGCCGCGGCAGTGATCTCGCTCAGTACCGACTTCAGCCGTTCCTCGAACTCGCCGCGATATTTCGCGCCTGCGATCAGCGCACCCATATCCAGCGACAACAGACGCTTGTCCTTCAGGCTTTCGGGCACGTCGCCATTGACGATCCTCAGCGCCAGCCCCTCGGCGATGGCGGTCTTGCCGACGCCGGGCTCACCAATCAGGACGGGGTTGTTTTTGGTCCGGCGGCTCAGCACCTGCATCGCGCGGCGGATTTCCTCGTCGCGACCGATGATCGGGTCGATCTTGCCTTCCTCGGCCGCCTCGGTCAGGTCGCGCGCGTATTTCTTCAGCGCCTCATAGCCCTCCTCGGCCGACGCCGTGTCGGCAGTGCGGCCCTTGCGGATGTCGTTGATCGCGGCGTTGAGGGCCTGCGCGCTCACCGCGCCCGCATCCAGCGCGTCCTTCGCCTTGGACGGCACCATCGCCAGCGCCATCAGCACGCGCTCGACCGGCACGAAGCTGTCGCCCGCCTTCTTGGCAAGCTTCTCGGCCTCGTCCAGCACGCGGCCGGTGGACTGGTCCAGGAAGGTCTGGCCCGCATCGCCCGACACCTTGGCCATCTTGGTCAGTGCCGTATCGACGGCCTCGGCCACACGCTCGGGCGCGCCGCCCGCGCGGCGGATGAGGTTGGAGGCCATCCCCTCCTCGTCGTCCATCAGTGCCTTGAGCAGATGTTCGGGCGCGAGCCGCTGGTGGCTTTCGCGCATCGCGATGGTCTGGGCCGCTTGCAGGAATCCCCGCGACCGCTCCGTGAACTTTTCCAGGTTCATCGGCTGTTCTCCTTTTTACAAGCCCCCTGTTCGCGCGGCGCCCGTCCTGCGGCACGCCTTGCTCCGGGTCTTCGGAAAAGAAAATGGGTGCCGGCCACCCGGCTGACAAGATGACGGCCGGCGAAAGAGTTGCAAATCGGCAACATCGACTATACGCGTCGGGCAAGGGCGACAGGAAGCACGATGAAGACAACGAAGGCGGCGGTGCCTTGGTCCGGCCCGCTTGACACCTGCCCCGTGCGCGCGCAGACCCGGCGCGCGGAACGGAGCCAGACGATGACCGAAACTACCCCCACCGATGACCGCCTGATCGTGGCCCTCGATGTGCCCGACGCCCATGCCGGGCACATGCTCGCCAACCGCATCGGCGACGCCGTGTCATTCTACAAGATCGGCCTCGGGATGCTGACCGGCGGCGGCCTTGCGCTGGCGCAGGAGCTCAAGGACCAGCACGGCAAGCGCATCTTTCTCGACATGAAGCTCTTCGACATAGGCGCGACGGTCGAGGCGGCGGTGCGCGGCCTTGCCCGCTTCGAGCTTGATTTTCTGACGGTCCACGGCGACCCGCACGTGGTGCGGGCGGCACGCGAAGGCACCGGCGCGTCGGGTATGCAAATCCTCGCCGTCACGATCCTGACCTCGCTCGACCGGCTCGATCTCGACGCCGGGCTGATCCGGCCGGGCCATCTGTCCGAAATCGTGTTGGAACGCGCGCAGCGGGCCTTCGCCGCCGGGGCCGACGGGGTGATCGCCAGCCCGCAGGAGGCGGCGATGATCCGCGCCCTTCCAGAGGCGGCGAGCAAGCTGATCGTCACGCCGGGGGTGCGGCCCGCAGGCTCGGCGCTGGGCGACCAGAAACGCGTGGCGGCGCCGGCACGAGCCATCGCCGACGGGGCCGACCACATCGTGGTCGGGCGCCCGATCTGGCAGGCGCCCGACCCGCGCACCGCGGCCCTGGCGGTGCGGGCGGAGCTGCCATGAGCGGCATCAGTCGTCGTTGATGTCGCGGTCCCAGATCTTGACCTGCCCCTTGCGCACGCCCAGCGCGGCACGCAGCGCGAGCCAGGCGGCAAGAGAGATCAGCGCGGCGATCAGCACCAGCCACGGCCAGCCGAGATCGAGCCCCGCCCACATCGCGAGCCCGACCGCGCCCACGCCGATGGCGAACCCCGAGAACACGTAAGCCGGCACGATCAGTTCGAGGATCGCCAAGGCGACCGCCGCGGCCAGCCAGACCCACCACATTTCGAGAAACGACATCACCCCCCTCGCCCCTTCAGCATCCGGAACGCGTCGGCGAAAGCATCCATCGCGTGCGCCGGCACGATAATCGTCTGCTTGCCCTGTCCCTCGCCCACCTTGGTCAGCGCCTCGACCTGTTTCAGCGCAACCTGGTATTGCGCGGCCTCCAGCCCGTTATCGGCGATCGCCTGTGCCACGACCTGCGTCGCATAGGCCTCGGCCTCGGCCGAGATGCGGCGGGCCTTGGCCTCCTGCTCGGCGGCGTAGAGCTCGGCATCGGCCTGCAGCTCGACCGCGCGCTTCTTGCCCTCGGCCTCGGTCACATGGGCGCGCCGCGCCCGTTCGGCATTGAGCTGCTGCAGCATCGCCTCGCGCGTCGCGGCATCGAGGTTCACGTCCAGGATCTCGGCCCGGGTCACCTCGATCCCCCAGTTCTCGACCGCGTCCTCCACGCTCTCCTTGATCGTCTGGATCAGCTCGGACCGGTTCGACTGCACCTGGTCGAGCTCCATCTTGCCGATCTCGGCCCGCACGATGCCCGCCACCGTGGTCGAGATCGCCCCGTCGATGTCGCGGATCCGGTAGACCGTCTTTTCCGGCTCGAGGATGCGATAAAACACGCTGGTTTCGACCTGCACCAGCACGTTGTCGGCGGTGATCGCATCCTGGCTGGCATTAGGCAGCTGGCGTTCCAGGATCGAGATTTTGTGCGCCACCCGGTCCAGGAATGGCACGATGAAGTTGATCCCCGGCCCCAGCACCGAGCGCAGCCTGCCGAACCGTTCGACCACGTGCTTTTCCGACTGCGGCACGATCCGCACCCCCAGCACCACGCAGAGGATGACGAAGGCCGCGAGCAGCAGCACCACGAGGTTGCCGCCGAAAAGTGCGGCGAGAAAATCTTCCAAGTTCATCTGCCCGTCCTCGTTCGAGTCTCTGGTTTCGATTATGGAACGCTCGCGCCCGGCAAGGAAGACTTGCGCCGGGCACGCGCCCGCGCGCATCATGGGCGCGAAGCTAGCCGAAAATATGCAGCATCCGTGTCACGTACCGGATTCCCGCCATGCCCGCCCTGTGCCGCGACTGCCTGACCGCGTTCGACGCGGGCCACCGCTGCCCCGCCTGCGGGCGGCTGCGCGTGATCGCTCACCCCGAGCTGTTCGACCTCGCGATCGCGCATATCGACTGCGACGCCTTCTACGCGGCGGTGGAAAAACGCGACAATCCCGAGTTGCGCGACAAGCCGGTGATCGTGGGCGGCGGCCGGCGCGGTGTCGTGTCGACCGCCTGCTACATCGCCCGCATCCGCGGCGTGCACTCGGCGATGCCGATGTTCAAGGCGCTCGCCCTCTGCCCCGACGCGGTCGTCGTGAAGCCCCGCGGGGCGGCCTATGCCGAAGCCTCGCGGGCGATCCGCGCGATGATGGAGGAGTTGACGCCGGCGGTGGAACCGCTTGCCCTCGACGAGGCGTTCCTCGATCTCTCGGGCACGTCCAGGCTGCACGGCGCGCCCCCCGCGCTCTTGCTCGCGCGGCTCGTCAAGCGCATGGAGGACGAGCTTGGTCTGACCGGGTCGGTCGGCCTGTCCCACAACAAGTTCCTTGCCAAGATCGCCTCCGATCTCGACAAGCCGCGCGGCTTTGCCGTGATCGGACGCGCCGAGACCGAAAGGTTTCTCGCCGACAAGCCGGTGCGAATGATCTGGGGGGTCGGGGCAAGCGGTCAGGCGGCGCTGGAAAAGGCGGGCATTCGTACCTTCGCCGATCTGCGGCGCTGGGATCGGCAAGACCTGCACGCGCGCTTCGGATCCATGGGCGACCGCCTGTTCCGCCTCGCCCGCGGCGAGGATGCGCGCCGCGTGTCGCCGAACGCGCCGGTCAAGAGCATCTCGAACGAGACGACGTTTTCGGAGGATATCGCCGACCCGGACCTGCTCGACGGCCATATCTGGCGCATGGCCGAAAAGGTCGCGGATCGCGCCAAGGCCAAGGGGCGGGCCGGCCGGGTTGTGACGCTCAAGCTCAAGCGCGCCGACCACCGCCTCGTGACCCGGCGCCACGCGCTGGCCGACGCCACCCAGATCGCGGACCGCATCTACCGCGAGGCGCGCGCGCTGTTCGACAGGTCCGGCGAAACCGGTCCGGTCCGGTTGGTGGGCGTGGGACTGTCGGACATCGTGCCCGCCGCGGGGGCCGATCTCTCGGGCGATCTGCTCGATCCGCAGGCGGCAGCGCGCGCCCGGGCCGAACGGGCCAGCGACGCGATACGCGCCCGGTTCGGCGCACAGGCGATCCTCAAGGGCCGCGCGCTGCGTTAGCCGCAGCGCGGCCGAGACCCGTGGCAACGGAAGTCGACGGAGGCCACGGCCGCAAAGAGCGCCCTCACTCGGCGGCCAGCGGCACCTCTTTTGCCCGCCCGATCTCGGCCAGGTCGGCGACCACGGATCCCATAAGCCGCCGGAAATCGTCGAATCCGCGGTTCGGCCGCACCTCCGCCTCGTCCATGTAGAGCGAGCGGTCGATTTCGACCTGAATGGCGTGCTGGCGCCGGGTGGGCCGCCCGTAGCGCTGGGTGATATAGGCGCCGGCGAAGGGCGCGTTGCGGCCGACGCGCAGACCGGCTGCGCTGAACGCCGCCTCGACGCGGTCGACCAGTTCGGCCTCTGCAGAGGCTCCGAAGCGATCGCCGAGCACGACATCGGGGCGCTGCCGCGCCCCCGCGGCGATGCTCTCGATCGCCTCGCGCGGCATCGAATGGCAGTCGATCAGGATCGCTTCTCCGAAATGGGCCTGCGCCCGACCCAGCAGCCCCTGCAATTCCGCGTGATAGGGGCGCCAGTAGGTCGCGATCCGCGCTTCGGCCTCGCGCAGCCCGATCTTGCCGCGATAGATCGCCCGCCCATTCGCCACGACCCGCGGGATCACCCCCAGGCCGGAACTGATTCGCGGGTTGTGGCCCGCAAGCCGCGCCCCCTCGACCACCGCAGGGTCCAGTTCCTCGGCCGACCGGTTCAGATCGACGAAGGCGCGTGGCGCATTGGCCGCGATCAGCGGTGCGCCATGGGTCGGCGCATCGGCGAACAGCAAATCGACGAAGGCGTCCTCCGACGACCGGATCGCACGCTCGTCCAGACTCGTCTGACGGAGGAACGACCACGGGTATTCGCGCCCACTGTGGGGCGAGGAAAACACCACGCTCGTCGACGGCCACTCGGGCCGGAACAACCTGTAGGCACTCACCGCGGTCGGCCCTCCTTTCGTCTGTTTATAGCGGCAAGACGGCGCCGGCCAAAAGCCCTTGAACGATCTCGCGACTCCTTTTATAGACCTGCGAACCGACGCGGTCCTGCCCGCGTCCGTTTTCTTTCGGACGGCGGGATCGGTTGGTGCGGGCGGTTAGCTCAGCGGTAGAGCACTACGTTGACATCGTAGGGGCCACTGGTTCGATCCCAGTACCGCCCACCATCGAATTCGGCCCCGCGGGGCCGTGGCCGCAACCCAAAGGCGCACCGACGCGCCGCGACATGAGGAGACGACCGATGAAGGTCCGCAACTCGCTCCGCTCGCTCAAGCAGCGTCACCGCGACTGCCGCGTTGTGCGCCGCAAGGGCCGGGTCTACGTCATCAACAAGACCCAGCGCCGCTTCAAGGCCCGTCAGGGCTGAGCGGACACCGCCACGGAAACGAGCATGACAGGCCCCGGCGCGATCGCCGGGGCCTTTTCCTTTGCTCCGCAGGGCTTGCGATAGGTCAAGGTCAGGAGCATCGCAAAACTGCAACAGAGCATTGCGATACAAGCGCAATCAAATCGGGGCACGAGCTGGCATGACGTCACCCAACGGGCAGCACAAGTCCGCGCATCCCTACGAAACCTTCGACCGCGCCAGCCGGGCGCTTCTGGCGCGGGCCATCGGCGGGTCTTCTCCCAACGCGGCCTTCGCAGCGTGGGCGGACTGGGCCAGCCACCTTGCCCGCGCCCCGGGCCGCCAGCTGGAACTGGCCGAGCACGCCATGCGATCGGCTGTCAAGCTGGCGACCCACGCCGCGGCGGGCGGGCGGACCGACCCGCCCTTCGCGCCGCGCCGCGGCGACCGCCGTTTCGACCATCCGGGCTGGGAAACGCCGCCCTTCAGCCTCTGGAAACAGGGCTTTCTTGCCTGTCAGGACTGGTGGGAGCACGCGACCGAACCGGCGCGCGGAACCGACCCGCACGACGCCGAGCGCGTGGCCTTCATGGCGCGCCAGGCACTCGACGTCGTTTCGCCCTCGAACGCGCCGCTGACCAATCCCGAGATCCTGCAGAAGACCCTGGAAAGCGGCGGCGTCAACCTCGCCCGCGGCGCAAGCTTCCTTGGACGCGACATCACGGCACGTCTGGCCGGCGAGGGACCGCGCCCGCCCAACGGCGCCTACGAGGTGGGCCGCAACCTGGCCTGCACGCCGGGCGACGTGGTCTACCGCAACGAACTCTTCGAACTGATCCAGTACACGCCGCAAACCGAGACCGTTCACCCCGAGCCGATCCTGATCGTGCCGGCCTGGATCATGAAATACTACATCCTCGACCTGAGCCCCGAGAACTCGCTGATCCGCTACCTCGTCGGGCAAGGCTTCACGGTGTTCGCGATCTCCTGGGTCAACCCGACCGAAGCGAATCGCAACGTCTCGCTCGATGATTATCGGCGACAGGGGGTCATGGCCGCGCTGGACGCCGTAACCCGGATCGTGCCCGGCCGCCGCGTTCATTCCTGCGGCTATTGCCTGGGCGGCACGATCCTCGCGATCGCGGCGGCAACCATGGCACGCGACGGCGACGACCGGCTGGCCTCGATCACGCTGCTGGCCGCGCAGACCGATTTCACGGAGGCCGGCGAGTTGATGCTGTTTCTCGACGAAAGCCAGGTCGCCTTCCTCGAGGACATGATGTGGGACCAGGGCTATCTCGACCAGAAGCAGATGGCCGGCGCGTTCCGGGCGCTGCGGGCCGAGGAACTGATCTGGTCACGCTATGTCCGACGCTATTTCCTGGGCGAGGACGAGCCCGATTTCGATATCGCCGTCTGGAACGCGGATGCGACGCGCATGCCGGCACGCATGCACTCCGAATACCTGCGCGGCCTGTTCATGGAGAACCGGCTGACATCGGGGCGTTTCGCCGTCGACGGACGGGTGATCGCGCTGAAGGACATCGACGCGCCGCTCTTCGTGATCGGCACCGAGAAGGACCACATCGCCCCCTGGCACTCGGTCTACAAGGTGACGCTCTTTACCGAGTCCGAACTGACCTTCGTGCTGACCAGGGGCGGACATAACGGGGGCATCCTTTCCGAACCGGGCCACCGGGGCCGGCACTACCGGATCGGGCATCGCACGGCGGAATCGACCTACATGGACCCTGACACCTGGTTCGAGCGGCATCCCGCCAAGGAAGGCTCATGGTGGCCCGAATGGAGCGCCTGGCTGGCCGAGAAGAGCGGTAAGGAGAAGGGGCCACCGCCAAGTCTTGGTGCGCCCGAGACCGAGTTGCCGCCCCTGGGGCCGGCGCCCGGTACCTACGTGTTCCAGAAGTAAGGCTCGGCAAGGCTTCCGCACGGCAGGGCCGCGGCACGGCGATGCGATGCCGGTTTCGCCTCGGTCTGCGGCAAGGCGACCCGCCGGGGGCGCTGCCCCCGGACCCCCGGAGTATTTGAACCAAGAAGAAGCGCCTGAGCGGGGGCCGACGGCCATAGGACAGCATGGCGCGGAGCAGGCGCGGCGCGCTAGCCGTAGCTGCGCCGGTCGTCGATGACCTTGCCGTCATTGGGCAGGGTGCCCGGCGCCACGAGTTCCACCTTGCCCTTGAGTTTCAGCACCTCCACAACGCTCGCCTCGAATGCGGCGGCGTCCGTCGCCGCGGTTTCGAACTGAACGGTCATCGTGTCCATCTCGCCGTCGCGCCCCGCGATCACCCGCGCCCGCGCCACCTCGGGGTGACGCGCGACGAGATCGGCCACCTGTTCGGGACGCACGAACATGCCCTTGATCTTGGTTGTCTGATCGGCGCGGCCCATCCAGCCCTTGATCCGCATGTTCGTCCGACCGCAGGGCGAGCGGCCCGGCAGAACCGCCGAGAGGTCTCCTGTGGCGAACCGGACCAGCGGGTAATCGGGGTTGAGCGTGGTCACGACGACCTCGCCCACCTCGCCGTCCGGCAAGGGGTCGCCCGTGCCGGGGCGCACGATCTCGACTATCACCCCCTCGTCGACGATCATGCCCGAGGGCAGATTGGCCGGGAAATCGGGCGGCGGGCTTTCATAGGCGATATTGCCCAGATCGGCCGTGGCGTAGCACTGCAGGCAGGCAATCCCGCGGTCCGCGTATTCCTGGCGCAGCGAGGGGAAGAGCGCCCCCCCGGAGACGGCAGCCCGCGTGATGCGCGACAGATCCAGCCCCATCTCGTCAGCCTTGTCGAGAATGACCTTTAGATAATCGGGAGTACCGGCATAGACTGTGACGCCGATGTCATGGGCGGCGCGCGCCTGCAACTCGGTCTGGCCGGTGCCGGCGGGCAGCACCACCGCGCCGACCGCACGCGCGCCGTTCTCGAAGATCATCCCTGCAGGCGTGAGGTGATAGCCGAAGCAGTTCTGCACGATGTCGCCGTGGCCGACCCCGCAGGCGGACAGGAACCGGCCCAGACGCCACCAATTGGTGGACACGCAGCCTGGCTCATAGATCGGTCCGGGGGACTGGAAGACGTGGTCGAATCGAGAAGCCGGCCAGGCCGTGAAACCGCCGAAAGGCGGCCGGTCGCCCTGCGCGCCGGCCAGCGTCGATTTGCGCAGGACCGGCAGCGCGGTCAACGCCTCGGGCCCGGTGATCTCTTCCGGGTCCACCTCGGCCAGGGCCGCGCCATAGCCCGGCAGACCTTTCGCCGTGGCGATCTGCGCGGGCAGGCACTGGGCGATGGAGGCGGAACGCTCGTCGGGCGAACGGGTTTCGAGGCTGTCGAAATGGGCGCTCATGGCTCATCCTTCCAGTCACTGGAGCGGCGGGTGGCCGGCAGCCTGCGCCCGGCCGCGGCGCAGGTCAACTCAGCCACCGCTTGCGGCGGCGGTAGCTGCGCACGTCACGGAAGCTCTTGCGGCCCTCTTCGGCCATTCCGAGGTAGAACTCCTTGACGTCGGGGTTCTCGCGCAGGTCGGCCGCGGGGCCGTCCATCACGATGCGGCCCGATTCCAGAATGTAGCCGCAATGGGCGTAACGCAGGGCGACGTTGGTGTTCTGCTCGGCCAGCAGGAATGTAACGCCCTCGTTCTCGTTCACCGATTTGACGATCTCGAAAATCTGCTCGACGAGCTGCGGCGCGAGGCCCATCGAGGGCTCGTCCAGCAGGATCGTCTCTGGGCGGGACATCAGCGCCCGCCCGATCGCCGTCATCTGCTGCTCGCCGCCCGAGGCGTAGCCCGCCTGGGATTTCCGGCGTTCCTTGAGCCTGGGGAAATAGGAATAGACCATCTCGAGATCGGTCTGGATCGCGGCCTTGTCGCTGCGGGTATAGGCGCCGGTCAGAAGGTTCTCCTCCACCGTGAGGTGTTCGAAGCAGTGGCGTCCCTCCATCACCTGGATCACACCCATCTTGACCAGATCAGACGGGCCGAGGTCCTGCACCCTCTGACCACGATAGACGATGGAGCCCTTGGTGACCTCGCCGCGCTCGGAATACAGAAGGTTGGAGATCGCCTTGAGCGTGGTGGTCTTGCCCGCGCCGTTCCCCCCCAGAAGCGCGGTGATGCCGCCCTTGGGCACCGAAAGCGACACGCCCTTCAGCACCAGGATCACGTGGTTGTAGATCACTTCGATGTTGTTGACCTCAAGAAGCGTCTCTTGGGTATGGCCAGCGTCGAGCATTCCCGGTGGGTCCCTTCGAATTCCGGATGAACCCGGCGCAGGCCCGATTGCCCGCGCCGGGACAGGTTCAGGTCAGTCGCAGCGAAGTTCGATGTCGTTCTCGTCTGCGAAGGCCATCGAGTCCTCCTCTACGAGCGGCTGGATGATCTCGTCGTCGGGGGCGATATAGTCGGTCAGTGCGCCCCATTCCCCGTCGGAGGCGTTCCACTGCTGGACAATGCCCATGCCCGAGCCGCCATGGTCGGAACAGCTGACAGTGAATTCCGGGCCGATACCAGGAGCGCCCAGCGCCTCCATTTTCGCTTCGGTCATCTCCAGCGCCTCCATCCCGTCGCGCATCATCGCCGCGGTGATATCGGGCGTCCCGTGGATTTCCTGCGCGGTCTTGGCGGCCTCGACAGCAAGCATCGCGGCATACATCCCGCGGGTATAGAGCACCTTGCCCACGTTCGAGCCGTCACCGGCGGCAAGCCCCGCGTCGATCACGTATTCCTGGATGTCGTCAAAGACCGGGTAATCGGAGATGCGGTTCATGTTCAGCGCCTTGTAGCCATCGGCGGCGTCCCCGGCGGGCGTCACGTCATGCTCGGCCCCTGCCCACCAGTTGCCGATGAAGTTCTCCATCGGGAAACGGATGTTGGCGGCCTCCTGCACGGCGACCTGGTTCATCACGCCCCAGCCCCACATGATCACGTAGTCCGGCCGTTCACGCCGGATCTGCAGCCACTGGGACTTCTGCTCCTGGCCGGGATGATCGACCGGGATCGCGTTGAACTCGTAGCCGTGCTTTTCGGAAAGCTGCTCCAGCGTCCGGATCGGCTCCTTGCCATAGGCGGAGTTGTGATAGAGTAGCGTGATCTTCTTGTCGCCCAGATCGCCGCCGTTCTCGTCCAGCAGGTACTTGATCGCCACCGAGGCCGCGTCCCAGTAGTTGGCCGGGTAGTTGAACACCCACTCGAACACCTTGCCGTTCGCCGCCGAGGTGCGGCCATACCCCATGGTGTGGAGCGGAATGCCGTCGGCCGAGACCTTGGGGATCAGCTGGTAGGTGATGCCGGTCGACAGCGGCTGGTAGATCAGCGCGCCCTCGCCCTTGGTCGCCTCATAGCACTCCACGCCCTTCTCGGTGTTGTAGGCGGTTTCGCACTCGATCACGCGCGCCGTCACGCCGCCGATGCCGCCGTCGCGCTCGTTCACCAGCGTGAAGTAATCCTGGTAGCCGTCCGAGAACGGAACGCCGCCCGCGGCGTAAGGGCCGGTGCGATAGCTGAGGTCGGGAAAGACGAGATCGGCCAGCGCCGGGCTTGCGGCCAAAACCGCGCCGAGGGCCGCGGATGCCAGTTTCAGGTTCATGTGGTCTCCTCCCAAATTTGAACCGTGCCGGGTTGACCCGGCTTTTCGCGCGTCTCTCCGTTCCCTAGTGCGGAAACGGCCAAAGCCTGAGCTTCTCCTTGGCGATCCGCCAGAGTTGGGCCAACCCGTGCGGCTCGGCAATCAGGAAGACGATGATGAGCGCCCCCACGATCATCAGCTGCAGATGCGCCGTCAGGTCCGTGGGCCAGCCCAGCCCCCCCACCAGCGCGTTCTTCAGCAGGACCGGCAGCAACACGAGGAAAGCCGCGCCGGCAAAACTGCCGAAGATCGAGCCGAGCCCGCCGATGATCACCATGAAAAGGATCAGGAACGATTTCTGGATGCCAAATGCCTCGCCCACCTCGACCGCGCCCAGGTAGACGGCAAAGAACAGCGCCCCGGCAATCCCGATATAGAAGGACGATACGGCGAAGGCGGTCAGCTTGGCCTTCAGCGGGTTCACCCCGATGATCTCGGCGGCGATGTCCATGTCGCGGATCGCCATCCAGGACCGGCCCAGCGTACCGCGCGTCATGTTCCGCGCGGCCCAGGCCAGTACCACCACGAAGACGAGACAGATGAGATATTTTGCCCAGGCCGTCGTCTCGGGTCCGGTGACCGCGATGCCCAAAACCGTGCGCTCGGGCGCCGAGATCTGGCCCGAGGCCGAGTAGTTGTAGAACCAAGGCACCTTGTTGAAGAGCCAGACCAGGAAGAATTGCGCGGCCAGCGTCGCGACCGCCAGGTAGAAGCCCTTGATTCTGAGCGAGGGCAGCCCGAAGATCACGCCGACGCCCGCGGTGATGACCCCCGCCAGGATCACGTGGATCACGATGCTCACGTCGGGAAAAGCCGTCATCAGCTTGTAGCAGGCATAGGCCCCCACAGCCATGAACCCGCCAGTGCCCAGGCTCACCTGCCCGCAATACCCCGTCAGAATGTTCAACCCGATCGTCGCGATGGCGTAGATCAGGAAAGGCACGAAGATCGCGTTGGCCCAGTAATCGTCGATGATGAAGGGGATGACCGCGAAGGCGACGACGAGGACCGCGTAATACCGGAAGCGGTCGAACCCGATCGGGAACGTCTGGTTGTCGTCCACGTAGGACGTCTTGAAGTCGCCGGCTTCGCGATAGAACATGTCAGGCGATCTCCCTCGTGAACTCGGGTCTGCGTCGGGCGCGCACGGGCGCGGGTTTCAGTTGCCGGCGCTTTCCGCCGACAATCCGCACCCAGCAGAGCATGCCCGTGAGGAACCCGCCGAAGGCGAGGACGGCATAGGTGGCCGGCATCCAGGCCGCGCCGTCCAGCGACGTCAGGGCCAGGAAGGTGAAGGCGTAGAAGAACCCCCAACCGGTGACGCAGGAGATGGCGTAGAGCTTTTGCATCTTTCACACCCTTTCGATGATCTTCTCCCCGAACAGGCCCTGCGGCCTGAACACGAGGAACACTAGGGCGAGCACATAGGCGAACCAGTTCTCGGTGGCGCCGCCGATCATCGGCCCGATGGTGAATTCGAAGAGCTTTTCGCCCACCCCGATGATCAGCCCCCCGACGATGGCGCCCGGGATCGAGGTGAACCCCCCGAGCATCAGAACCGGCAGCGCCTTGAGCGCGATCAGCGACAGCGAGAACTGCACCCCCGATTTCGCGCCCCACATGATCCCCGCGACCAACGCGACGAACCCCGCGATGGACCAGACCAGCACCCAGATGAAGCGAAGGCTGATCCCCACGCTGAGCGCGGCCTGGTGGTCGTCCGCCACCGCCCTCAGCGCACGACCCTGCTTGGAGTACTGCGAGAACAGCGTCAGCGAGATCACGAGGATCGCGGCGACCAGCGCCGCCACGATATCGAGCTTGTCGATGAAGAAGCCGTAGAAGCCCTCGCCGCCCAGCGCCGCGGTTTTCTCCTCGATCCAGAAACTGCCTCCCTGCGGTAGTCCGACATCCAGCGTCTTGATGTCCGACCCCCACATGATATCGCCGAAGCCTTCCAGGAAATAGGCAAGCCCGATGGTGGCCATGAATAGGATGATCGGTTCCTGGTTGACCAAGTGTTTCAGGATGAACTTCTCGATCGCGATGGCGAGCAGGATCATCACGCCCACGGTCAGGACGATCGCGACGATGGCGGGCAGTTCCCAGCCGAAATGGTGCACCTCCGTGCCGAAGGTCGCGTTGATGAGATGCGCGAAGGGCACCTGCCCCTCCTGCAGCCCGACCAGCGTGAGCGCGGCGAATAGCGCCAGCACGCCTTGCGCGTAGTTGAAGATGCCCGACGCCTTGAAGATCAGGACGAAGCCCAGCGCGACCAGCGCGTAGAGCACGCCGGCCATGAGCCCGTTGATCATGACCTCGATGGCATACAGGAACTGGTCGGGCATCAGCAGGCCTCCTTCCGGTGGCGGGTGCAGGTCGGGCGCTCACTCATGGGTCACCCCCAGATAGGCGTCGATCACTTCCTTGTTGTTGCGAACCTCATCGGGCGTGCCGTCGCCGATCTTCTTGCCGTAATCCATCACGACGACGCGGTCGGACAGGTCCATCACCACGCCCATGTCGTGCTCGATCAGCACGATGGTGGTGCCGAACTCGTCGTTCACGTCGAGGATGAAGCGGGACATGTCCTCCTTCTCCTCGACATTCATACCCGCCATCGGCTCGTCCAGCAGCAGAAGCCGCGGCTCGGCGGCGAGCGCCCGGCCCAGTTCCACCCGCTTCTGAAGGCCATAGGGCAAGCGGCCCACCGGCGTCTTGCGGATGTGCTGGATTTCCAGGAAGTCGATGATCTTCTCGACGGCGGCGCGGTTCTCGGTCTCCTCGGCCTCGGCCTTGCCCCTCCATAGCGCCTGGCTCAGAAGCCCCGCCTTCATCCGGGTGATCCGCCCGGTCATGATGTTGTCGAGCGTCGACATGCCCTTGAACAGCGCGATGTTCTGGAAGGTCCGCGCGATGCCCTGCTGGGCGACCTTGTAGGGGCGCATCTGCGGGCGCCGCTTGCCCTCGAACCAGACCTCGCCCTCGGTCGGCGTGTAGAAGCCGGAGATGACGTTCAGCATCGAGGACTTGCCCGCCCCGTTCGGCCCGATGATCGCGCGGATCTCGCCCTCGCGGATGTCGAAGCTGATATCCTTGATCGCCACCACGCCCCCGAATTTCAGCGTAATGTGCTTCAACTCCATCAGCACACCGCCGATGGTGCGGCCGTCCTCGGTCACGTATTTGTCTTCTTCTCTATGGAGCAAACTTGGCACCCCCCAAACCGAAGAATCCTAATAACCAAGAAAGAGCCGACAGCCCTACAACTGAAGAGAAAAGTGAGAATAGGGGGGTCAAAAGAAGAACTGCAAAAGTCGATGACGAGCTTCCATCATGCTCCTGTGAATCCGCCATCAATAATGCCCACATTGGCGCGAAGAAAATTGCTGCCACAAAAACCCAGTGCTGGGATGGATTGACAAATCCAGCCATCCAGAAGGCTACAACCACAAGAATACCGTACCCGGTGAAGAGCTTTTCTCTGCTCGTCATGCCGCCACCTGGCCTTCGGGCTTCGGCGTCACCACCTCGGCATCCCGGATTTCCAGGGTCGCCCGGATCTTGCCCTTGCGGCCGTCCTCATAGGTGACTTCGGTCTCGGTATAGATGCTGCCGGACCCGTCGTAGAGCGCGGTCACGAGGTCGGCGAATTTCTCGGCGATGATGTTGCGGCGGACCTTGCGGGTGCGGGTCAGTTCGCCGTCATCCGCATCGAGTTCCTTGTGCAACACCAGGAAGCGGTGGATCTGGCAGCCCGAGAGCATCGGGTCCTCGGCCACCGAGGCGTTCACCTCCTCGACATGGGCCTGGATCGTCTCCAGCACGCGCGGGTGGCCGGCGAGTTCCTGGTAGGACGCATAGGCGATGTTGTTGCGCTCCGCCCAGTTGCCGACCGCCGTCAGGTCGATATTGATGAAGGCGCAGCAGCGATCCTTGCCGGCGCCGAACACCACCGCCTCCAGGATATCCGGGTAGAACTTTAGCTTGTTCTCGACATATTTGGGCGCGAACAGGCTGCCATCGGCCATCTTGCCCACGTCCTTGGCGCGATCGATGATCCGCAGGTGCCCGGTTCCTTCCTCGAAGAAGCCGGCATCGCCGGTGGCGACCCAGCCCTCCGGGTCCTTGGTCGAGGCGGTGGAGTCGGGGTTCTTGTAGTATTCGACGAAGGTGCCGGGCGAGCGGTAGAACACCTCGCCGTTCTCGGCGATCTTCACCTCGACGCCCGGGGACGGCACGCCCACCGTGTCGGACCGCACCTGCCCGTCGGGCTGCTGGGTGATGAAGACGCTGGCCTCGGTCTGGCCGTAGAGCTGTTTGAGGTTGATCCCCAGCGAGCGGTAGAATTCGAAGATCTCGGGACCGATCGCCTCGCCCGCGGTATAGGCCACCCGGATGCGGCTGAGGCCAAGGGTGTTCTTGAGCGGCCCGTAGATCAGCACCTCGCCCGTGCGATACTCGAAATAGTCGCGCAGGGGCTGCGGATAGAGGTTCAGCAAAGGCCCCCGCGCCTTGAAATACTTGCGCGCCTCCAGCGGATGGCGCAGCCGCACGAAGAACCCGCGCACCGCGTTCTCGACGATGGTCTCGACCGCAAAGCCGACCCCCATCGCATAGCGATAGATCCAGCGCACCCGGCGGCGCAGCGTCGGCTTCGACTGCTGCTTACGGTAGCGGGGCATGCCGTATTCCTCGCCGGCGCCCTTGGCGAACTCCATGAAATGGTGAAAGAGCGCGTGCTTCAGATCGCCCGCATCCTCCATCCGGATCATCACGTTGGTCAGCATCGTCTCGAACATGCGGGGCGGCGCGAAGAAATAGGTCGGCCCGATCTCGCGCAGATCGGTCATCATCGTGTCGGGGCTCTCGGGGCAGTTCACGCAGAACCCCGCTACCATCGCCTGCCCGATGGAAAAGATGAAATCGCCCACCCAGGCCATCGGCAGATAGGCCAGAACCTCTTCGTCCTGGCCAAGATTGTCGAACGCGACCGAGGCCTTCGCGGTCTCGATGATGTTGCGGTTCGACAGCACCACGCCCTTGGGCTTGCCGGTCGTGCCCGACGTGTAGAGCATCACACAGGTCGAATCGTAGCCCAGCTCGGCGATGCGCCGCTCCAGCTCGGGCTCTAGACGCAAATGGCCTGCGCGGCCCTCGTCCTCAATATCCTTAAGCCAGTTCAGATGCGTGTGGTCGTATTTCCGCATGCCTCGCTTGTCGTTGTAGAGGACATGCTCGATGTGGTGGACGCGGTCCTGGACGTCGATGACCTTGTCGACCTGCTCCTGGTCGCCGCAGACCACGAAGCGCGCGCCGCAATGGTCCAGCACATAGGCCATCTCCTCGGCCACCGCGTCCTGGTAGAGCGGCACCGGGATCGCCCCGCACATCTGCGCGGCCACCATCGCCCAGTAATGCGCCGGCCGGTTGCGCCCGATGATCGCCACATACTCGCCACGCTCGAGCCCGAGGGCCAGCAGCCCCATCGCCAGCGCCCGGATTTCGTCATTGGCCTGGCTCCAGGTCCAGCATTGCCAAATACCGAATTCCTTCTCGCGATGAGCGGGTTTGTCGCCGTAGAGGCGCACGTTCCGCGCGAGATAGGCCGGAATGGAACAAAGCTCGTCCGTGGACGTGCCGTCAGGTGCCAAGAATGTCTCCTCCCATACGCCGCAGGCCGCCTCTTCCCCATGTTTTCCGGGGGTTTCGCGGTACCATGGCGGGCCGGACAGGCCGGCCGATTTCGGGCCGTTGCAGGCCCTCTCCTCCTCCCGTCGCCCCAAGTGTGGACCTCCTCCAAGGTCGCATCGGGGCCGGTGCGAGGGCAACATTTGCGCATGGCCCGTGGACGGTCAAGCAAAAGGTTAGAAAATTGCGCGGCGTGCGACAGCGTGCGGCGCGGCAGCCCCGGCGAGGCGCCTTGGCACGCCTTGCGCTTTGACCGACGGCCGAACGAAGCAGGGGGTGGAGCTGCCCCCATACGGCGCGCGAAACCTGGCCGAGGACGGCATGCCCGTGAGCGTGGAGGAAAGGTGCGCAGTCTCGTGCGCGGCACCCTTCGCCTGGACAAGGTGGACCGGCCGGCCCGGCACCTGCAGGTGGTGGACCAGCCCTGAGCCCGCGCCCCGCGCGTTGCGGCCCGACGATGTTCAGACGATGTCGATATCCGCGATGAGCGTCTTTCGCGTGTGCTCCAGCTTCGACGCCACGATGTCGCGCACCGCGTCGTAGATCGTCGGGCTGAGGGACAGCTTCTGCGCAGACAGCCAGTAGTCCAGTTCGTTCTTGCCCCAGGACACGAAGAGGATGTTCTGCTTGCGGTCCTTGTAGGTGAAATTGAACGCGCCCAGCGCCATGCTCACCACCTCGCCGGAGTTCTCGGCGCTGCCGATCTGGAAATTGCCGCCGGTGGTGCTCGACGTCTCGAAGTCGAAAAGCTCGATCTTGCCGTCGTCGTCGGCAAGCCCCTTGAGCGCCCCGATCGCGCTCTCGACGATCTTGAACTGGTTCCCGGTGGCGACCTGGGCCAGCGTCGCGAGGATCACCTGATCGAAGCTGCCGTTGCCTTTCATCTTCCGGCTTGCCTCGAACGGCGCGGCCTCGCGGACCCATCCCATCAGGCTCAGCATCCTCATGTACACGTCGTACCAGGCCGCCCTCTCCTTTACGGCGTCCGCCTTCGCATCCGCGGCCCGCTGCGCGAAGAGCGTCGAGAGCAGCACATCCTCCTTCTGGGCGGGGGTCAGATTGTCGACGAAGGAAATGACGCTCGACGCGCTGACCGTGGCCTTGAGCGACTGTTGATGCGCCGCAATCCCGGCGGACGGGTCGAACGCCTCGCCGGATCGGCTGACAGGCTGGGAATAGGCCGACACGACCGTCTTCGCGGCGCGGCGGCTGCGTGGCGCGGCCAGTTCAACGGCATGCAGCGCGGCGATCCGCTCCGTCAGGTCTCGCGGTGCGCGCTCGAGCAACGGCGAGTTGGCCGGAAGCGCGGCGTCGCGGAAGGCGGCGGGCCACGTCGCGTTGTGCCCCCGCGTGTCGACATGGGTGAAACTGTTGTAACGCCCGATCCCGCCCCGGAAGAAGCCCTCCCTGTCGCGCAACCACCGCAGCGCCGTTGCGACCTCGGGCGCGGCCATGCCCAGGACTTTGAAATCCAACGCCGTGAACTCCATGTGCTGGCTGGCCGAGGCCCCGCCGATGCAGCTGTTGTAAGCTGGCGCGCGATAGGCGTTCGTGATCGCGATGGGCTTGCCCAACCGGTCGCGGAGATGGTCGAGGACCTGCGCGGTCTTGGCGATGCGCGTCCACAGGTGCCGTGGCGGATAGGTATTCTTGCCCTCGCACGGCCCGCCGGGGGTGTTGTGCGAGCCACCAAGGACCAGGAACTCGTCCGTGGTGAAGTGGCTGAGGCCCAAGCTCTTGATGAAGCCGTCGAACTCCGCGTAGTCGGGACAGGCCAGCGCGATCTCGGCGTTCCGATATCCCGCGCCGCGCGCCTTCGTCTGGAAGATGGCATCCACCGCCGCGTCGGGCAATTGGTCGCGCTCCTCGCCTTCGCCTTCCTCCTCGGCCTTCAAGGCCGCTCCGCCTGCCCCGTAAGCGGGGCCCGGCACGGAAACCGGCGCGGTGGACGGACGGCTCTCCGGCTGCAGTGTGAACGGCCGGTCGCTGACGAACTTGGGATCACGCAGCAGCGCCTCGAAAAGCTGGGGCGTCTGGCTCGGACTGCCGATCCGCGTGTCGATGGCGGCACGAAAGGCACGATAGTCGCCGGAAAAGCGGCCATCGTTCCAGACGCCCAGAAGTGCGCCGGTAAAGGCCCCGTTCTGCGCGCCATCCATGGCGAACTGGTCGTCCCGGCAGGCGCCCAGGTTCAGGACCGACGCCCGGATCGGCGAGGAAAGCGGACTGGTCATGACGCTTTCCTTCAAGGCGCCGTAGGACTTCGACGCGTCCCGGTAGGCCGCCTCGTGCGCGCGCCAGACCCGATCCGCGACGTAATCCGGCATGAAGCGGGCCTTCGGTCCGGTTTCGAGGGAGCGACCGAAGAGTTCGGCGGGCGCGGTCGGGCCGAACCTAACCATGGAGCCCGAATGGCAGGTGTCGGGCACCATCAGCACCCGCACGCCAGCCCGGAATTTCGTCCAGAGCATGTAAAGTTCGTCGTCGGCCAGCTGGAAGTCGAACAGGCACAGCGTCTCGTCCATCCGGTTGGCGTCGTCGTCGTGGTCTTCGTCCCGGTTGAAGTCGGGGATGCGCCCGCCATGCGCCGATACTGTGAAGAGAAACATGTCGCCGCCCTCCAGCGTGGCGGCCGCCCGCTCGATCTCGGCGACGACATTGGCGCGGGTGGCGTCACGGGTCAGCAGGACGGTCGGCTCGAACCCTTCAGAGACCGCGAGGCCCTGCATCGCGTGCGCATCCGCCTCGCACGCGGTAAGCTGCCCGTCCCAACCGTCATAGTGGCCCGGATCGACGGTATTGAGCCCGACATGGAGCGACAGGCCCTTGGGACGCCCGCCAGCGCTGACGGCCGGGGCGTGCAATGCGCGCGAGAGCCGCGCTGCGCTGCCGAACGGCCCCCCGATCACCATGGGCGGACCGCTGCGCGCGTTGGCGATGCGCTGGATTTCGCGCACGAATTTCCGCGCGACGTCGCCATAGCCGGCACTGGTCGGATGCAGGCCGTCATACCAGCGGTCGTCACCCACCGTGCCGCGGCAGTCGATATACGTGACATGGGGCATCGACCGGGCGAGCCGCCGAAGGCGCCGGTTGAACTGATCCATCATTGCGGCCGCGATCGCCTTCTGCAGCTCCTTGTCGCGAATCCCGCGGGATTCCATGGGCTTGCCCAGCCACCGATCCTTGTTCGGAACCGGATAGTCGTAGCCGTGACAGAGGATGCTGACATGCGGCAGCGCCTGATGCACCTGCCGGAACATCCGCCCGTAATGCGTAAGCGCCTCGTCCAGAAGCGCCTGGAACGACGGCAGCAGGTAGTCCTCGGGCATCAGGTCGGGGTCGAACTCCTCCAGATGCGAGGCCAGCGCGCCGCCGGCCACCAGGTCGTTGCCGCCGCCCGACATCAGGAGGATTTCGGCGCCGGTTTCCTGCAGCGCGGGCAGGTACTCCTTCTTGTCTGCCATGCGCTTGAGCAGATCGCCCGCCGCGCCCAGGGAGTAGACGGCATAGCTGTCCATCAGGTGATCGATCGTATCCTTCAGGAGGATCGGATACTGGAACCAGCTGTCGCCCTCGGACACGATGATGGGGCCATCATATCCTCTCGCAAGAATGTCACGGAACCGTCCCTTGCGATGCATCCGGGCGAACCAGTTGGCCGAGTTCATGAGCGCGGCCGTCCGTTGTTCGGCCTCCGCGCCCCGCGGGATCTGCACCGTCGACGGGTTGAGTTTGAGCCGCGGGGCGAACGCGCCCGACTCGCCTTCGTCGACGATGAAATACTCGGCCAGTTCGGCCTCATCGATGCCGAGATTGGCCATCTTCGACATCAGCTGTTCGACCGTGATCTTCGCCATGGTTGTAGTCCTCCCCTCTGCAATCAGTCCGTGCGGCGCATCGCCTTGATCGACTCGAATATGCTGTTCGTGATCGTCGCGTCCCGGTTAAGCTCGGTCTGCGAGACGCGATCGTTCGCATGCGTCTGGGTCACGACGCGGTTTAGCCGGTAGATCGCGCCGGGCGCCTGGAACTCTTCGTCCTCGGCGATCTCGGCCATGCCGAGAAACGGCCGCGGCGCACGGAGATGGACCGGGTCGGCGTTCTCGGCGGCGCCCGGGACCGGGTAGCGATCCTCGAATGACCGCGCCACCAGGTGCAGAATCGACTTGCCGTAAATGCCGAAGTGAACCGCTTCCTCGAGATCCGGCGTGGGCATGTAGACCCGGGCCGGCGGTCGCATCTTCGTCTTGAGAAGCGGCTGGACGTTCGGGCTCCGCGCCCTGCTCGCCCGCCTGCGCTTGCCCGCGATCTTTCCGTTCATGTCCGCGATCAACGGTACCAGCAGCTTCTGCGCGCGGGGCATCCCGATGGCGGGATGCACGAGGTGAAGCGAGTCGAACAATTCCCGTGTGTCGTGGCCGCAGAAAGACCGGCGGCTCTTGGGCGTCAGCCCGGCGTCTTCGTCGATGACCGACAGCATCTCGTGCAAGACGAGCGCGCCCGCACCCTCGGCCACAAGGTGCAGTTCACAGCCGGTCTCGGCCTTGAGTTTCATCATGTCGGCCAGAAGGTCGGCCAGGTAGCCGCGCTCGAGTCGCCGGGGCGCATCGGTCTCGTCGGGTTCGTAAGGCAGTTCGCCGGTGCCCCTGACCGCCCGCCGCGCGCTCATCTCGATGTCGCGCCAGAAGGCGCGGCCGACCCCCTGCACGCGCTGTTCGATCAGGCTGTCCAGATGCGCGGCGTTTTCCCCGACCTGGGCCTTGCAGCTTTCAAAGATGATCTCCAGCACCTCGAGAGACTTCTCGACGAAGTTGTTGCACCAGAAGATCGAATAGGGATAGAGGCCCAGCGCCTTGATCGGCGCCTTGCGCTGCACCGCGGCCCGGAAGGCCGGCTCGATCCCCTCCAGACTGCCCGGAATCCAAAGCAGCAGGCCGCGGTACGTGTTCTGCTCGGCCTCGGTGGGGTCGGCTTTCGGATCCAACTTGTCGGCAAGATAGCCGCGCGTGCGATCCCAGCTTTCGGGGAAGGACGGGTACGACCCGGTTGCCATATGGAACCCGTCGTCGAGGTGCATGTAATGGCCGACCAGGTCCAGACACGGCGTCGACCCCGTCTGGATCGCGCCCACCAGACCCTTGGTGCCCTTTTCGCCGATCGTGGCCCCGAAGGCCGCCGGCGCCCGCACACCCAGCCGGAGGACCCAGCCGTCGATCACGTTGCGGGCCCAGTCGTCGTAGCTCCACAATGCCAGACCGGCCCGGCCTTGATAGCCGCCCCATTCAGGCCCCCAGGAGTTGAGAACGTGAAACCCGTGTTCGTCATAGCCCGCCAGCACGAACGCATGGGTCCCCGTCTTCCCGAGGCGCGGCGGCCAGGCGATCCGTCCGCCGGTCGCCGGCGTGGCGCCGAGCCATCCGTCGTGGATGTTCGCGGTCACGAGGATCGCTTCGGCTTCGTTCAGCGCGGCATGAAAGTGGTTCAGAATGGACGCCAGCCGGAAATACGCCCCGAGCACGATCTCGCGCGCCTTCTTCGCCTGTTCGACCGACGGGAAAAGCCGGTCCCGGTCCGGGCTGTCGGCACTGAAACATGTGCTTTGCCAGCGTGCCGGTTCCCCCCGCGGGGACGGATCGGGCCAGTCGAGGCAGGCGCCGTGATGGTAGAAGCCCTTGATGGCCGAGCGCAGGGTTCGCACGCCTTCCCCGCTCGGGGCAAGCTGCTCCTCGGCGTCCGGGTATCGATCGTGAAAATACGCCATCCGGTAAAGCATGTCGGCGCTCACGACGTCCCGGTCGGGCGCGGCCTCGCCGCCCTGCCCGCCGGCCGGTGCATCGGGCCGCCGGAAGCGTTGCAGATGGCGCTGGATGTCGATCAGGTTGGCGAGCGCAAACCCCACGCAACGCCCGCTCTCTCCCTGGTTCCGCACGCCGAATACCGGTATCTCCAGCCCCGTCCCGGCATCGACGCTCACAAGCCGCGGATCGAGCCAAACCCTGTGGCGGAGCACGGACAAATTGGGAAGATAGCGCTGGTCCCGCAGGTCGACCCAGTCACGACGGACACCCGTCCCTGTTATCAATCCTTCGGAGAACGCTTGGGGCACGGAGAACGCCAAATCCAGACAGCGACAAAGCTTGGAAAAATGCGAAACTCAATACGCCTACCAATATCGCATCAGCTTAGCCCAGGCATGTGGTCGCACAAAGAAGAAACGGCGTTGGCGCACGACCCGGCTTACGCCGGTGCCCGAGAGCCGGTATGGTTGCAGCAGTCCAACAGCGCCTTGCTTGGCGCCTTCGGGCCCGTTGTCGAGAACGATCTCCTCGGGCACGGCAAGCTTGCGGGCGTGACCGGCTGGATCGAAGCCCGCGTCGCCGCCAAGGGCGAGATCACGCTCGATGAATTGGCCGTTGAGCTGGCCGAAACCCATGGCATCGAGGTCCATCGCGGCACGATCTGGCGGGTGCTGCGCGGGCTTGGTCTGACGCACGAAAAAAGACCTGCAGGCGCTTGAGCAGAAGCGCAAGGATGTCGCCGATCTGCGGCGCATCTGGATCGCGAAACGCCAGCCCTTCATGGCCAACCATCTGGACCGGCTGGCCTTTGTGGACGAGACCTCGGTCAAAACCAACATGGCCAAGACGACCGGCTGGGCCCCGTTCGGGCAGCGCCTCGTCGATCACGCGCCGTTCGGACATTGGCGCACCCAGACCTTCGTCGCGGCCCTGCGCCACGACCGGCTCGACGCACCATGGATCATCGACGGGGCGATGAACGCCGAGATGTTCGCCCTCTACATCGAAACCCAGCTGGGGCCGACGCTGCGCAAAGGCGACGTTGTCATTCTCGACAACCTGTCGAGCCATAAGGCCCCGGCCGCAGCGGCGTCCCTGCGTGCGATTGGCACCTGGTTCCTGTTCTTGCCGCCTTACAGCCCGGACCTGAACCCCATCGAAATGGCGTTCTCAAAGCTGAAGTCGCTCATAAGGAAGGCAGCCGCGCGAACCTACGATCAACTTTGGGCGGCCGTCGGCCATGTCTGCGACCTCGTCTCAGACCAAGAATGCTACAACTACTTCAAGGCGGCCGGCTATGAGGCCGATTAAATGCGACGCGCTCTAGCGACGTGTCTTAGCGGATGCTGCATGAGAGGCGAGATCCTTGGCGTCGACCGGCGTCGGCGCTGGAGTGATGATCAGAAGCTGTCAATCGTGGCCTCTGTCGGTGTGGACCGCGCGATGGTCGCCCAGGTCGCTCAGCGCCACGAGGTCAAGCCCGTGGTGATCGGTCGGAAAAACTGGCTCTTCGCCGGAGCCGATGCCAGCGGCGAACCGCGCCAACCGTTTCAGGGCATCATCGCGGTTGTCCTCGGTGATCTGCCCTTTTGCGACCTGCCGCGCCGTGTTTGCCTCGATCTTTGCGCGCGCGGGCCAAGGCGTCTTCGGAGATGTCGCTCAGGATCACATCGAAACCCGAAGGGGCAAAGACATGCGAGATGCCATTGCCCATCTGGCCAGCCCCGACGACGCCGACTGTTTGAACGTTCATGCTTGGCCTCCGTCCAACACCGCCGCCGCAAGCAGAAGCGCGTCGATGCGGCGCTCTACCGAGTCCGACCGCGAGTTCAGCAAAACCGGAACCTTCGCGCCTAGGACAATCGAACCTGTCCGGGCCTGTCCCTGGAACTTCCATGCCTTTGCCACGCTGTTGGCGGCGTCGATCGTGGGAAACAAAAGCAGGTCGGCCCGCCCCGCAGCGGGAACCCCGCCAAGCTCCTTGATCCGCGCGGCTTGTGCGCTGACGGCGACGTCATAGCCCATTGGGCCGCCGACCTCGAAGCCGGGCAGGCCGCCATCGTTGCTTTCGCGGGCCAGCGCTTCAGCGTCCCGGGTCGCAGGCAGCGCATCCGATACCTTCTCGGTCGCACAGACCGCGGCCACCTGAACCGGGGCAATGCCCAAACCGCGAAACAGCGGCAGGGTGTTGAGGATGATCCGGCGTTTCTGCGCCAGGTCCGGGGACGGGACGATACCGTTGTCCGTTGCCGCGATCAGCCGGTTCAACGACGGCATTTCGGCAACCGTCACATTGGACAATGTACTGCCGCTTCTGAGCCCGTGATCGCGGTTCATGATCGCCCGAAGATACGACGTGCTGTCGACATGACCCTTCATCAGGACGTCGCCAAGATTCTCATGAATGGCAGCGATAGCATGGCTTGCGCAATCAGCGGCATCCAGCGCGGACAGAAAGGTAACTGCGGATGTCAATGGATCGGGATACAATGGCGTCATCTTTGAGGGATCGCCAGCCACCAGAACGCGATCGGCAAGCCCGTTCTCAAGCGCGGCAATGACTGCGGCGGCAATCTCGGGGCCCTCGCCACCGGCCACGACAAGCCGAAGTGGTGCACGGGTCAGCGCCCGTTCGCGCAGTTCGTCGAAGCTTCTGACCCCCATCACGCAACCTGCCTCGAGCTGGAGACTGGCCAGGACAAAGGTGCTTCTGTGCCCGCCAGCACGCGAGCAACCCCCTCGGCCAGTGCCCGGCATTCATCGCTTCCGGGATAGACATGCACCGGCGCTAGGCGGGATAGTTTGTGCCTCAGATAGGCGGTGGCACGAGCGCTGTTGGAAAGACCGCCCGTCAGGATGACCCCGTCCAAGTCAAAATCGGCAACGGAAGCCATTGCACCAATGGCTTTGGCGATCTGATACAGCATCGCCTCATACACCAGCGCAGCTTTTCTATCGCCGTCCTCTATCATTGCCTCGACACGTCGAATGTCCTTCGTGCCCAACAGGCCGAACACACCGCCTTTGCCATACAGCTTGGACAGCAACTCTTCACGCGTATACGTCCCCGAATAACACAACTCGATCAATGGCAAGGGCGGCAGACCGCCTGCGCGTTCGGGTGTAAACGGCGACATCTCCATGCGGTTCGAGCTGTCCACAAGCCGCCCATCGACCAAGGCGGCAATCGAAAAACCGGCCCCAAGATGCGCCACGACCGCGCGCAACCGATCGAAGGGCTTGTCCATCTCGCGGGCCAGACGGCGTCCGCAGGCCCGGATGTTGAGTGCGTGCACAAAAGAGAACCGAGGAATATCGGCAAAGCCCGAAACACGGGCAACCGGCGCAAGCTCATCGACGCTGACCGGATCGACCACAAAGGCCCCGACGCCATAACGGGCGGCAATCCCATGAGCCAGAGGCGCGCCCAAGTTGCTCGCGTGGTGATAGACGGGCGTGTGCAGCGCAAACTCGACAAGCGCCTCGTCGACGGAAATCACACCCGACGGCACAGGTGTCAGCATCCCACCCCGCCCGGCGCAGGCGACAAGGCGATGTCTGCCAAGCTGCTCGTTCAGAAAGGTCTCGATGTGCTGGCGCCGAAACTCAAGCTGCGAGGCGATAGTGGAAAAGCCCGCCATGACCGTTTCGTCATGGTCGAGCGCTTCTTCGGCGATGGTCTTCAGCGCGGTTCCCAACCACCCGTAGAGAGCGCAGCGGGTCGTAGTGGTTCCGGGATTGATCGACAAGATGGCGGCATCTGTCATCTCGTCACCCCGCGAATTCGTAGGCCGTTTTGACGGTCGTATAGAACTCGGCGGCGTAGCGTCCCTGTTCACGAGACCCATAGGACGAGCCTTTGCGCCCACCAAATGGCACGTGGTAGTCGACTCCGGCGGTGGGCAGGTTGACCATGACCATTCCGGCAGCCGCATGTCGGCGAAAGGCCCGCGCGCTCTTCAGGCTTGCGGTGCAAATCCCGGCACTCAGACCGAACTCCGTATCATTGGCCAAGGCCAAGGCTTCGTCGAAATCCGCGGCGCGAATGACACTTGCGCATGGCCCGAAAATCTCTTCCCGGCTGGACCGCATTTCATTCGTCGCATTCAAGAAGACTGCCGGGCGCTGGAAATACCCCTCGGTTTCACCATTCAGCCGTTCGCCGCCGACAACTTCCGCGCCTTCATCGCGAGCCAGTTTCGTATAGGCCAAGTTCCCCTGCAACTGCGAGGCCGAAACCACCGGGCCGATTTGCGTCGCGGCATCTAGCGGATTGCCGACCCGCAGCGCCTGCATTCGGGCGACCAGCTGTTCCACGAAAGCATCGTGAATGCCATCCTCGACGATCAGCCGGGACGACGCGGTGCAGCGCTGGCCAGTCGAGAAGAACGCACCGTTGATGCAGGCATCAACCGCACAGCCCAGATCGGCATCGTTCAGAACCACCATCGGGTTCTTTCCGCCCATCTCCAGCTGGATTTTCTTCATGCCTTGCGCGGCAGACACGGCCAGCGCGCGTCCGACCGGGACGGAGCCCGTGAAACTGATCGCGTCAATCTCGGGATGCGTGACGATCGCGTCGCCAACCACCGATCCGCGCCCCATCACAAGGTTGAAGACACCCGGCGGCAACCCGGAAGCATGCAAGATTTCGGCCAAAACATGTGCGCAGCCTGGAACGAGGTCGGCCGGCTTCATGACAACCGTGTTGCCGTAGGCCAGAGCCGGCGCAATTTTCCACGCCGGGATTGCGATCGGAAAATTCCAGGGCGTGATGATTCCGACCACGCCCACCGGTTCGCGGATGACTTCAACCGACACGCCCGGGCGGACCGAAAGCAGCGCGTCGCCGCCGACTCGCACAGCCTCTCCAGCGAAGAACCGGAAGATCTGTGCGGCGCGGAGCGTCTCACCTTTTGCTTCGGCCAGAGTTTTCCCTTCTTCGCGCGCCAGCAATGTGCCGATCTCGTCCGCGCGGGCCATCAGCGTCTTCGCAACGGCCTCAAGCAGATCGGACCGGGCTTGTGGCCCTTTGGCGATCCACGCCGGTAGCGCCGCGCGGGCCGCGCGGGCCGCGGTATCGACGTCGTTTGCCGATCCGCGCGCGTACTGACCGATGATATCCGAGATGTCCGACGGGTTCAGATTTTCCGAGAAATCGGCCGCACTGATCCATTCCCCGGCAACGAGGTTCTTTTTCATCACAGTCACTCCGAATTTTCGCGCGACTCACCGTCCTCGGTCGCGATGGTCAAAAGAACGCTTGAAGACCTGTCTGGGCACGGCCCAGGATCAGCGCATGAATATCGTGCGTGCCTTCATAGGTGTTCACAGTTTCAAGATTGACCATATGCCGGATTACATGAAATTCACTGGAAATGCCGTTACCGCCATGCATGTCGCGAGACATGCGCGCGATATCCAAGGCCTTCCCACAATTGTTTCGCTTGACGATGGAAACCATCTCTGGGGCAGCGTTGCCTTCCTCCATCAACCGGCCAACACGCAATGCGCCTTGCAGGCCTAAAGCGATCTCGGTCTGCATGTCGGCGAGTTTCTTCTGGAACAATTGCGTTTGCGCTAGCGGCTTACCAAACTGTTTGCGGTCCATCCCGTATTGCCGCGCAGCGTGCCAACAGAATTCCGCCGCTCCGAGGGCGCCCCAGGAAATCCCGTAGCGGGCGCGGTTCAGGCAGCCGAATGGCCCTTTCAGCCCCTCGACATTCGGCAAAAGCGCATCTTCGCCCACTTCAACGCGGTCCATGACAATCTCGCCAGTGATCGAAGCGCGCAGCGAAAGTTTGGCGCCGATCTTGGGTGCCGAAAGACCCTTCATGCCCTTTTCAAGGACAAACCCCCGAATCTTGCCCCCATGCGCCTCGGATTTGGCCCAAACCACGAAGACGTCGGCGATCGGCGCATTGGATATCCACATTTTCGTGCCGGACAGGACGTATCCGTCAGCGGTTTTCTTCGCGACGGTCGTCATCCCACCCGGATCGCTGCCCGCATCCGGCTCGGTCAATCCGAAGCAGCCTATCCATTGACCACTCGCCAGCTTCGGCAGGTACTTCTGACGTTGCGCGTTAGAGCCGTAAGCATAGATCGGGTACATCACCAAGGAAGATTGCACCGACATCATCGAACGGTACCCGCTGTCGACGCGCTCGATCTCGCGGGAGACAAGTCCGTAGCTGACATAACCGGCACCGACGCCGCCATACTTTTCCGGGGTGGTGACGCCGATCAGCCCCATCTCGCCCATCTCGCGGAAAATCTCGGGATCGGTCTCTTCCGCTTCAAAGGCCGCAAGCGCGCGCGACTGAAGCTTTTCCTGCGCATAGGCACGGGCTGCGTCGCGGATCATGCGTTCGTCTGCGGTCAATTGCTCGTCCAGACGGAACGCATCATCCCAGGCGAAATGACCGAGTTCCGGCCGGCTTTGCGGTGAGAGGTGTGTGGGCATGTCCTGTCCTCTTCCTCAGGCGGCCTGAGCCATCTTGTTGATGGCTGCCTCGATGGACGCTTCGATAATGTCGAGCGCCTCATCCACCTGTTCCATGGGTGTTGTCAGTGGGGGCAGCAGGCGCACAACGTTGCCGTAGGTGCCGCATGGCAGGATGATAAGCCCGCGCCCTTCGGCTTCTGTCACGATCGCCTGCGTCAGAGTCGCGTCCGGGGTCCGCGACGAGCGGTCGCTTACAAGCTCGAACGCGATCATCGCCCCCAGGCCCCGGACATCGCCGATGGACTCCATGCCTTGCCGCTCTGACAGGGTTTTCAGGCGCTGGGAGATGCGGGCACCGATCTCTTCGGCCCGGGCGCACAGCTTCTCTTCCTCGATGACATCTAGCACGGCATTCGCGGCGGCAACGGCCAGCGGGTTGCCTGCATATGTGCCCCCGATCCCACCGGCCGGAGCGGCGTCGACGATCTCGGCCCGGCCTGTCACGGCGGACAGGGGGAAGCCTCCGGCCAAACCCTTGGCCATCGTTACCAAATCTGCGGCAACGCCCGCGTGCTCCATCGCAAACAACTTGCCGGTACGCGCCATACCTGCCTGAACCTCGTCCGCGATCAGAACGATGCCATACGTATCGCAGATCGCGCGCAGACCGCGCAGAAACTCTGCAGGTGCGGTATTGAACCCGCCTTCGCCCTGTACCGGCTCGATGATAATCGCGGCCACTCGCTGAGGGTCGATTGTTGAGCGGAACAACTCATCAAGGCAGGCAAGGCTTATATCGGATGTGACACCGTGATAAGTATTCGGGAAGGCTGCGTGGTAGACCTCCGAAGGCATGGTACCAAAGGCTTTTTTGTAGGGCGTAACCTTGCCGCAAAGCGCCATGCCCATCAGCGTTCGGCCATGAAACGCGCCGGAAAACGCGATGACACCGGACCGGCCGGTATAAGCACGCGCCATCTTGGCCGCGTTCTCTACGGCTTCGGCCCCGGTTGTCACCAGCATCGTTTTCTTCTCGAACGCGCCGGGCGTCGAGGAGTTCAACCGCTCGGCCAGCTTCACATAGCCCTCGTACGGCGCAACGTGAAAGCACGTGTGGGCAAAAAGCTCGGCTTGGGCGGCCACGGCGGCCATCAGTTTAGGATGACGGTGGCCGGTGTTGTTCACGGCGATACCGGCGGCGAAATCGATGAACCGCTTGCCATCAACATCCCAAAGCTCTGCGTTCATTGCCTTGGCGGCATAGATGCCGCGCGTGGACACCCCATTTGCGACGGCAGTGTCGCGGCGGTTCTTAAGTTCCTCTGTGTGAGACATGGTGTCCTCTGGTGCGCAATATTTCAAGCACTTTAGCTCTGTATCTTGAGCTACGCAAATCTTTTTTTCCAGGACGGCTCGGTCTAAATTCGATAGCCCGATGTAGTGGAAGGCAGAGCGATGAACGATTTTGACGTGGGCGCAAGGCTGCGAGAACTTCGAGCAAAACAGGGATTATCCCAAAGACAGCTTGCGGAGGCTGCCGGGGTTCCTCACGGTCAGATATCGATGGTCGAGACGAATAAGAGTAGCCCGTCAGTGGCCACTCTGCGCAGAATCTTGGGCGGATTAGGCATCGGGATGTCAGAGTTTTTTGAGCCAGAGGCGAATCTGGCTGACGATGTGTTCTTTACGCCGGACCAGCTTAAGGACCTGACGTCACGGATCTACTCGGACAGGGTCGACACGATCGGACGATTGACTCTCAGACAGGTAGGCAATGCGAGGGACTTTGGTTTGCAGATATTGCACGAGACCTACGAGCCGGGGGCGGATACCGGCGCTGATATGCTTTCCCATCCGGCCAGCGAAGGCGGTGTCGTTGTGTCTGGAGAACTAGAGGTAACAGTCGGGAACCACACAAAGGTCTTGAAGGCTGGGGATGCTTATTTGTTTCATTCTCACGAGCCGCACCGCTTTCGCAATATTTCGGATCGAGTTGCCATAGTGGTCTCCGCCTGCACGCCTCCTTATCTTTAACTCGTCACAGACCCACTTCCCCTGATTGGCCTGCTCCCCGGATTGTCCTCGTTCAGAAGTTAAGTCTCTTCTGGAGTGCGCCCCTGCGGGTGGACACGATCTTTGTCGGCAAGGATCGCGCCTACAATCGCCGGCTCGAACAGATGTGCGGGCACTATCTGGTGGACCAGTCGCCTGCACACCGGCGTCGGGCTGGGAAAAGGGGCAGGTCGAGAACCAGGTGGGGGTTCTCCGGCGCCGGTTCTTCGTGCCCCGCCCGAAGCTCAAATCGTTTGCCGAGATGAATGGTTGGCTCGAGGACCGATGCATCGCCTACGTCAGGGCGAACAAACATGCCGACATTCCGCACAGGACGATCTGGGGTATTCCGATGACACCCCGATGCGCGTGCTCGATCCCGCCAGACGGCTCGAGGGACTGGGCATGGCGGGATGATCAGGAACTGCGAACATGGGGGGCAATGCCCCGGCCCGCAGACGTCGCCCCGACGGGCGCGGCGACTCGATATCCTTAGCCGCCGATTCTGCGCATCCCATAAGGACCGACCAATCGTCCCAGTTTCGATTGAGTAAATGTCATATCCGGGGACTGCCCCAGAAACGCAGGGCATCGAAAACCGCGAACGAAGGTTGGAAGCCTTTATTCTATTGGTCGGAGTGAGAGGATTCGAACCTCCGGCCCCTGCCTCCCGAAGACAGTGCTCTACCAGGCTGAGCTACACTCCGACCGTGCCGCGCGGATTACCCCGCGCGGCGCGCTTTGGCAAGGGTCAATCCGGCATGCCCCGGCGGACCGGCCTCAAAGGTAGCGCTCGATGATCGCGCGCAGGTCCACCCGTGCCTTGAGCCGGCTTGCCAGAAGGTAAACGCCGCCGAACTTGCGCTGCATGAACAGCGTGTCCATCGGCGGGATGTGCCAGAAATCGCGGTCGGCCCCGAGCTCCATGCCGGCATCGCGCATCCGAATCGCAAGGTCGTTCTCGGCGAAGTCGAAGGCACCCGGCCGACGCAGCGGCTCCATCGACATCTCGAACATGTCGAGCATCGTCTGCTGATGATGCGCGGCCGTGTCCTCGGCGAAGAAGCCGATATCGAGAATCGCCCGGCGCACCGCGTCGCGGTCGCCCGACAGCCCGGCCCGCATCAGCGCACGAAACTGGTCGGCCATCTCCGGATCGAACTCGCGGGAGGCGCCAAAATCGAGCAGGATCACGCGACCGGTCTCGGGCTGGTAGCGGTAGTTGGCAAAGTTCGGATCGGTCTGCATCAGCCGGAACTCGAAAAGCTCGCGGAACAACAGGCCGATCAGAAGTTCCATCACCCGGTCGCGCTCTTCCTGCGGCGCATCCCCGAGGCTCTCGATGGGCTGGCCATCGAGATAGGTCATGGCCAGAACGTCGCGCGTGGTCAGGTCGACCTGCAACTCGGGCACCACGAAATCCGGCGCTTCCGCAAGCAGGTCTGCGAAGCGACGCATGTATCGGCCTTCGCGCTCGTAATCGGCCTCCTCGTGAAGCTGGCGCTTGGCTTCGTCGAGCATCGGCGCGATGTCCAGTTCCTTTGGCATCAAGCCGGAAAAGCGCATCAGCGAGGCCACGTTGTCCACGTCGCTGTCGATGGAACGGCGCACGCCGGGATACTGCACTTTGATCGCCAGGTCGCGGCCGTCCTTGGCCTGCGCGCGGTGGACCTGCCCGATCGAAGCGGCGGCGATGGGACGGACGATGAACCGCGCGAAGCGCTTCTGCCAGCCCTCGCCCCAGTTAGCATTCAGCACCTGTTTCAACTGGCCGCCCGGCATGTAATGCGCATCCGCCCGGAGCCGCGCCATGATATCGGCCAGTTCCGGCGGCAGCATATCGCCCGCGTCCATCGAGACGAGTTGGCCGACCTTCATCGCCGCGCCGCGCATATGCGCAAGCTGATCGGCCACCTTACGCGCATTGGCGGGCGTCAGCAGCAGGTCGCGGGCCTGCGGCCGCTTGCCCTGCGCCACCTGTCGGGCGCCGTGCAGCGCCATGTTGCCCGCGATGTTGGAGGTCAGCGCGCCGAAGCGGGCCATGCGGCTGAACCGGCCGCTGGGAACGGCAAGGGCACGGGAATCGGGTTTCTGCTCGGGCATCTTATATCCTTCGGGGGAGTCTTCGGCGCGACCCTAGCGCGCCAAGCGGGCTTGCGCTGTGACATAGGCACAGAAGCGGTCGCCGCAACGACCATGCCTTGAATTGCCCATGTGATCCGGCCGCAACGCGCACTAAGTGGCGGGGAAAGGTCGCGAAACGATGGAGGCGGGATGAGCGTGAACGCGATGATCGTGTCGGCGGGCGAGGCGCTGGACGTGCTGCGCGCCGGCTGGGAGGCGCAGAGGGGCGGGCACATGCTCGCCTCCTACATGATGCACGGGCGGCCGGGCGTGGGTAAGACCCAGGTGGTCGAGCAACTGGCCGACGAGATCGGCGCGCGGCTGTTCGACCTTCGCCTGACCACGATCGAGCCGCAGGACCTGCGCGGCCTGCCCTACTACGATCACGAGACCCAGAAGACCAAGTGGTACCGGCCCGAGGACCTGCCGGACGACCCCGCCCACCCTTCGATCCTGTTCCTCGACGAGCTGACCGCCGCCTCGCCGATGCTGCAGCCCACGGTCTATGGCCTGTTGCAGGAACGCCGCGTGGGCCGGCACCGGCTGCCCGACAATGTCTTCGTGATCGCCGCGGGCAACACGGTGGAGGACGGCGCCATCGCCTATCAGATGAACACCGCGCTGTCCGACCGGCTGATCCACCTGCACGTGCAGGCCGCGGCCGCCGACTGGCTGGACAATTACGCGGTGCCGAAGGGGCTGCATGCTACCGTTGTCGCCTTCATCAAGACCCGCCCCGACCTGCTCGACACGACCGAACGCACCGTGGCCGAGGGCCAGTTGATCGCCACCACGCCGCGCAGTTGGGAACGCGTCAGCGATATCCTTAAGGCCGTGCCCGAGCGGCGCACGCGCAACGTGCTGGTCGCGGGCACCGTGGGCGAGGCGGTCGCCGCCGAGTTCGCGATGATCGCCGACGACATCGCCGCGACGGTGCAGGTTCAGGACATGCTGGAGGCCGACCGGAAACAGCGGATCGCTCTCTATCCCGCCTCGATGCACGGGTTGAACGCCTTGATCTACGGCCTCATCGGGGTGCTGGAGTCGCGCAACGTGACCGCCGTGATCGACACCATGGCCGATATCCGCCAGCTTGCGCGGCTGCGCGAGGAGGACGAGTTCAAGCGCATGCCGCTGGGCGAACTCACGACCTACGGGTTCGAGGGGCTGATCCGGAAGGGTCTGGACCTCGGGCTCGGCGAACGCTTCCTCGGTCATGACGCCTACCGCGCCTATCGCGAAGAGCGGAAGGAAGCGGGGCTCGCGTGATCCCGCAGCGCCATTCGGCCCGCGCGACACGGGCATTGCAAAAGCTGGCCGAACAGGACCCCGCCTTCGCCGCGCTGGCGCTGTGGTGCAGCCATGCCGACAGCGACCGGCGCGACGACGCCGCCTGGACCGACGGGCAGGCGATCTATTACGGGCCCGGCTTCGAGGGGCTGAGCCTGCCCGAGCAGATCGGGCTGGCAGCGCATCATATCCTGCATATCGCCTTCCGCCACGCGCCGCGCTCGCACGCGATGTATGTCCGCTTCGGCGACCGCTACGACGAGGATCTGTTCAACCTCGCCACCGACGCCATCGTGAACGAGACGCTGATGCTCACCGGCTTCATCCTGCCCCGGCCTGCGGTGCGGCTGACCGGCCTGCTCAAGGCGACCACGCGCGAGCAGATGGGCGGCGAAGAGGCGGTAACAACCTACGATGCCGAGCGGCTCTATATCCAGCTGTTGCAGGACGCCCCCCCGCGCAAGGGCCGTCCCGGCGACAAGGGGGCGGCCGGCGGCGGCGGCAAGGGCGAGGGTGAGGGAAAGGGCAGCGAGGGTGGCGACAGGCCCCGGCCCGGCGGGGCGCTGGCCGAGGCCGCCCGCGCCTATGCCGAGCAGCAGGGTTTCGCGCCCGACCTGGAAACCGGCCGCGACGAGACCGACGACGGTGCCGGACGCGAAGAGGATGCCGAGTGGCGCCAGCGCGTCGCCCGCGCGATGGAGGCCGGCCGGCTTGCGGGCTACGGCATCGGGACGCTCGGGCACCGGCTGGCCGACCTGCCGGAGGTACATACGCCCTGGGAACTGGTGCTGCGCGGGTTGGTGACCCGCGCGGTGATGCTGGACCCTCGGCCGCTGGGCACGCGGCCCGCGCGGCGCTGGCTCGCCCGCGATGCCGATGCGCGCCAGCGCAACGCGCCGGCCCCCGCCTTCGAGCCCGGCATGCTGCGCGACCGCGAGATCCCCCGGATCGCGGTGTGCGTTGACAGCTCGGCCTCCGTCGACGGGCCGCTTCTGGCAAAGTTCGCAGCCGAACTGGCCGCCATTGCCAAGCGCACCGGCGCCGAAACCCATGTGCTGGTCTTCGACCAGGCGGTGCGCAGTCATGCCGTGATGGGCGGCGCGTCCTGGGAGAAGCGAATCAGCGACATCCTGTTCAGCCGCGAGGGGGGCACCTCCTTCATCGAGGTGATGGGGGCGGCGCTGGCACTCGACCCCTCTGCGGTCGTGCTCCTGACCGATCTCGAAGGCCCGTTCGGCCCGCCGCCACCGCCGGGCCTGCCCGTGATCTGGGCCGTGCCCGGCGACCCGCCCGCCCATGGCGCGCCCTTCGGGCGGGTGCTTAGCCTCGCGCGGTAGGTAGGCAGGGACGCAACGCACCCGAGCCCCGAACGTTCGGAGACACAGGCAGATAACCGGAACGAAGCAACAGGAGGCAGGAATGGCGAAAACGCTTTTGATCACGGGCGCATCCAGCGGCATCGGGGCGGCCACGGCGCGCGCGGCGGTCGCGAGCGGCTGGAACGTCGCGCTGATGGCACGATCCGCCGACAAGCTGGAAGCGCTGGAAAAGGAGCTGGGCGCCGCCGCGCTCACGATCCAGGGCGATGCCACCGACCTTTCGGCCCAGGAAGCGGCGGTGGCCCGCACGGTCGACAGGTTCGGGGCGCTGGACGCCGCCTTCGCCAATGCCGGGCGCGGCCTCGACACGCCGGGCACCGAGACCGGCGACCCCGACGAATGGCGCGCCTTGGTCGACCTCAACGTCATGGGCGTGCTTTACACCGCCCGGGCCGCGCTGCCGGAACTGCGCAAGACGCGCGGGCACCTGGTGCTGACCGGCTCGGCCGCCGGGCGGCGGCACATCAAGGGCTCGATCTACGGCGCGACCAAGTGGTTCGTGCACGGCTATGCCGGCAACATGTCGGAAGAGATGCGCGAATGGGGCGGGCGCTGCACGCTGATTTCACCCGGCATGGTCGACACGCCCTTCTTCGACGAACCCAAACCCGACAAGCTCAAGCCAGAGGACGTGGCCGACGCGGTGGTGTACGCGCTCAGCCAGAACCACCGCGCCGAACTGCGCGAGATCCACATCATGCCGACGGACTGAGAGCGGTGACGCCGCGCCCGGGTGCCGCAACCGGGCGCGGCGCTCATGCCTTCACGCGAAGCCGCTCCGGCGCCATCTCGTCGTTGCACCATGCCGTCCAGTAGCCGCCCCAGCGCTTGACCAGCGCCTTTTGCCGCTCGGCCAGCAGGAGACGGCCGAGGTGGAACGCCCTGCGCGCCAACGCCTCGCGGCGGCGCGTCATCAGGCCTCGGAAAGCGTCGAGATCGGTCTTTTCGCCGAAATCGCCCGGCGCGCCGCGAAGCGGTGCGTCCAGAACCACAAGGTCGTGGTGGTCGCCGAGAAGGTCCGACATCTCGTCGGCCGCATCCGCGTGCGGCGCCATCATCTGCGGCGCCACCCCGCCCAGCAGCCGCGCGTGGTACCAGTGGTATTTGACCCGCTTGCGCCATTCGTGCAGCGCCTCGCCGGTCGGGCTCTGCCACGCCTCTTCCATCCGCTTGCGGGCCTGCCTGTAGGTCTTGCCCAAGCCGCCCGCGATGGCGTCGAATCCGTCGGCGTCGAGCGACCAGTCCGCGACGCGCCCGCGCGCGTCCTCCATCCCGTCGCGCACGGTCTTGAGGCGCCGGGCGGTTTCGGGATCCGCGCGCAGCGCGGTCGCGTCGCAGGTCAGCCGGGCGCGGATCGAAGCGAAGGACCGGCGATCGATCTGGTCCTCGAAATGCGCGGTCACGGCGTCATAGGTCTCGATCAGGGTATCCGCGTCGCGGACGGCCGAGATGCGCCGCGACGCGTCGCGGAAGGCGGTGTTCTCATCGGCGTAACCGTCGAAGGCAGGGCGGACCAGCCGCACCAGCCCGCGCAGCTTCTTGCACCTTTTGCGCACCTGATGCACCCGCGCATTGAACGCCAGGTCGGGGTCGTCGATCTCGCCCAGCGCCCGCGCGATCTGTTCGTCAGCGATCCTGCGCACGGCGTCCTGCAGGCTGTCGTCGCTGTCCTTGATGCGATAGGCCATGCGCTGCGGCTGCTCCCTTCCGTCTCGGGCCATGCGGGCACGCCTGGACGCCCGCCACCGGCTCGGGGAGTCAACGCCGGCACCGGGCGGCACGTTGCACCCCGCGGGCTCAGGCCGTGGCCAGCGCCTCCAGGCGGGCATGGGCCGACACGCTCCTGGCCTCCAACGTGACGTCGTGCATGAACCGGCCCAGAGCGAGGCTGGAAATATGCATCCGCTGTTCGGTGAACTCCGCATCGAAGAGCGTGTCGCGGATCAGCTGCTGCTCTTCCGCGTCGAGGTCGAGGACATGCGGTTCCGGCATGTCGGACTGCACCGAGACGATGGTCAGAGGCGCGATCCGCGCCAGCGCGGACTGCTCGATAACCATGTGCAGTTCGCCCGCCTTCAGCCCCCGCTTCGCAGCGATCCGCGTGAGGATGTCACGCCCCCGCACCTTGGCGATGTCGGCGCCCTGTTCGGCCTCTTCCTCGGGCATCAGCCGCCTCCGCCGCTCGGGGTTGTCCACCGACAGCACCCGCGACTCCACCAGATAGACCATGAGGAACATCAGCGCCGGCGCCTGGCCGATCGGCAGCGCGAGATCGGGGAACATCAGGATCAATACCGGGAAGGGGCTCAACGCAAGCAGGTAGCGCAGGAACGACACCTCCATCACCATCCGCCAGTAAATACTGCTGCCGAACGATCCCGGCGGCAGGACCCCGAAGCCGTAAGCGCTGAGCTTGCGCGGCACCTTGCGGATCTTGAGGGCCGACCGGTTGGACACGGTCGACGGTGTCACGACGTGGAGCATGGGCAGAGCCTCTGCAACCTGTAGGTGGAGTAACTCTAGCCTGTCTTCCCGGGCCGTCCAGACCGGCCGAGGTGGCGTGCGCCCCGCGCCTTGGCCAGGCGGACCTGGCGGTGCCGCTCGCGGAATCGTGCGCGACGGGGCGGCGAATACTCCCCGGCGCATTTGTGGCACCGAACGCCTTCCTCATAGTCCGGCCGCGCCAGGTCCCCAGGCGCCAGCGGACGCCGGCAGGCATGGCAGAGGACATGCGGCCCCTCGCGCAGCCCATGTTCGACAGAGACCCGGCCGTCGAACACGAAGCAGGCGCCGCGCCACAGGCTCTCGGCCTCGGGCACCTGGTCGAGGTAGCCGAGGATACCGCCCTTGAGGTGAAAGACCTCTTCCACGCCCTGCCCGCGCAGAAAGCTGGTCGATTTCTCGCAGCGTATGCCGCCGGTGCAGAACATCGCGATCCGCCGGTTGTGGAAGCGCTCGCGGTTCGCCGCCCACCAGGCCGGAAAATCCCGGAAGCTCTGCGTGCCGGGGTCGATGGCGCCCTCGAACGTGCCGATCGCGACCTCGTAGGCATTGCGCGTATCGATCAGCGCGATGTCGGGCGCCCGGACCAGGGCATTCCAGTCGCGCGGTTCGACATAGCGGCCAACGGACGCCCCCGGGCCGACATGCGGTTGCCCCATCGTCACGATCTCGCGCTTCAGGCGCACCTTCATCCGGCCGAAGGGCCGTTCCCGCGCAACGCTCTCTGTCCAGCGGAGATCGGCGCAGCCCGGCAGGCACCGGATATGCCCAAGCACCGCGTCGACGCCCGCACGCGGGCCTGCTATCGTGCCGTTGATCCCTTCCCGGGCAAGCAGGAGTGTGCCGCATACCCCGGCGGCCGTGCAGGCCTCCAGCAAAGGGGCGCGCAAGATTTCGGGGTTCTCGAACCGGGTGAAGCGATAGAGCGCGGCCACGGTAAACATGGGGCAAAGGGATACGCCAGGCGGCCCGGGTGCGGCAAGAGCGGGGCATTGACCTGAGGGGGTCCCCCCCTTAACCCCAAAGGCTGTAGCGACCGGAGGATGGCCCATGCGACCCGCCAACGAAGCCCTGATCGTGATCGACGTGCAGAACGATTTCTGCACGGGCGGCGCCCTCGAAGTGCCCGGCGGCGAGAAGATCGTTCCGCGCGTCAATGCCCTGATGGACGAGTTCCAGACTCGCGTGCTGACCCAGGATTGGCACCCCGCCGACCACAGTTCGTTCGCCGAGAACCACGCGGGCAAGAAGCCCTATGACGTGGTCGACATGCCCTATGGCTCGCAAATCCTCTGGCCCGTACACTGCGTACAGGACTCGGAGGGCGCCGAATTCCACCCCGATCTCGACGTGTCCAAGGCCGATCACATCGTGCGCAAGGGGTTCCGCCCCGAAATCGACAGCTATTCCGCCTTCTTCGAGAACGACCACGAAACCCCGACCGGCCTCGACGACTACCTGTCCGACAAGGGCGTCGATCACCTGACGCTGGTCGGGCTCGCGACGGATTTCTGCGTGCTCTACTCGGCCCTCGACGCGGTCCGGCTGGGCTATGCGGTCACCGTGCTGGAAGGCGCGACGCGCGGCATCGACCTCAACGGCTCGCTGGAGGATGCCCGCCAATCCATGCTGGACGCGAACGTGGTGCTGGAACCGTGACGAACGTGGATATCGCCACCCGGGTCTATAACCACAAGTGGAAGATCGACCCGATCGTCCGATCCCTTCTCGATACCGATTTCTACAAGCTGTTGATGTGCCAGTCGGTGTTCCGCAACCGGCGCGACACGCATGTCAGCTTTTCCCTGATCAACCGCACGACCGAAATCCGGCTGGCCGAGTTGATCGACGAGGGCGAACTTCGCGAACAGCTCGACCATATACGCACCCTGCGCCTGACCCGCGGAGAAAGCACATGGCTCCGGGGCAACACCTTCTACGGCAAGCGGCAGATGTTCCGCCCCGATTTCATGGAGTGGTACGAGAACCTGCAACTGCCGCCCTACACCCTGGAAAAGCGCGACGGCCAGTACGAGCTGACCTTCGAGGGGCGCTGGCCCGAGGTGATGATGTGGGAAATCCCCGCGCTCGCCGTGCTGATGGAGCTGCGCGGCCGCGCGGTTCTGGCGCATATGGGCAAGTTCGAGCTGCAGGTGCTCTATGCCCGCGCCATGACCAAGCTGTGGGAGAAGATCCAGCGCCTGCGCCCGCTGGAGAAGCTGAAGGTGGCCGATTTCGGCACGCGGCGCCGGCATTCCTTCCTGTGGCAGGACTGGTGCGTGCAGGCGATGATGGAGGGGTTGGGCGACAAGTTCGTCGGCACCTCGAACTGCCTGATCGCGATGCGCCGCGACATCGAGGCGATCGGGACCAACGCGCACGAGCTGCCGATGGTCTATGCCGCGCTGGCCGAGACGGACGAGGAGTTGCGGCAAGCGCCCTATCGCGTGCTCGCCGACTGGCATGAGGAACACGACGGCAACCTGCGGGTCATCCTGCCCGACACCTACGGCACAAAGGGGTTTCTGGAAAACGCGCCCGACTGGCTGGCGGGCTGGACCGGGATCCGAATCGATTCGGGCGACCCGGTCGAGGGCGCCGAGACCGCCATTGCCTGGTGGAAATCGCGCGGCGAGGACCCGACGCAAAAGCTCATCATATTCTCCGACGGGCTGGATGCGGATGTCATCATCGATCTCTACGAACGCTTCGTCGGCAGGGCCAAGATCAGTTTCGGTTGGGGAACGCTGCTGACCAACGATTTCCGCGGGCTCGTGCCCGATGACGGGTTGGCGCCGTTCTCGCTGGTCTGCAAGGCCGTGAGCGCCAATGGGCGACCCACGGTCAAGCTGTCAGACAACCCCAACAAGGCGATGGGGCCCGCCGACGAAATCGAACGCTACAAACGTGTTTTCCACGTGGGCGCGCAGAAGGCGATGGAGGTCGTCGTCTGAGGCCGCGCGCGGTCCCGGCTCACCCCGTGCGGTCGACCGAGCCGGGGCCGTTGGTATGCTCCGGCGCCGGGGGCACCGCCGCCAGAACCGCAAGCGGACCCAGCATCACCGTCAGAAGACGGCCGTTCTCGCGCCGCGTGACGTGCCACCCGACATAGGGCATGGCCTGGTTGCCGATGGTCCAGGGGCGCGGCTCCGTCCAGTCGTCGGACAGGCGAAGAGCCAGGAACACCGGAAGCGTGTTGAGCCGCTCGGGAATGCTGAGAGTGAAAAGCGTTCTGGGCATTGCGGTTTCCGTCAGGTGGTTCGGCGCGACAGTCTGAGACGAAACTATTACCAATCCGCGAATTGACCAGCGGCGCGGCGCCTCGCACGTCAATGCACCCGAAACAGCCGCTGCCCCTCCAGAACCGCGTGGGCGGTTCGGACTGCGCGGTTGAGATAGCCGCGGATGCGCGGGTCGCCCGGCGCAAGCCGCGGCATCGTCCATCCGACCGAGGCCAGAGTCCGAAGCATGACGAAAACCGGCAGCATGGCCACATCATCGTCGGTGAGCGGGCGCAGTGTTCCATAACCCTCGACCAGCCCCGTCGCGATCCGGTCGAGCGCGGGTTCCTCCAGGTTCTGGGACAGCGCGGTGCCAAGATCGTAGAGCCGGAAACCGAAGCCGCAATCGTCGAAATCGATCAGATGCGCCTGGTGGCCGTCGAACAGGATGTTCTCGCGCAAGAGGTCGGCATGAATCAGCCCCTGGTCCGCGCCCTGCGCGGCGTAGTCGGACAGCCGTTCCCGCGCGAAACGGCGCGCCTCCTGCAAAAGGATCGCCTCTTGCTCGCTGGCAGAGGGATGGTCCCAGAACCGGCCCCAGAAGGGCGCGGGACCGAGCAGACCCTCGATATCCCAATGCGGGCGGGTGAAGCTCGGGGGAAGGTGCAGCCTGTCGGTCGCCACATGCAGCTGGGCGATGGCACGCCCGGCGCTGGCATAGCGGCGCATCTGGTCGTCGGGACTGCCGGCCAGGGGTTCGCCGCCCTCGCCCAGCGGATCGCCCGCCACCCAGCCCAGGACGGACGAGATACGCCCGTCGGCAAGCTGGGCCAGCAACGCCCCGTCGTCGGTGCGCTGGGGTCGCGGAACGGACAGGCCCGCCGCGGCCAGCGCCTCCATCCACCACAGTTCGGACCGGATCGCCTCTTCGGACTGATAGCCCCGGCGGTGAAGACGCAGAACGCCGCGCTCTGCCCGGGGAAGGACCATCGCGAAGACCGCGTTCTCCCGGTGGGAGATCAGGCGCGGGCCTTCGCACCCCGCCCAATGCGTGACGGCCTCCTGGGCCAGTTCCAACGCTTCCTCTTCGGTCACGCGGGCACCTCCGTTTCGGCCAGCACCTCGGCCAGCGTGTCGACCATGAGGTCTGCGTTCTCGCGCGAGAACGGCAGGGGCGGGCGGATCTTGAGCGTGTTCATCGCACGCCCGATCCGGTTCAGCAGGATGCCGCGCGCCCGCATCCGCTCGACCAGCGACTCGACGAAACCGGAGGCGGGGGTTCCGTCCTCGTGGACGAACTCCGCCCCGAGGAAAAGTCCCTTTCCCCGAACCTCGGCCAGCATCGGGTGGCGCAAGTCGCGCAGACGCTCCAGCGCGTGGTCCCCCACGGCACGCGCGTTGTCCATAAGCCTCTCTTGCTCGATCACCTCGAGCGTGGCCATCGCCGCCGCCGCCGAGACAGGATTGCCGCCGAAGGTATTGAAATAGCCGAACGCGCTCCGGAACGCCTCCATGATGTCGGGCCGGGTCACGACCGCGCCCACGGGATGGCCATTCGCCATGGGCTTGCCCAGCGTCACCACATCCGGCGCGAAGCCCAGCGCCGCGTGCCCCCAGAACGCATCGCCCAACCGCCCGAAGCCGGGCTGCACCTCGTCGGCAACCACAAGCCCGCCGGCACGCCGGATCACCGCCACGGTGGGATCGAGGAACCCCTTGTCGAGCATCGGAAAGCCCTCGTTGGCGAAGAACGGGCACAGCATGAACCCGGCAAAGCCGTGACCGGCCTCCTCGAGGTCCGCTATGGCCCGCGCGACGTTTTCGGCGAAGGCCCGCGCCTGACCCTCCCGGCTTCCGCCCAGCGGCGCCAGGCTTTCGGGCGCGGGCACCAGCCGGACATGCGCGGGATAGCCGCCGATCGGCGGGCGGCGCGTCGACAGGTGGCTCACCGCAGCCGTGTTTCCATGATATGTGTTGTCGGTCGCGATCAGCCCCGTGGCCCCGGTCGCGGCCTGCGCCATGCGGATCGCCACGTCGTTCGCCTCGGACCCGGTGCAGACCATGATCGCCTGGGTCAGCTCCTGGCCCATCGTGGCCGTCAGCCGCGCGATATAGTCGAGGATGCCCTCGTGCAGGTAGCGGGTGTGCGTGTTCAGCGTCGCCGCCTGCCGGGCGATCGCCTCGACCACCCTGGGGTGGCAGTGGCCGACATGGGGCACGTTGTTGTAGCAATCCAGATACCGGCGCCCGTCCGCATCCCAGAGCCACACGCCCTCGCCGCGCACCAGGTGCAGCGGCTCGGCATAGAAGGTCGGCACGTTCGGGCCCATCAGCCGGGCGCGGCGTTCGAGTAGGGTTTCGCTCATGTGGTCCTCACCCGGATTTCGCCCCAATCTGACGTCGCGCAACGGCGGATGGCAAGCGCTACCTCAGGCGAAGCCGAACGCGAGCCGGACCTCCCCCGTCGCGACCCCGCGCCAGTTGACGATAGGCGCGCCAAGCCGCTTGCGCACCGCGGGATGATCGCGGTCGAGCGCGCCGAGATGGGCCAGAAGCCCGGCAATGGCGGCCTCCGAGGCCCGCGTCGCGCCATCTTCGATCTTGAGCGCCACGCCCAGACACCGGTCCGGCAGGATCGCCACGAAAACCCCCTCCGCCCCGGTCTTGACGGCGGCGCGACCCGCCATGGCGCGCATCATCTCCGTGCAGGCGCGGCCCTCGCCCGCGACAAGGTCGGGATGGGCCCGCATCGCATCGACCAGCCGCCCGGCGGCCCGCGCGCGGCTGTCGGCCGCGTCGGCGCGCGCGCCGGCGAAAAAGCCCATCGCGCGGGCCAGCCCGTGCATCGTCGTGGCATAATTCGGGGCGGAACAGCCATCGACGGCGTGGCACGGGCTCTCCAGACCGGTCACCTCCTCGAAGGCCGCCCGAACGGCGCGCTGCACCGGGTGGTCGGGGTCGTTGTAGTCCGACCCTCCGCCCAGATGCCGCGAGAGCGTGAGAAAGCCCGCATGCTTGCCCGAACAGTTGTTGTGCAACTGGCTGGGCGCCTCACCGGCGATCAACATGCGCTTGCGCTCGGCGCGGTCGCGGCTGGGCTGCGCGCCGCAGCGCAGATCGGCCTCGGCAAAACCCAGGCGGCCGAGCCAGGCCGCCACGCGGCCCACGTGCAGCGGCGCGCCCTCGTGCGAGGCGCAGGCCAGCGCGAGTTCCCCGTCGTCCAGCCCGGCGGCATCGGCCGCGCCGCTCTCGATCAGCGGCAGGGCCTGGATCATCTTGACCGAGGAACGCGGGTAGATCACCGCCTGCGGGTCGCCCCAGGCCGCGACGATCTCGCCGTCGGTGTCACAGACCACCGCATGCCCGCGATGGCGCGACTCGGCCATGTCGCCGCGCCAGACCTCCACCATCTCGACCGCACCGGCCATGCACACCTCCCCTTCAAGCCCACGCGATTTTGTGCCAAGAGGGATTTCACTTCCGCGCGACCCTAGGCTAGGCTGGGCATATCGAGTTGCAAACCGCCCCGCCACACGAAAAACCGTCGGACCAGGGCCGATCGGGCGGGCACAGAGGCAAGCACGGCTGGAGGCTGTATCACGATGACATCCCCGATACGAACGGCCCTTCTGGGCGGGGTGATGGCGCTTGCGGGCTGGGGGGCCCAGGCGCAGGAGGAATCGACCAACAACGTCGCGGTCAAGACCGACTGGAACGTCTTCGTCGAGAGCGACCCGACCGAATGCTGGGGCGTGTCGCCGCCCAAGGAAACCGTCAACAGCCGCGACGGCCGCGTGGTGGAGGTTCGCCGCGGCGAGATCCTGCTTTTCGTGAGCTTCCGCCCGGGATCGGGTGTCGCGGGTGAAGTGTCCTTCCGGGGCGGCTATCCCTTCGCCGACGGGTCCACCGTGAAGGTGGAGATCGGCGACAGCGCGTTCGAGCTCTTCACGCAGAACGTCGAGGAGAGCGGCGAGATGACGGGCTATGCCTGGCCGGCCTCCAAGGAAGACGACGCCCGGCTTCTCGCCGCGATGAAGCGCGGCGCCGAAGCGGTCGTGACCGGTGTCTCGTCACGCGGGACGACGACCAAGGACACCTTCTCGCTGATGGGCTTCACCGCCGCGATGGACGAGGCCGAGCAGCGCTGCGGCGGCAACTGAGCGCGGGATAGCGTCCGGGACCGGCGCGCCCCGCGGGCGGCCCGCCCGCCTGCGGGATGTTTATTTTCGCGGCCGAATCCCATATATCAGCGGCCTTACCCGATGGAGACGCGCCAGATGACCGCGAGCCCGCCGATCACGCCCGAGGCGATGCCGATTCCCCGCAAGACCCCCGAGGCCGGGCGCCGCAATCTCGTGGGCCTGACGCGGCCGCAGTTGCGCGCCGCGCTGATCGAGGCCGGCACCCCCGAGAAACAGGCGAAGATGCGCGAGGCGCAGGTCTGGCAGTGGGTCTACCAGAAGGGCGTGCGCGCCTTCGACGCGATGACCAACCTCGCCAGGGACTACCGTGCCCGGCTGAAAGACCATTTCGTCATCGAGGTACCCGAGGTCGTCTCGCGCAACGTCTCGGCCGACGGCACGCGCAAGTACCTGGTGCGGATCGCCGGCGGCCACGAGGTGGAGGTGGTTTACATCCCCGAGGACGGGCGCGGCACGCTGTGCATTTCCAGCCAGGTGGGCTGCACGCTGACCTGCACCTTCTGCCATACCGGCACCCAGCGGCTGGTGCGCAACCTGACCGCGGGCGAGATCGTCGGCCAGATCATGCTGGCCCGCGACGACCTGGGCGAATGGCCCGAGCCCGGCCAGCCCAAGGACGAGACGCGGCTGATTTCCAACATCGTGCTGATGGGCATGGGCGAACCGCTCTACAATTTCGAGTCGGTGCGCGACGCGATGCAGATCGCGATGGATGGCGAGGGCATTTCGCTTTCGCGCCGCCGCATCACGCTCTCCACCTCGGGCATCGTGCCCGAGATCGGTCGCACCGCGACCGAGATCGGCTGCATGCTGGCGGTATCCCTGCACGCCACCACCGACGAGCTGCGCAACACGCTGGTACCGATCAACCGGAAGTACCCGCTGGCGCAGTTGTTCGACGCGCTCCGCGCCTACCCCAAGCTGTCGAATTCCGAACGCATCACCTTCGAATACGTGATGCTGAAGGACGTCAACGACAGCGACGCCGATGCGCGCCGGCTGGTCAAGCTGATCGCCGGCATCCCCGCCAAGATCAACCTGATCCCGTTCAACGAGTGGCCCGGTTCCCCGTATGAACGCTCCGACTGGGAGCGAATCGAGGGCTTTGCCGACATCCTGTACAAGGCCGGATACGCCAGCCCGATCCGTACGCCCCGCGGCGAGGACATCATGGCCGCGTGCGGCCAATTGAAATCGGCCACCGAACGCGCCCGCAAGTCGCGTTTCGAGATCGCCGCAGAGGCGGGCCTGCCCCAGCCAGAACGCGTCGTCCGCCGCCCCAATGCGCCGGACGTGCACTGAGGCTCAGGTCCCGTAGGCCTCGTCGGTCTTGCGCGGAGGTTGCCAGTTCTCGATCGCCGCCACGGCCTCCTCCGCCGTCTCGACATAGGTGAACAGGTCCAGATCCTCGCGAGAAATCGTGCCGACCTCGGCCAGCGCCTCCCAGTTGATGATCCGCTCCCAGAACTCCCGCCCGAACAGCAGGAAGGGCACCGGGTCCATCCGGTCGGTCTGAATCAGGGTCAGCGCCTCGAACATCTCGTCCAGCGTGCCGAAGCCGCCGGGAAAGATCGCGATGGCCGAGGCGCGCAGCAGGAAATGCATCTTGCGGATGCCGAAATAGTGGAAGTTGAAGCACAAATCCGGCGTGACGTACTCGTTCGGCGCCTGCTCGTGCGGCAACACGATGTTCAGCCCGATCGACACGCCGCCGGCCTCGGCCGCGCCGCGGTTGCCCGCCTCCATGATGCCTGGGCCGCCGCCCGTGACGATGACATGGTGGCGGCCGTTGGTCTGGCTCTTTTCGGTCATGAGACGCGCGAAACGGCGCGCCTCCTCGTAATACCTGGCATATCGCCCCAGGGTTTCGGTCGCCGCCTCGACGCGCCTGGCCTCTTCGGGGATGCGCGCCGAACCGAACAGCACGATCGTGCTCTCGATGCCGAACTCTCTCATCAGGAGTTCGGGCTTCAGGAGTTCGAGCTGCAGCCGCACCGGGCGCAACTCGTCGCGCCAGAGGAACTCGGGGTCGGCAAAGGCGAGCCGGTAGGCCGGCGCCCGCGTCTGCGGCGTGTCCGGGATCTCGCGAACGGTCTCGACATCCTTCTGGGCATCTCGGAACGGGCGGCAGGCGTCGTCGGTCATCGGGCTCTCATCGGGCTGCATTGCGCCTAGGGTTCCTTGCGTCTATAGGCTGACGGCCAATCATGAAAGCCACCTTTCCGCGGAGGAAGCGATGTCCCACGCCCAGCTCGAAGCCGCCATCGAAGCCGCCTGGGAGGCGCGCGACACGATCACGCCCTCCACGGGCGGCGAGACGCGCGAGGCGATCGAGAACACGCTGAACGCGCTCGACAGCGGCGAACTGCGCGTGGCCGAACGGCAGGAAAACGGCGACTGGCACGTGAACCAGTGGGCCAAGAAGGCGGTGCTTCTGGGCTTTCGGCTGAAAGACATGGAACAGCAGGACGGCGGCCCCCAAGGCGGCCACTGGTGGGACAAGGTCGACTCGAAGTTCAAGGGCTGGGGCGACAACGAGTGGAAGGCCGCGGGCTTCCGCGCGGTGCCCAACTGCATCGTCCGCAAATCCGCCTATATCGCGCCGGGCGTCGTGCTGATGCCCTCCTTCGTCAATCTCGGCGCCTATGTGGACGCGGGCACGATGGTCGACACCTGGGCCACCGTCGGGTCCTGCGCCCAGATCGGCAAGAACGTGCATCTCTCGGGCGGCGTGGGCATCGGCGGCGTGCTGGAACCGATGCAGGCCGGTCCCACGATCATCGAGGACAACTGCTTCATCGGCGCCCGCTCCGAGGTGGTCGAGGGCTGCATCGTGCGCGAGGGCGCGGTCCTCGGAATGGGCGTCTTCATCGGCAAATCGACCAAGATCGTCGATCGCGAGACCGGCGAGGTGATCTACGGCGAGGTGCCGCCCTACTCGGTCGTGGTCTCGGGCTCGCTGCCCTCCAAGGGCGGCGTGAACCTCTACTGCGCGGTGATCGTCAAGCGGGTGGACGAGAAGACCCGCTCCAAGGTCGGCATCAACGAGCTGTTGCGTGACTGAAAAAGCCAAGCCGAAACAAGAGGTTTACACCCTTCTCATCGAAGTCGGCCGCAAGCCCGATGACGGCCTTCCCGAGGGGGCGACCGGGGCGGGGCTGATGTGCTACGCCTCGGGCGTGGACGAGGCCGAGGCGGTGCGCGAGACGGTGGCGGTGCTGAAGCAGGCCGGGCTCGCACCGCTCGACGTGACCGGCTACGGCACCGCCGAGGAACGCCGGGCGCAGGGCCATGACATCCCCGACGAGGAAGCCGCGCTGATGGCCCGCGCGCTGGCCGAGAACGCGGTGATCGTGGCGCAGATGGAGCCGTTCTTCGATCGCGACGACGGCTGAAACAGCCCCGAAACCGCCATCGGAATTCCATCGGAATTCCATCGGACTTTCATCGGACTTTCATCGGACAAACGCGGCCCCCCGTCTTCTTCTGGCCGGAAATATCCCGGGGGGTCGCCATTGGCGACGGGGCGGAGCCCCCGGCCGGTCGCCCCGGCAAGGCCGGGGCGAAACCCCTCCCCCATTGCGGCCCTGCCCGGCGCGGGCTATCGCTGAGCCCGACCCGCAAAGGAGCCCGCCCATGACCGACCCCGTCGCCCTGACCGCCGAGCTGATCCGCTGCCCCTCGGTCACGCCCAGCGAAGGCGGCGCGCTCCGGCTTCTGGAAACCCGGCTGGCCGCGGCGGGGTTCGACTGTCACCGGGTCGACCGGGGCGGCGTGGCCAACCTCTTCGCCCGCTGGGGGGCCAAGGGCCACCCCAAAACCCTCGGCTTCAACGGCCATACCGACGTGGTGCCCGCCGGCGACACCGCCGCCTGGACGCATGACCCGTTCGGGGCCGAGCGGCGCGACGGCCTGCTCTGGGGCCGGGGCGCAACCGACATGAAATCGGGCGTCGCCGCCTTCGTCGCCGCCGCCATCGACTTCGTCACCGACACGCCGCCCGACGGCGCGGTCGTGCTGACCATCACCGGCGACGAGGAGGGCGACGCGATCGACGGCACCGCCGCGCTGCTCGACTGGATGGCGACCGAGGGCGAACACATGGCGGCCTGTCTGGTGGGCGAACCCACCAGCCGCGACACCCTCGGCGACATGATGAAGATCGGCCGCCGCGGGTCGATGACCGCCTGGTTCACCGCGCATGGGGTGCAGGGCCATTCCGCCTATCCGCATCGCGCACAGAACCCGATCCCGGCGATGGCGCGGCTCGTCGAACGGCTGTCGGTCTATCCGCTCGACGAGGGCACCCGCCATTTCGACCCCTCGACGCTGGCGGTGACCACCTTCGACACCGGCAACCCGGCGACCAACGTGATTCCCGGCCTCTGCCGCGCCACCGTCAACATCCGCTTCAACGAGGCGCATTCCTCGGACAGCCTGACCGAATGGCTGCGCGCCGAGGCCGACAAGGTCACCGACGAGACCGGGATCCGCTTCGACATGGAGTTCAAGGTCTCGGGCGAGAGCTTCCTGACCCCGCCCGGCGCGCTTTCGGAACTCGTGGCCGGGGCGGTCGAGGCGGAAACCGGCCGGCGCCCTCAGCTCTCCACCTCGGGCGGCACGTCGGACGCGCGCTTCGTCAAGGATGTCTGCCCGGTGGTCGAGTTCGGGCTGGTCGGCAAGACCATGCACGAGGTGGACGAACGCGTGGCGGTGGACCAGGTCGAGTCGCTGGCGCGCGTCTACGCGCGCATCCTCGCCGACTATTTCGCCTGAACCGCCCCGCTTTCCGGCTGACGGGGCGGGGTGTGCATGTTACCTCCTGTCCCATGACCCGCATCCCCTCGAAAACCGAGATCCTCGACTGGATCGCCGAGAACCCCGGCCAGACGTCGAAGCGCGACATCGCCAAGGCGTTCGGCATCAAGGGGGCCGACCGGATCGACCTCAAGCGCGTGCTCAAGCAGCTTGAGGACGAGGGGCATCTGGAGAAGCGGCGCAAGACCTATCGCGACCCCGAGAAGCTGCCGCCGGTGACCGTGCTGCAGGTGCTGGCCCCCGACGCGAACGGCGATCTCTATGCCAAGCCGCTGGAATGGCACGGCGAGGGGCCGGAGCCGCGGGTGCTGTTCGTCGCGCGCAAGGCGGAACCCGCGCTGGGCGAGGGCGACCGCATCCTCGCCCGCCTGCAGGAAGTGCGCGGCGAGGAACACCAGTACGAGGCGCGGCTGATCCGCAAGATCGGCGCGAACCCGAAACGCATCCTCGGCGTCTTCCGCAAGGGCGCCGAGGGCGGGCGGATCGTGCCCATCGACAAGGGCGCCGACAAGGAATGGGTGGTCGGCCGCGACGCGGCCCACGGCGCGAAGGACGGCGAGCTGGTCGAGGCCGAGCAGGCGGGCCCGCGGGGCCGGATGGGCCTGCCCAAGGCCCGCGTGGTCGAGCGGCTGGGCGACCCCACGGCGCCCAGGGCGGTGAGTCTGATCGCGATCCACCAGCACGGCATCCCCGACGAATTTCCCGACGACGTGATCGCCGAGGCCGACCGCGCGAAACCCGCGGGGCTGGGCGCGCGCGAGGATCTGCGCGAGTTGCCGCTGATCACCATCGACCCGGCCGATGCGCGGGACCGCGACGACGCGGTGCTGGCGATGCCCGACGACGACCCCAAGAACGAGGGCGGGCATATCCTGTGGGTCGCCATCGCGGACGTCGCCCATTACGTGACGCCCGGCTCGGCGCTGGACCGCGAGGCGCGCAAGCGCGGCAACTCCAGCTATTTCCCCGACCGGGTGGTGCCGATGCTGCCCGACCGGCTGTCGGGCGATCTTTGCAGCCTGCACGAGGGCGTGCCCAGGGCCTGCATCGCGGTGCGGATGAAAATCGACGCCCATGGCCACAAGCTGTCGCACCGCTTCACCCGCGGGCTGATGGCCTCGGCCGGGGCGCTTGCCTACGAAGAGGTGCAGGCGGCACAGGACGGCAAGCCCGGCGAGAAGGCCGAGCCGCTTCTGGAGGACGTGATCCGGCCGCTCTATGCCGCCTACGGGGCGCTGACCCGGGCGCGCGAGTCCCGCCAGCCGCTGGACCTCGACCTGCCCGAGCGGCGGATCGAGCTCGGCGAGGACGGGCATGTGGCCTCGGTCAAGTTCCGCGACCGGCTGGACGCGCACCGGCTGATCGAGGAGTTCATGGTGCTGGCCAATGTCGCCGCCGCCGAGGAACTGACCCGGCTGCGCCGCCCGCTGATCTTCCGCGTCCACGAGGAGCCGCCGCCCGAAAAGCTTGACGCGCTGCGCGAGGTGGCCGCGGCCTCGGGCTTCACGCTGGCCAAGGGGCAGGTGTTGCAGACCCGCCACCTGAACGACCTGCTGGACCAGGCGATGGGCACCGAGTTTTCCGAACTCATCAACCTGTCCACGCTGCGCTCGATGACCCAGGCCTATTACACGCCGGAACATTTCGGCCATTTCGGGCTGGCGCTGCGGTCCTATGCGCATTTCACCTCGCCCATCCGGCGCTATGCCGACCTGATCGTGCACCGGGCGCTGATCACCGCGCATGGCTGGGGCAAGGACGGGCTCAGCTCCGAGGATATCGACACGCTGGAGGCCACCGCCCAGCATATCAGCGAGACCGAGCGCCGCTCGATGGCGGCCGAACGCGACACCACCGACCGCTACCTCGCGGCCTATCTGTCGGAACGGGTCGGCAACGAGTTCACCGGCCGCATCTCGGGGATCGCACGGTTCGGCGTGTTCGTGACGCTGGACGAGACCGGCGCCGACGGCCTCGTGCCGATCCGCGAACTGGGCAACGAGTATTTCCACCACGACCGCGAGGCGCAGACCCTGATGGGCGCCGATACCGGGCGCGAGATCGGCATCGGCCAGCGGGTGACCGTGCGGCTCGCCGAGGCGGTGCCGGTGACCGGCGGGCTGACCTTCGAGCTGCTGAGCGTCGAGGACCAGCCGATGGGCGCGCGGCCCCGCCGCAAGCCCGGCAAGCCCGTCCGCCGCAAGCCCGCCCGCGCCAAGGCCCGCACCGACAAGGCGCGCCGCAAGGTGCAGCGCAAGAGCCGCTAGGCGAAATCCGGCGAGATCGCGCATGACGGGCGATTGCCCGCTTTGCGAGTCGCCGCGCTGGGGCTACAATCGGTCAAAACCGGAAAGGTCCGAGCAGATGTTTTCCATGATGGCGCATGCCAGGGTCCTTGCGGTGACCCTTGCCGTTCTGACCGCGCCCGGCCCTGCGGCCGCGCTCGACGGCTCCCCCCGGCCCGCGCCGCGCCCCGACGCGGACGCGGCGGCCGCCCAAAGCCCGCGGCCCGCCCCGCGGCCGGCGCGCCAAACGGAGACGCCCTTGAAACCCGTGCAGGTATCGACCGCGAACCGGGGATTCCAGCGCTGGATCGACGGGTTCCGCGGCCGCGCGCTGTCGCAGGGCATCTCGGCGCGCACCTTCGACGCCGCCTTCCGCGGCGTGCGCTACAATGCCGACGTGATCGAGCGCGACCGCAACCAGGCCGAGTTCACCAAGGCGATCTGGGACTATCTCGACAGCGCGGTCTCGGACACGCGGGTCCGGAACGGCCGGGACGCCCTGCGCGAGCATGGCCGGCTGCTGGAGATGATCGAGGCGCGCTACGGCGTCGACAAGGAGGTCGTGGTCGCGGTCTGGGGGCTGGAAAGCGCCTATGGCGAATATCGCGGCTCGACGCCGATCATCGGGGCGCTTGCGACGCTGGCCTATGACGGGCGGCGCGGGCGGTTCTTCGAACAGCAGCTGATCGCGGCGCTCAAGATCGTTCAGGCCGGCGACACCGACGCGCGGCGCATGACCGGCTCCTGGGCGGGGGCGATGGGACATACCCAGTTCATCCCGACCTCCTACCTGGCCTATGCGGTGGATTTCACCGGCGACGGGCGGCGCGACATCTGGAGCGACAACCCCGCCGACGCGCTCGCCTCGACCGCGGCCTACCTGGCGCGGTTCGGCTGGACGAAAGGCCAACCCTGGGGCGTGGAGGTGCGGCTGCCACCGAGCTTCGACCATCGCCTGGCCGATCGCGACGTGAAACGCAGCCCCTCGCAATGGGCGGCGATGGGCGTGCGCGACATGAATGGCCGGCCGGTGCCCGATTACGGGCGCGCCTCGATCCTGCTGCCGGCGGGCGCGCGGGGGGCGGCTTTCATGGTCTTCGACAATTTCGGGGTGATCGAACGCTACAACACGGCGGATGCCTACGTGATCGGGGTTGGGCACCTGTCGGACCGTCTGAAGGGCGGGCCGCCGATCCGCGCCGACTGGCCCCGCGGCGACCGGGCGCTGCTGTTCGCCGAGCGCAAGGAGTTGCAGGAGCGGCTGACGCGGGCCGGGTTCGACACCAAGGGCATCGACGGCAAGATCGGCCCGAACACCATCGCCGCGGTCCGCGCCTTCCAGCGTTCGATCGGGATGATCCCGGACGGTTATGCGAGCCTGGAGATCCTCAAGCGCCTGCGTTGAGCACGTCGGGAAAGCCGACTGCGTCGGCTGCCTCCGGCGGGGATATTTGCCGCCAGAAGAAGAGACGGAAATCGACCCCCTGTCCGGGCCTTCGTGAAGGGGGGACAGGGGGCCTTCTCCTGGCGCGGTCATCGGCGTCCCCGCCTGTACCGCCCCTCCGATATGGCGCATTAAGGTTAATGTTCTCTTGCTTCTTCTGGCTGGAAATATCCCCGCCGGAGGCAAGGTCTCGTCAGGGCGCGGCCGCGACGCGCCTGGGAGCCGCCAAAGGCGGACAACCCGGTGTAAGCCGGTGCCGGATCAGGGCCACGGGATGACGGCGCAGCGTGAGGCGCAGCGCGAGATAGTCGTCGACCACCTCTTCGCCCTCGGAAGACGCAGGAAGCGTGACCCGGGGCTCGAGGAGGCCTTCGCCGTCGAGATCGCCGGCGAAGAGCGGCAGGGGAGCCGGCGCGGTCAGCGCGCGGGCCGCCCAGAGCGCCGCGCGCCGCGAAAGACCCAGCGCGGCGAAGGCGTCCGCCTCGGCCAGCTTCTCGATCAGGGCCGGCGCCAGCCCCGCCCGGCGCCAGACATCCTCGACGCATCCATAGCCGTTGCCGCGGGCCGCCACGATCCAGGCCCCCTCTTCCTCGGGCAGGCCGGCGATCTGGCGAAAGCCGAGCCGCAGCGCGAGCCCGCCCTCGTCGTCGGGCTCCACCATGTTGTCCCAGTGACTGCGGTTCACGCAGACCGGCCGCACCTCGACCCCGTGCTCGCGCGCGTCGCGCACGATCTGCGCGGGGGCGTAGAACCCCATGGGCTGCGCGTTCAGCAGCGCGCAGGCGAAGATCGCGGGGTGGTGGCGTTTCACCCAGGCCGAGGCGTAGACCAGCAGCGCGAAGCTCGCCGCGTGGCTTTCGGGGAAGCCGTAGGAGCCGAAGCCCTCGATCTGGGAAAAGCAGCGTTCGGCGAAATCGGCCTCATAGCCGTTGGCGGCCATCCCGCGCAGGAACCGGCCCCGGAACTCGCTGACATTGCCGTGCTTCTTGAAGGTGGCGAGCGAGCGGCGCAGGCGGTCGGCCTCTTCGGCCGTGAAGCCTGCCCCGGTGATCGCGATCTGCATCGCCTGTTCCTGGAACAGCGGCACACCCAGCGTCTTGCCCAGCACCGCACCCAGCGCGTCCGAGGGGAAGCGCACCGCCTCCTCGCCGTTGCGGCGCCTGAGATAGGGGTGGACCATGTCGCCCTGGATCGGCCCGGGGCGGATGATCGCGACCTGGATCACCAGGTCGTAGAAGCTGCGCGGCCGCATCCGGGGCAGGAAATTCATCTGCGCCCGGCTTTCCACCTGGAAGACGCCGAGCGAATCCGCCCGGCAGAGCATGTCGTAGACCGCCGGATCCTCGGGCGGCAGGGTGGCGAGGTCCAGCCGCGTCCCGTGATGGCGCTCGATCAGCTCGAACGCCTTGCGCAGGCAGGTGAGCATCCCCAGCGCGAGCACATCGACCTTGAGGATGCCCAGCGCGTCGATATCGTCCTTGTCCCAGCAGATGACGGTGCGGTCCTCCATCGTGGCGTTCTCGACGGGCACCAGTTCGTCGAGCCGCCCCTCGGTGATGACGAAGCCGCCGACATGCTGGGACAGGTGGCGGGGAAAGCCCTGGATCTCCTCGATCAGCGCCATCGTGCGCCGGAGCCGCGGGTCGGCCGGGTCGAGCCCGATCTCGCGGAGGCGGGTCTCGGCGATGCTGCCGTTGCCCCAGCCCCAGATCTGGCTCGACAGCGCGGCCACCGTGTCTTCGGACAGGCCCATCGCGCGGCCCACCTCGCGCACCGCGCGCTTGCCGCGGTAGTGAATGACGGTGGCGCACAGCCCCGCCCGGTGGCGGCCGTATCTTTCGTAGATGTGCTGGATCACCTCCTCGCGCCGCTCGTGTTCGAAATCGACGTCGATATCGGGGGGCTCGCCCCGGGCCTCGGACACGAAGCGTTCGAAGACCATGGTGCCGATCTCGGGGCTGACCGAGGTGATCCCGAGGCAGTAGCAGACCACGGAATTGGCCGCCGAGCCGCGGCCCTGGCAGAGGATGCCGCGGGAACGGGCGAAGGCGACGATGTCGTGGACGGTCAGGAAATAGGGCTCGTAGGCCAGTTTCGCGATAAGGGCGAGTTCGTGCTCCAGCAGGCCGCGCACGCGGTCGGGGGCGCCCTGCGGATAGCGCCGGGCCAGCCCCTCATGGGCGAGCCGCGCCAGCCTTTGCGCCGCGCTCTCGCCCCCCCGGAGTTCCGAGGGATACTCGTAACGCAATTCGTCCAGGCTGAAGGTGCAGCGTGCGGCGATCCCGGCGCTGCGCCGGACGGCTGCCTCGTGGCCCGCGAAGAGCCGCAGCATCTCCGCCTCCGCGCGCAGGCGCTGCTCGGCATTGGCCAAGGCATCGCGGCCGAGCGCGTCCACGCGCCGGCCCGTGCGGATCGCGGTCAGAACATCGGCGAGGCGGCGTCGGCGGCCGGTATGCATGCGGGGGGCGGCCGAGGCGACGGTGGGCATACCCAGATCGCGGGCCAGCGCGGCGAGGCGGTCGAAACGCGCGGTGTCCCCACCATCATAGGCCGGCGCCATCATCAGCGCCACATGCCCGGGGAAGCGGCGCGCAAGCCGGGCGGCCTGTCGCCGCCAGTCGGCCGCGTCCGCCGGCGGGTGGAGCAGCAGTTCGAGCCCGTGGCCCCGCGCCAGCAGATCGTCGAGCGTGAGCCGACACGCGCCCTTCTCGGCCTTCAGCTTGCCCGCCGACAGCATCCGGCACAGCCGCCCCCAGGCCGCGCGGTCGCGCGGCAACGCGGTCACGGCAAAGCCACCCTCCAGAACGAGCCGCGCGGCCGGGATCAGCCGCGGCACCGTGTAGATCGGCGCCGAGGGCGGTTGCGGCAGATGCGCAGGCCGCGGCGGGCCGACCGGATCGGCATCGGCGGCGCGCCGCAGCCGCACTTCGCGCGCGATCTCGCGCGCCGCCGCATGGGCGCGCACCAGCCCCGCCACCGAGTTCTCGTCGGCCACGGCCAGCGCGCCGATCCCCAGAAGCGCCGCGCGGCGCATGTACTCCTCGGGATGCGAGGCCCCGGTCAGGAAACTGAAATTGGACGTGGCGCTGAGTTCGGCGAACATGACGAGTCGGCAGTATATTCATGTTTTGTTCTCACGTGGAGTCCGATCTGCCTCCCCTGGCCGCGTCACGCGCCCCTGCCGTCTTCTTCTTGGTTCAAACACTCCGGGGGGTCCGGGGGGCAGCGCCCCCCGGCGGGTCGGCCTGGCGCCAGCCAGGCCGAAACCCGACACGCCCCGCATGGCGGCCGGACCGCCGCCTAAGGACGCGCGCGCAGGCGAAAGATCATGTAGCGGTTGTCGCGGCAAAACGCCTCCGCCGTGCGTTCCCGCCCCATCAGCCGCGCGGCCAGCCGCGCGCGCCGGCGCGCGCCCAGCACCGCCCCCAGCGCGCGGCGCAGCAGCCACCGCCCACGCGGGCGTTTCGCGGCGAGTTCCGCATCGACGCGACCGATCGCCTGGCCGACCACGTTGAAAAGCGCCTGCTCCAGATCGATCGAGGGGGCGACCGCGCCGGTGATGTCCTCCTCGGCCACGATCCCGACCGGTCGCTCGGCCAGGGCCGCGCGCATCGCCGAAAGCCGGTGCCCGCCGCCGGCGGCACGGATTTTCTGCCGCTTCCGGTAGGCGTCCGAGCGGAAGCAGTCGGCGATCAGGATTTCCCCCCCGGGCGCCAGCAAGGCCGCGGCCTTGTCGAGCGCGACCGCCAGCGGGATATACTGGAAACTCTCGGAAAACAGGCAAAGATCGAACCGGGACCCGGCGGCGAAATCCTCGAACGGCATCTCATGCACCCGCGCCGCGGGCGCGTTCGCGCGGCACCGCTCCGCCAGCAGGGCGCTCGGCACCACGATGTCGACCTCATGGCCCAGCGCGATCAGCTTGGCCGCCGTTTCGCCCGCGCCGCCGCCGATGTCGAGGATGCGCAGGCGCCCCTCGGGCAGGTAGGAGAACAGCTTGTCGGTATAGGCCGCCTGCGCCCGGCCCAGGTTCTGCGCGGTCACCTCCAGGCCGGTCCAGAGCCCGTAATGCAGGTTCTCCGCCCCGGTCAGCCAGCGGATGAAGGACAGCCCCGCATCGAGGCCCACCGCGCGGGTGTCGAGTTTCTCGGCCATGGTCCGTTCCAGAAGACGCGTGCCCGGCTCAATGCGCGATTTCCGGCGCGGGGGCAAGCGCCCGCGGTCAGCGCAGATACCCCGACAACTCGTCCACCACCCGCTCGTAGACCGCGCGCTTGAAGGGCACGATGCTCTCGACGAGGTAGCCGGGCTCCAGCCAGGCCCATTCCGAGAACTCGGGATGCGCGGTCTCGATCTCGATCTGGTCGTCGCGGCCCAGAAAGCGCATCAGGAACCACAGCTGCTTCTGGCCGCGATACCGGCCCTTCCAGATCTTGCCCATGAGCTCGGGCGGCAGGTCGTAATGGACCCAGTCCGCGGTGCGGCCGACCACCTCGACGAGATCGGCGGTCACGCCGGTCTCTTCCCACAGCTCGCGCAGCGCGGCCTCTTCGGGGGTTTCGCCCGCGTCGATCCCGCCCTGCGGCATCTGCCAGGCCGGTTCGTGCCAGTCCTTGCGCTGGCCGACGAAGACGCGCCCCGCGGCATTCACCAGCATCACGCCGACACAGGGGCGGTAGGGCAGTTTCTCGATCTCTTCGGGTGACAGCATCGGCGCGTGTTCGGGGGCCGGCGCAGGACCGGCCCCGCCCCCTCAGTCCTGCGGTCCCAGCGCGGAGAAGCCCTTGAGGATGTCGATCGCGTAGGCGAGCTGGTAGTCCTCCTCGCGCAGTTGCGCCGCTTCCTCGGCCTTGCGCAGTTCTTCCTCGGCCTGTTTCTGCTCGTCCTCGGTCATGCTGTCATTGTCGAGCGCGCCGCGCAGATCGGCCTCGGAGCGGCTGGGCAGCGCCGGGCCGTTTTCCTCTTCCTCGGCGGGCCGGCGCGGGGGCTGGGCCACCACGATGTCGGGCGACACGCCCAGCGCCTGGATCGAGCGGCCGGACGGCGTGTAGTAGCGCGCCGTGGTCAGGCGCATCGCGCCGTCGCCCTTCAGCGGCATGACGGTCTGCACCGAGCCCTTGCCGAAGCTCTTGGTCCCCACCACGATCGCGCGGCGGTGATCCTTGAGCGCGCCGGCGACGATTTCCGAGGCCGAGGCCGAGCCGCCGTTGATCAGAACCACCAGGGGTTTCCCGTCGGTGATGTCGCCCTTGCTGGCGTTGTAGCGGTCGCTGTCCTGCGGGTCGCGCCCGCGGGTCGAGACGATCTCGCCGGCCTCGAGGAAGGCGTCGGAGACCTTGATCGCCTGGGGCAGCAGGCCGCCGGGGTTGTTGCGCAGGTCGAGCACGACGCCGTTGACGTTCTCCATCCCGCCGAGTTCCTCGACGGAGTTCTCCCATTCCTCCTCGAGGTTCGTGAAGGTCTGGTCGTTGAAGGTGGTGATTCGCAGCACGACCGTGTCGCCCTGGATGCGCGAGCGCACCGCCGTCAGCTTGATCGTGTCGCGGATGATGCTGACGTCGAAGGGCTCGTCCACGCCTTCGCGCACCACGGTGATGACGATCTCGCTGCCCACCGGGCCGCGCATCAGGTCCACCGCCTCGTCCAGCGTCAGGCCCAGGACGCTCTCGCCGTCGACATGGGTGATGAAGTCGCCCGCCTCGATGCCCGCCTCGTCGGCCGGCGTGTCGTCGATCGGCGAGACGACCTTGACGAAGCCCTCTTCCTGCGTGACCTCGATGCCCAAGCCCCCGAATTCGCCGCGGGTCTGCACCTGCATGTCGTCGAAATCCCGCGGCGGCAGGTAGCTCGAATGCGGGTCGAGCGAGGTCAGCATGCCGTTGATCGCGGCCTCGATCAGTTCGGACTCGTCGACCTCCTCGACATATTGCGCGCGGATGCGTTCGAACACGTCGCCGAAGAGGTCGAGCTGCTCGTAAACCGAGTTCTTGCGGTTCGCCTCCTGTGCGATGAGCGGTCCGGCCACCTGGGTGGCCATCAGCGCTCCGGCCAGGGTGCCGCCGAGCGCGGCCATCGCAAATCTCTTCATGGCTTCCTCAATCCTTGGTCTGTCGCGAACCACGGTGTCGGGTCCACGGGGCTGCCGCCCTGTCTCAGTTCCATATAAAGCGTTTCCGTCCGCACGTCGCCACCACGATCTGACGCGGCGTCGAGAAACGCGGCCGCCTCCGGGTCCGCGCCGCCCATCAGCCCGACCGGACTGCCCGCGGTCAGGACGTCTCCGGCGTCACCATAGACCTGCGACAGGCCCGCCAGAACCAGCAGGTAGTCCTCCGCGGGCTCCAGAATCATCACATTTCCGTAGTCGAGCAAAGGCCCCCGATAGCGGATCGTGGCGGGAACCGGGGTGGTGACCAGCGCAAGCGGCCGGGTGGCCAGCACCAGGCCGGGCCGCGCGATGCCGGCCGCGTCCGGCTCGTCGAAGCCGCGCAGCGCGCTGCCGGCGACGGGCAGCGGAACCCGCCCCCGCAGCGCGCCGAAATCGGCCGAGGCGATCGCCTCGGGCGCGCTGCCCGGCATCTCGGCGAGCCCGGCGGCGAACCCGTCCAGCGTGTCGCTGCTTTCGAGCAATCTGCGCAGGGCGCCGGGATCGGCGGCCAGGCGGCGCGGCAGGTCGCGCCGCTCGGACATCGCCTGGGAAAGGTCCGTGCGCGCCCGCTGCACGCCGGCGAGGCCTTCGGCCAGGCTGTCGGCGGCGCTTTCCTGCAGCGCGCGCATCAGCGCCACTTCGCGCAGTTCGGCCGCCAGCACATCGGCCTCGGCCTGCAGGACCGGCGCGACCTCGCCCAGGAGCATGCCCGCACGGGCGGTCCCCAGCGGCCCGGCCGGGTGAACCATCATCGTGTCGGGGCTGTGCGGCAGGGCCAGCAGCGCCCCCAAGAGCCGCGAGACCTCTGCCTCGCGCGCGTCCAGGGTCGCCGCGACCACCTGTTCGCGCAGCGCCGCGCGCCGCAAGCCCTCGCGCAGGGCGGCGAGACCCGCCTCGTAGGCGCGGATCGTGCGGGTCAGCGCCGCGACCCGGTCGCCCGCGCTGTCGACCGCCTCGAGCGACCGGCCGGCCTCGCGCAGCGCCTCGGCCGCGGCGCGCGCAGTTTCCGCCGGATCGCCCCGGGCGCCCGCCGGCTGGGCCGCGAGCGCGAGACACATCAGGAGCGGGCGCAGGGGGGTCACGTCTCGATCAGGCTTTCGCCGGTCATTTCGGGCGGTTTCGGCAAGTCCATCAACTCCAGAACGGTGGGCGCGAGGTCGCAGAGCCGGCCGCCGCGCAGGCGGGCCCCCGCGGGGCCGCCGACCAGGATCACCGGCACCGGGTTCAGCGTATGCGCGGTGTGCGGCCCGCCGGTCTCGGGGTCGACCATCGTTTCGCAATTGCCGTGGTCGGCGGTGACGATCATCGCGCCCCCCGCGCGGTCCAGCGCCTCCAGCGCGCGGCCAAGTCCCCGGTCCACGGCCTCGCAGGCCTTCATCGCGGCCTCCAGAACGCCAGTATGGCCGACCATGTCGGGATTGGCATAGTTCACCACGATCAGGTCGTAGCCCTGCCCGATCGCCTCGACCAGCCTGTCGGTGACCTCGCGCGCGCTCATCTCGGGCTGCAGGTCGTAGGTGGCGACCTTGGGCGAAGGCGGCATGAAGCGGTCCTCGCCCTGCTCGGGCTCTTCCTTGCCGCCGTTCAGCAAGAAGGTGACGTGGGGGTATTTCTCGGTCTCGGCCAGGCGGAACTGGCGCAGCCCCTGTTTCGCGACCCATTCGCCCAGGGTGTTGACGATCTCGCGCTTGGGAAAGACCGTCTGCATCCAGCGGTTATGGTCGCTGGAGTATTCCACCATCCCGAGCAGCGCCGAGAAGTCGGGGCGCTTGCCGGTCTCGAACGCGTCGAAATCGGGCTGGGCGAAGGCGCGCAGGATCTCGCGGGCGCGGTCGGCGCGGAAGTTCAGGCAGAAAAGACCGTCCCCGTCCTTCATGCCGGGCGGGTCGCCGATGACCGAGGGCTCGATGAACTCGTCGGTTTCGCCCCGGGCATAGGCCGCCGTGACCGCCTCCACGGGCGTTTCGACCTCTTCGCCGAGGCCGTTCGCCATGGCGTGATAGGCCAGTTGCACCCGCTCCCAGCGGTTGTCCCGGTCCATGGCGTAGTAGCGGCCGACCACGCTGGCGACGGTCGCGCCGTCGGGCAGCCCCGCGGCGAGATCCGCGACGAAGCGATCGGCGGATTTCGGCGGCACGTCGCGCCCGTCGGTGATCGCGTGCAAGGTCACGGGCACGCCGGCCGCGGCGATGGTGCGCGCGGCGGCGAGGATGTGCCGGGTATGGCCGTGCACGCCGCCGTCGGAGACGAGCCCCATCAGGTGCGCGGTGCCGCCGGCGGCCTTCACCTTGGCGATGAAGTCCTTGAGCGCGGCGTTCTCGAAGAAGCTGCCCTCCTCGATCGCCAGGTCGATCTGGCCCAAGTCCATCGCCACCACGCGGCCCGCGCCGATATTGGTGTGACCGACCTCGGAATTGCCCATCTGCCCGCGGGGCAGGCCCGCGTCGGGGCCGTGGGTGGTGAGCGTCGCATGCGGGCAGGTCGCCATGAGGCGGTCGAACGTCGGCGTGTCGGCCAGGTCGGGGGCGTTGTCGTCATGGGTGGGGCCGAGACCCCAGCCGTCGAGGATGCAAAGCACGACGGGTTTCGGTGTGGACATCGGTGCGGGCCTTTCTGCGGTTGCGCCCCTTCTAGGCAGGGCACGGCCGCAGGACAACCGCGCCCGTCCCGGGCGCGCGCTCCGCAGGGGATATTTGGGGCCAGAAGAAGCTCAGGCGCGGTGATAGGGCGCGCCGGCGAGGATCGAGGCGGCGCGATATAGCTGTTCGGCCAGCATCACGCGGGCCAGCATGTGCGGCCAGACCATCGGGCCGAGCGAGAGCCGGGTATCGGCCCGCGCGGCCAGGTCCGGGTCGAGCCCGTCGGCGCCGCCGATGAGGAAGGCCGCGGCCGGGCGGCCGGTGTCGCGCCAGCGGGCCAGCAGCGCCGCGAAGTCCGGGGAGGAGAGGGTCCTGCCGCGTTCGTCGAGCGCGCAGAGCGCCGCGCCGTCGGGGATCGCCCGGTCGAGAAGCCGCGCCTCGGCGGACGGTCCCCCGCCCTTCCGGTCCTCGACCTCGGCGAAGGCGAGCGGGCCGAGCCCGAGGCCGCGCCCGGTGCGGTCGAACCGGGCCGCATAGTCGGAAACGAGGTCGCGCTCGGGACCGGCGCGGAGCCGGCCCACGGCGCAGACATGGACGCGCATTCAGGCGCGGGCGGTCGCGGCGCCCGCGGGCAGCCACATCTTCTCGAGCTGGTAGAATTCACGCACCTCGGGGCGGAACACGTGGACGATGACGTCGCCCGCGTCGACCAGCACCCAGTCGCCCTGGTCCTTGCCTTCGAGCTTGGAGGCCCGGCCGAGGTCGGCCTTGAGCCGGTCCTTCAGCTTTTCCGAGATCGCCGACACCTGGCGGGTGGAGCGGCCCGAGCAGATGACCATGTAGTCGGCCATGCTCGACTTGCCCCGCAGGTCGATGGTGATCACGTCTTCGGCCTTGTCGTCGGAAAGGGATGCGAGGATATGGTCAAGCAGGTCTTCGCTCGACGCGTCGGGAATCCGCGCCGTCATGGCTGGATTCGGTGCGGCCGCCTCGCGGGCCGCCTCAACATGGTGAGACAGGACATTGTCCTCCTACGCTGCGCGCCGTCTGCGCCCCGACGCTGGGCATGGGTGAAAGATAGCATCGGGGTCGGCAAATCTCAATGTCCCGCGCGCCGCACGAGCGTTCGGGCGCGCCGCGGGACCCGCCGGTGCGACGGGGCCGGGCGCGGGCCCGGCCCCGTCTGCGCGGGCGCGCGGCCTACTGCACGCAGTCGCGCACCGCCTCGATATCCGGGCCGTCGGGCGTGCGGCCGAGGTTGAACGGCGCCGAGGCGTCGCGCCAGCGGGCGTAGTCCGCGAGGTATTCGAGCTGGCTGAGATAGACCTTGGCCGAGTTCGGGTTCTCGCAGGCCGTCTCGACGATCACCTCGTTGGCCATCTGCTGCACCTGCTCCAGCATCGCGTCGTCATAGCGGTTGATCTCGACCGCCTCCTCGAACTTGGCATAGGCCTCGGTCGCGCGCTTCTCGGTGAAGGCCAGCGACCACAGAAGCGTCGCGTCCGCGGCGATCTGCAGCTTTTCCCGGGTCTCGGGGCCGAGCGCGTCCCAGGCGGACTTGTTGATCATCACGCCAAAGACCGAGGCCGACTGGTGCCAGCCGGGCGTCGCCCAGTAGCCGGTGACCTGCTGGAAGCCCGCCGACCAGTCGACATTGGGGGTCGAGAATTCGCCGCCGTCGATCACGCCGCGTTCCAGCGCCTGGTAGATCTCGCCGCCGGCCATCGAGACCTGGCTGCCGCCGAGCCGTTCCAGAAGCTTGCCCTGTTCGAGGCCCGAGACCCGCAGCCGCTTGCCCTGGAGGTCGTCGAGGCTGACGATCGGCTCGTTGGTGCGGAAGCCGGATTCGTTGTTGGTCACGCCGTAGGGCAGGTAGACCATGTCGAAATTGCCGTAGATCTCGTTGTAGAGATCGGCGCCGCCCCATTGCTGGATCCAGTTCACGTAGTCGACCGCGTTGAACAGGCTGGGCGTGGTGGCCAGCGGCGAGAACGCCGCGTCGCGCCCGGCCCAGTAGCCCGGCCAGTCGGCCCCGGCCTGCACGGTGCCCGACTGCACCGCGCCGAACACCTCGCCCGCCGGCACGAGCGAGCCGCCCTCGTAGAACTCGATGGTCAGCTCGCCCTCGGTCAGCTTGTTGGCGAGGTCGACGAAATGCCGGTCGGTTTCGATCAGTTCGAGCGACGACGGCCAGGTGGTGGTCATCGTCCAGTTCTCCTGGGCGACTGCGGGCAGCGCGGCCAGCGCGGCCACCGCCGTTCCGAAGAGTGTGGATCGCATCGGTAATCCTCCTGATAATTACTGGGGGTGGGGCCTTGGAGGCCTCTTCTGGTTGTTGTCGGGCAGGGCCGTCATCGGCCCTCGCCATAGAGCGCCTCGGGCAGCCACGTCACGAGGCCCGGAAAGAACGCCACGAGCAGGCACATCACCAGGATCAGCCCGATGAAGGGCAGGACCCCCTGGATGATATGCGTGGTCTTCACCTCCTTCGGTGCGATCGCCCTGAGATAGAAGAGCGCATAGCCGAAGGGCGGCGTCAGGAACGAGGTCTGAAGCACCACCGCCATCAGAACGACGAACCACAGAAGGCTCACGTCCATCTCCTGCACGATGGGCAGGAAGATCGGGAAGGACAGCAGCACGATCCCGGTCCAGTCGAGGAAGGCGCCGAGGATGAACACGATGAACATCATCATGGTGATGAGCATCCAGGGCTCCATCTCCAGGCCGCGGATGATCTCCTGCGTGGCGCGCAGGCCCCCGGTGATGTTGAAGACGCCGGTAAACGCCGTGGCCCCGACCACGATGAACAGGATCATCGCCGAAGTGCGCGCCGTCTCGATCAGCGCGCCGTAGAAGGTCTTCAGCTCGAAGCGCCCGCGCAGGATCACGATGCCGAGCGCGAGAAAGACACCGATGGCCGAGGCCTCGGTCGCGGTGGCGATGCCCGCCAGCAGCGAGCCGAGGATGCCGAGGATCAGCACCAGCGGCGGCACCGCCTCGAGGATCAGCATGCGGAGGAGCGCCGGGCGGCTGATCTTGTCGTCGGCGGGCACGGGCGGCGCCATGTCGTGGCGGAAGGCCGCGACCAGCGCCACCCAGCCGGCATAGACGAGTCCCAGCAGCACGCCGGGCACCATCGAGCCTGCGAAAAGCTCGCCCACCGAGAGCGGCGAATAGCTCGCCATCAGGATCAGCATGATCGAGGGCGGGATCAGGATGCCGAGGCAGCCCGAGGCGGCGATCACGCCGGTCGTCAGCGTCGGGCTGTAGCCGTATTGCAGCATCGGCCTGAGCGCCATGAAGCCGATCACGGTGATCGAGGCGCCGATGATGCCGGTGGTCGCGGCCAGCAGGATCGAGATGAACACCACCGCCAGGGCCAGCCCGCCATGCACGCCCGCCGTCAGAAGCCGCAACGACTCGAACATCTTGTCGGTCACGCCCGAGTCCGACAGGAAGCGGGCCATCAGCACGAACAGCGGAATCGCGATCAGGGTGTAATTGTCGAGCACGTCGCCGAAGACGCGGTTGACCACGATGCCCAGCACCATCGGCTTGCCGGCGACGATCGCGCCGGCCACGGCCGTCCCGCCGAGGACGAAGGCCAGCGGATGCCCCATCAGAAGGCCGACGAGCAGCATCCCGAACATGAAAAGCGCGATATATTCAGGACCCATAGAGATCGCCCGGCCGGTTGAGAACGAGTTTCAGGAATTCGATGATCCCCTGCAGCAGCAGGAGCGCCGCGGCGACGCACATCGCCGCCTTCAGCGGATAGACGGGGATCTGCACCGCGCCGTAGGTCGTTTCGCCCTGCGCCCAGGAGGTGGCCGCGAAATCGTAGGTGCGGGTCAGGAACACCCAGGCGAAGGGGAAGAAGAACAGGATGTAGCCCGCCGCATCGACCCAGCGGCGCGCGCCGTGGCGCAGCGTCTCGGTCAACAGGTCGACCCGCACATGCGCCTGGTGGCGCAGCGCGTAGCCCCCCAGCAAGATGAAGTAGAAGCCGAACATCTGCTTGGTCACGTCGAACGCCCAGCGCGTGGGGTCGTTGAACGCGTAACGCAGGATCACGTCGTAGACGATGATCGCGGCGAAGACGATCGCGAGGATCGCGATGACCCGTCCGACCGCCTCGTTGATCCATCCGAGCGCGCGTAACACGTGCGACTGCCCTCCCCCGTTTCCTCCCTGGCGCGTCCCGGAGCCTGTTCTGTCCGGGCGCGGCCGATTTTCGTTTCGCAAGCGCCGCGGAGCGTTCCCCGCGCGGCGGCCCCCGGATGTCGGGGCGGTCAGCCGTCGCCGCGACACCCGGTCCGGGGCGTTCGTGAACCTCTGGTCTTCCTCCCGTCGCGGACCGCCAGAAGCTGTCCGAGGGCCCGTCGATTCTCTCTCCCCCGACCGGTTGGACGGAGCCTAACGTCCCGCCCGCGACTGTCCAGCGCTTAGCGGCGTGAAAGGCCCGGCGCCCCGCCCGGCCGCGCCGCGCTACTCCGCCGCCATGATCGAGCGCGGCGCGGTGCCGTCGGCCAGCCACGCCTCAAGCGGCGTCAGCGGGTCGAGATCGGCCTGGCTCAGCCCCGTCGGCCCCGGCTGCAGCCCGCAATGGTCGAGGCCCGGGACCATGAAGAGCGCCACGTTTTCGTTCAGCGCGTCTTCCCCGCCCGCGACCTCGGCGGCCTTCTCGTACCAGTCCACGGTCTTGTAGGGCGTGACGATCGCGTCGGCCCAGCCGTGCCAGACGATCATCTTGCCGCCCGCCGCGCGAAAGGCCGAGATATCCGGGTCGTCGGCGTTGTAGACCGAGGCCATCGCGGCAAGCCGCGCCGGGTCGGTCTCGAAATCGAAATCCGTGGGCGCCCAGCCCGCGCCGGGATCGTCCGCGAAGGCCATGTAGGCCCCGAAATTCGCCGCGAAGGCATGGTTGAGCTTGCCCCCGCCGCCCGGAAGGCCGGTCAGCCACAGGCCCCAGAACGGCTCCGATCCTTCGGGGATGCCACCGGGGTAGAGCTGGTCGCCCGCCGCATTCCGCGGCCCCTCGCGCCACTTGGCGATGACCCCCAGCTCGGCCTCGGTCAGGCAATCCTCGGCCGCCGCGTCGGTGCAGGCCAGACCCGACAGGTCGACATCGCAGGCGCGCGGGTCGGCGATCAGCCCGTCCTCGGCGCCGTCGGCCCCGTCGCATTGCGCCAGCACCGCCTCGCCCACCAGCGCCTCCTTGCCGGGCTTGAGAATCGGGGTGCCGTCCGCGTCGGTATTGGCCTGCATGAACCAGCTGAGCGCGGTCGCCACGAGCCCGGTATAGTCCATCGCCGGCGCGCCCGAGATGATGCCGTCGAACATCTCGGGGTAGCGCAGCGCCGCCATGTGCGCCATGCGCCCGCCGGTGGAGCAGCCCTGGAAGATCGCCTGTTCCGCCGGCTCGCCGTAGAACGCGTCGATCAGGTGGCCCGCCACCCGGTTCGTCTCGCCGATCGAGCGCCAGCCCCAGTCGCGTTCGGCCTGCGGGTTGTGGTCCGCCCAGCTTGCGTCGACGACCGACAGCCCGTGATGCCCGCTGTCTGAGGTCGCGGTGGCATAGCCGCGTTCCAGCCCGGGCCGCATCGCGTTGATCCAGCCCGAGCCCGCATCGGCGCGGCCGAGGATGCCGCAGAACCCGCCGCAGCCGGCCTGGTAATACTTGCCGTTCCATCCCTCCATCGGCAGGCGCACCTCGATCGAGATGGCGGGCAGCGCTGTCGCCCGCACCTCGCAATAGGCGGGCAGGCCGTCGGCTTCCGGCATGACCCGGGCGCTGGTGACATGGCCTGCGGGAAATACGGTGCCCGTCAGGGCCGTGCACGCCGTGTCGGCATGGGCCGGGGCGACGTGCAGGGCCGCCAGCGCGGCGAGGCCGGCGAAAACTGGTAAACGCATGGATGGTTCTCCTCCCTTTCGCGAGGCAGCCTATACCGCCGGACTCGCAATTGCACCCGCCCCGGCACCGGGGACCGCACACGGCCCCAGGGCGCCCGATCCGCGGCCGTTTCAGACCCGCCTTGCGTAGACATCGCCCGAGTTCGCGGTCTCGGGCAGCGCGTCGAGTTCGGCCTGCATCTCCGCCGCGGTCAGCCAGACGTCATGGCGCAGCCGGTGCTCTTCGCCCAGGCTGAGGTTGTAGGCGTAGCGCCCCAGGGCGCCCAGCCGCGCGATGCAGGCATGGGCGGCGCGGCGCTGGATCGTGGTGAACTCGAAGGACAGGGCGGGCAACGGGGCGCTCAGCCCCTGCAACACCGCCGGTTCATGGCCCTCCACGTCGATCTTGACGAAGGCGGGCAGGCCGTGGCGTGCGATCAGCAGGTCGAGCGTGACGACCGGAACGGTGACCGTCCCGTCCCAGACCTCGTCCCGCCAGCCCGGCGCATCGGCGGCCGCGGACAGGAAGCCCGGCGCCACGGTGGAAACGGTGGGATTGCGCGTGTTGAGATGCAGCGTGAGCGTGCCCGGCGCGGCACCGGCGGCCGCAGGCAGCAACACCGCGGCGGGGTGGCGCCCGTGGATCAGGCGCAGGGCACGAAAGACCTGCGGCTGCGGCTCCAGCGCGACGACGGACGCCCCGTGCCGCAGGAAACTGCCGGTGCGGTCGCCGACATGCGCCCCGATATCGAAAACCGGCGCGCCCGGCGTGACGAAGGCGGCATGCAGCCGGTCCATGCGCGCGGTCCGATCCGTGTCCCGATAGTAGATGTCCAGCGACCGGCCGATGGCCGCCGCATGCGGTCTGCGGTGTCGGGCGGCGGCGCCAGTCGCCTTGGGCATTGCGTGGGCCTCCGACACGTCGCCCGGCGGTGGCCGGACGTTCCGGGTGCGCCGCGAGAATGCCCGCGCGGCGGGCCCGCGGCAACCCGCGGCGGCGGGTCCTTCGGCGCGGGAGCCCGCCGTCGCGCGGTCAGGCCGGGTCGTCCTGCGCCTGGCGTTCGGCCTCGGCCTGCTCGGCGGCCCAGGCCCCGGCGGCTTCGACCGCGACGACGGAAGCGGTGGGAAGCACGCCGAGATAACTTTCGGTCTCTTCGGCCGGGGCGGCCGCCCGCTGGCTCATGCGATAGAGCGCGTAGAGCGCCAGGACAAAGAATGTCGCCCCGAGAACCGGCCAGAACGCGAAGGGCCCGAAGCCGTTCATCGCCCAGCCCGTCGCCAGCGGGCCGAAGATGGCGCCGAGCCCGAAGGTGAAGACCAGCCCGCCCGAGGCGGCCGGCATTTCCTCGGCCGACAGGAAGTCGTTGGTATAGGCCAGAAGCAGCGCGTAAAGCGGCGTCGTGACCCCCCCGGCAAGGAATGCCGCGGCCATCAGCGGCCAGAGCCCGCCGCCGCCCACCGGTGCCATGCCGCTGCCGGCCAGCCAGCCGAGCCCGCAGGACGTCGCGCCCAGCAGCGCCGCCCCGAAGATCAGCTTGCGCCGGTCCACCCGGTCCGAGAGCCAGCCGACGGGGTATTGCAGGACCAGCGCGCCCGCGAACAGCATCGCCACGAAGAGCGCGATCTGCGAGGCCGTCATCCCGATCTGGCTGCCGAAGACGGCGCCCATGCCCGCCTGCGTTGCGTAGATGCTGCCGAGAAGGAAGATCCCCGCCGTCCCCAGCGGCGAGCCCGCGAACAGATCGCGCAACGACATCGGGCGCGCGACCTCGACCGCGGGGACCGGGGTGGCCGACAGCAGGATCGGCGCAAAGGAGATCGAGACCAGGATCGAGGCGCCGATGAACAGCCCCGCGGTCGCCGCGTCGCCCAGCGTCAGGAGGCCCTGTGCCCCGATGATGCCCAGCGTCTGCGCGATCATGTAGGCCGACAGCACCTTGCCGCGCGTCTCGTTGGTGGCGGCGTTGTTCAGCCAGCTTTCGGCCGCGACGTAGATGCCCGACATGCAGAAGCCCAGAAGAACGCGCAGGATCGTCCAGGCCCAGGGCTCGGGCAGCAGCGTGAAGGCGATCAGCCCCGCCGACATGAAGCTGCCCAGCGCCGCGAAGACGCGCACATGCCCGACGCGCCGGATCAGGCGCGGCGTCAGGCGCGCGCCCGACAGGAAGCCCACGAAATAGCCCGACGTGATGACGGCCAGTTCCGCGGCCGAGAACCCCTCGATGCCGCCGCGCAACCCGATCAGCGTGAAATGCATGCCGTTGCCGAGCATGATGAGCACGATCCCGACGAGAAGCGCCCAAACGCCGGATAACACCTGGATCATCGATCCTTCCCCTGCTGCCGTCCGCCGGTCGTGACCCGGCCATGGCACGGCAGAGCCCGCGGTGCCGTCGCCGCAGCGCCGCAGACGCGCCGCTTTCCGACATCCCGCCGACGGGCAACGGTCTCGGCCCCGCGGCGTTCCCGTCGATCCTGCAACAGCTCCACCGCGCCAGCCGAGGCGCAAACGCTGCCGGACCCGCGGGAAATGCGCGCTGCCCACCGCGCAACCCCGCCGGCCACGCAAAGCCGGTTACATGTGCAGCGCGCGAACCGCGCCGAGGCCGGCAGGCCCGCCGGGCCGGGCGGCGGCAGCCCCGGTCCGCTCGACCGGACTGCCGCCTGCGCGCCCCCTGCCCGGTGACCGGGTCAGGCCCAGCCGATCCGGTGAATGTTGATCTCGTATTTCGGGTGCTGCTCCGCCCCGATCAGGCCGTCCGTGTAGTGCCGGAAGATCGTTCGGAAGTAGGGGATGATCGCGACGCCCTCGTCCACCATCATCTGCTCCAGCTCGGCCATGACCTCTTGCCGCGCGGTGTTGTCCGCGATCGCGGTCGCCTGGGCCAGCAGCCCATCGAACGCCTCGGAGCGGAACCCCGCCTCGTTCCAGGTGGCGGTCGAGTGGTAGGCGAGGTTCAGCGACTGGATGCCGGTTTCGCGATGGCCCCAGTTGGTCGAGGAGAACGGATATTTCGTCCAGTCGTTCCAGAAGGTCGAGCCGGGCATGACCGTGCGCTTGACCTTGAAGCCCGCATCGCGCAGCTGCGCGGCCACCGCGTCGGTGGTGGCCTTGATGAACCCGTCGTCGATCGAGATCAGCTCGTGCTCGAACTCCAGCATGCCCGCCTCTTCCATCAGGCGGCGGGCCTCGTCCACATCGCGGTCATGGCCCGGGATCTGCGCATGGTCCGGGTTGACGCCCGGCGCCACGTGGTAGTTGTTGTTCGACAGCGCGCCGTGGTTCGACAGGCCCAGTTCCAGCGGCACCCGGTTGTCGACCGCCAATTGCAGGGCGCGGCGCACGCGGACATCGGCATAAGGCCGCGCGCCGTCGATCTCGGCCTCCTGGTTGGGGCGGATCACCACGGTCGCGGCGGTGCCGATCTCGCTCCGCACCCAGCCGAGCGAATCGAAGATGTCCAGAAAGTCGGCCGTGGTTTCGTAGACCATGTCGAACTCGTCGGAGTCCGCGCCGGCCAGCCACGCGGCCGGGTCGGTGCCGTAGTCCAGCATCTCGACCCGGTCGAGCCAGGCCTCGCCCCAATAGCTGTGGTCCGGGTTCTTCACCAGCACGACCCGCTCGCCCACGCGAAACTCGTCGAACATGTAGGCGCCGGTGCCGATGCCGTGATCGAGCACCGAGGTGCCGATCCTGTCGCGGTGCATGATCGCGGCGGGGTAGTCGGCCATACCGAACATCAGCGTGCCGTCCGGGTAGGCCAGCCGAAGCCGGACGGTGTGGCTGTCCACCACCTCGACCGCGCCCTCGGCGGCCGCGCCGTCGGCGACCAGGGCGGCCATGCGGGTGGCCATCGAGTTGCCCTCGACCGACCCATCGCACCAGCCGACGATGTTGGCGGCGACGTCCTCGGCGGTGAAGTCGTCGCCGTTGTTCCACTTGACGCCCTGGCGAACGTTCAAGGTGTATTCGGTGGCGTCGGCATTGGCCTCCCAGCTTTCCAGCAGAACCGGGGCCAGCGTGCCGTCGCGCAGAACCTCGGCGAGATACTCGACGATGCCGCGCGTCTGGTTGGCCATCTCGGGCCAGTCATAGGTGCGCGGGTCCTTCAACTCGCGGCAGCTGGTCTGGATGCGCAGCGTGCCACCCGTCTGCGGGGTTGCCTGCGCACGGGCCGGGGCGGGCAGGCCGATCAAGCCGTAGGCGGCGCCGGCCGAGAGGCCGAGAGCGGTGGCCCGGCCCAGGAACTCGCGCCGGTTCATCGCTCCGGCCATGTGCTCGCGCGCGAAAAGGCGAGCGGCCGGGTGGGGCCGCGCCTGGCGGGCGTCGTAGTCTTGCATTGGGTGTGATCTCCCCGGATGTCCTGGTGATTCTCGTGCAGGCCCTGCACCGACCGGTGCCGCTTGCTCTCCGTGTCTCCTGCGTCACGACCGTTGCCGCACGGCATCGCCCCCGCCCGACCCTCAAGAGCAATAGGGCGAAGCGCGACCGGGTAAAGTATGCGACCGACCGCCGCGCAAGGCAACGGGGCCGCTCCGTCATGCGACCGGGGCGCAACGGCACACCGCTGACATCCGGCAAGGCATCCGGCGCACGTCCACGACAAGAACTGACGTGCCGGGCAGGTCATACTCGAACACAGAGGCGAAGGGGGCCGCTTGCAAAAATCCCGGCGCGGTGCTGAAAAACGCATGTCCGGCCGGCGGCCCAAGGCCCCCCGGCCGGACATGCGTAAGGGGTAGACCATGGTTGGTGTTTCGATTCCGGTTTTGCTGAAAACCTTGGCCACGCTGGCCATCGTTGCGGGGCTGGGGGCCCTGGCCGCGCTGCTTGCAGCCGCCCTGTGCGTGACCAGGGCCTCGAGCGAATGCAGCCGGTGCGGCCGTTCCTGCAGACGGATCGAGGGCATCTGCGAAGAGTGCGACCGCCGGAGCGAGAGCATGGACCAGTAACGCCGTCGTGCGGTCGCCCCGACTGGCGCGGCGCCCGCATCCACCGCCCCCAACGGGCATTGGCGGCCTAGTCGGGCGCGGGCGCGCTGCGCACCTGGCTGCCTTCGAGCAGCTTGACCTCGCGCTGGGGGAAGGGAATCGTCACGCCGTTGGCCTCGAAGGCGTCCCAGAGCGCCAGATAGACATTGCCGCGGACATTGGTGAGCCCCTGGGTGGGGTCGACGATCCAGAACCGCAGGATGTAGTCGACCGAACTGTCGCCGAAGCCCACGATGTGGCACACCGGCGGGCGGGCGGCCAGCACGCGGTCCACCGTGGCGGCGGCCTCCACCGCGATCTCGCGCACCTTGTGCGGATCGTCGCCGTAGGAGGTGCCGAAATAGATGTCGAGCCGGACGAACTCGTTGGAATGGGACCAGTTAACCACCCGGCTGGTGATCAGATCCTCGTTCGGGATCAGGTATTCCTTGCCGTCGCGCGTGACCACGGAGACGTAGCGCGCGCCCAGCTGGTTGATCCAGCCGAAGGTCTCGCCCAGCGAAATCACGTCGCCCGGCTTGATCGACTTGTCGAGCAGGATGATGAAGCCCGACACGAGGTTCGAGACGACTTTCTGCAGCCCGAAGCCGAGCCCGACGCCGATCGCCCCCGACAGGAAGGCGAGGCCGGTGAGGTCGAAGCCCACGGCCTGCACCCCGATGAAGATCGCCAGCCCGTAAAGAGACACCTGCAGGATCTTGACCATCAGCACCCGCATCGAGGGCGAGATGTCCTCGTCGGCGCGAATCCGGGCCGCGGAGTTGCGGGCGACGATCCGCGCGGCGGCAAACAGGATGCCGGTCAGGACCGCCGCCTTCAGCAGCGTGAGCGCCGAGAGGCGCATCTCGCCGAAGGAGATCGCGAGGTCGTCCAGAAGCGCCGCGGCCTCGTCGGTCAGGTTGAGGACGTAGAAGGTGACGTAGATCCACAGCGCCCAGGACACCATCCGCCGCAGCACGACGTTTCGGACCAGCCGCGCGGCGAGCCCGACCCCGAGCCAGGCGGTGGCCAGCGTCGCCGCGATGCCGATCAGGTAGCTGCGCGAGGGCCAGGTGACCTCGCGCATCACCAAGGTCACCGCCCACGCCGCGAGCACGAAGAGGATCAGCCGGAGCCGGCGCAACAGGATCAGCGCCACCCGCAGCCGCCAGCGCGGCCACCCCTCACGCGTACGCAGCCAGTCGTGGAACCGGCCGCGAAGCCCCCACGCGGCCAGCTCCGCCAAGAGCGCCAGCGCGAGCACGATGCCGATCTGGTAGAGGCGCCATCCCGGCCGCGTCATCCCCTGAAGGAAGACAAGGGCCTGATCGGCCAGCGCCTGCACCTGATCCATGAGCGATATCGGGTCGGCTTCCATCCGCCCTCCTCGGTCGCAGACTGGCACGGGGCACACCGGGGCGACAAGCATGCAGCCTTGATCGGCGGCGGCCAAGGGCGTATCTGGACGGCCATGAAACGCATCTTCGACATGGACGACCGCGCGCGCCTGCCCTGGCGGTTCTTCGGCGCGGCCCGCTCGGTGCTCGCCCGCCCATGAGGCGGCGTCCCGCCCGTTTCGCAATTTCCGAACACCTGCCGCGGAGAGTTCCATGACCGGCAAGACGCTTTACGACAAGATCTGGGATGCCCACCTGGTTGACGAGGCCGAGGACGGCACGAGCCTGCTCTATATCGACCGCCACCTCGTGCACGAGGTCACCAGCCCGCAGGCCTTCGAAGGGCTGCGGATGGCCGGGCGCAGCGTGCGCGCGCCCGAAAAGACCATCGCCGTGCCCGACCACAACGTGCCGACCACGCTCGGCCGCGAGAAGGGCATCGAGAACGAGGAGAGCCGCATCCAGGTCGAGGCGCTGGACCGCAACGCGCGCGAATTCGGCATCCACTACTATCCCGTCAGCGATGTCCGCCAGGGCATCGTCCACATCATCGGCCCGGAACAGGGCTGGACGCTGCCGGGCATGACCATCGTCTGCGGCGACAGCCACACCGCGACCCATGGCGCGTTCGGTGCGCTCGCGCACGGGATCGGCACGTCCGAGGTCGAACACGTCCTCGCCACCCAGACCCTGATCCAGAAGAAGTCCAAGAACATGAAGGTCGAGATCACCGGCACCCTGCCGCCGGGGGTCACGGCCAAGGACATCACCCTGACGATCATCGGGCGGACCGGCACCGCGGGCGGCACCGGCTATGTGATCGAGTATTGCGGCGACGCGATCCGCGAGTTGTCCATGGAAGGCCGGATGACCGTCTGCAACATGGCGATCGAGGGGGGCGCGCGGGCCGGGCTGATCGCCCCCGACGAAAAGACCTTCGCCTATATCGCGGGCCGGCCCCACGCGCCGAAGGGTGCCCAGTGGGAAGCGGCGATGGCCTGGTGGAAGACGCTGAAATCCGATCCGGACGCGCAGTGGGACAAGGTGGTGACGATCCGCGCCGAGGAGATCGCCCCCGTCGTCACCTGGGGCACCTCGCCCGAGGACGTGCTGCCGATCACCGGCGTCGTCCCCGCGCCCGAGGACTTTGCCGGCGGCAAGGTCGAGGCCGCGCGCCGGTCGCTGGATTACATGGGGCTGGAACCGGGCACGCCCCTCGACGAGATCAAGGTGGACGCGGTCTTCATCGGGTCCTGCACCAACGGCCGGATCGAGGATTTGCGCGCCGCGGCCGAGATCCTCAGGGGCCGCAAGCTGGCCGAGGGCGTGCGCGGCATGGTGGTGCCGGGTTCGGGCCTGGTGCGCGCGCAGGCCGAGGAAGAGGGGCTGGACAAGGTGTTCACCGAGGCGGGCTTCGAATGGCGGCTCGCGGGCTGTTCGATGTGCCTGGGCATGAATCCCGACCAGCTGGCCCCGGGCGAGCGCTGCGCGGCGACGTCCAATCGCAACTTCGAGGGACGCATGGGCCGCGGCGGGCGCACCCACCTGATGAGCCCCGCGATGGCGGCCGCCGCAGCGGTCACCGGGCACCTGACGGATGTGCGCGAATTCATGGGCGAAACGGTCTGAGGAGGCGGGACGATGGACAAGTACGAGAAATTCACCGGCATCGCCGCGCCGCTGCCGCTGGTCAATGTCGACACCGACATGATCATCCCCAAGCAGTTCCTGAAAACGATCAAGCGCACCGGGCTGGGCGTCAACCTGTTCGACGAGATGCGCTATGACGACCAGGGCAACGAGATCCCCGATTTCGTGCTGAACAAGCCGGCCTATCGCGAGGCGGAAATCCTGGTCGCGGGCGACAATTTCGGCTGCGGGTCGTCGCGGGAACACGCGCCCTGGGCGATCCGCGATTTCGGCATCCGCTGCATCGTGGCGCCGGGTTTCGCCGACATCTTCTTCAACAACTGCTTCAAGAACGGCATCCTTCCGATCGTGCTGCCGCAGGACCAGGTGGACACGCTGATGCGGGAGGCCGAGAAGGGCGCGAACGCGCGGATGACGGTCGATCTCGACGCGCAGGTGATCACGACCGCGGAAGGCGAGGCATTCCCCTTCGAGGTCGACCCGTTCCGCAAGCACTGCCTTCTCAACGGTCTCGACGATATCGGCCTGACGCTTGAAAAGGCCCCCGCGATCAACGGGTTCGAGTCGCGCATGGCGCAGGAGCGGCCTTGGGTCTGAACGCCCGCCGCCCCGCCTGGAGCGCGGGACAACCAGAGGTGCACAGGCGCGGGCCGTCCGACGGGCGGCCCGACGTCGTACAGGGATTTGCCCGATTTCGGGACAGTCTCACCATGAAATCGCCCCATTCGAATCGCAACGATTGAGCCCGGCACGCGGGGCCGGAATCGTCACGGCACGAATGGGGCAAGGACATGGCACACCGCTGGGATGAGCGGAAAGTCACCGGACGGGCGGCGCGGATGGCGCCCGGCTCCGGCCTCGGCGAGGGGCGGGACGCGGGATGACGCGGCTTTTCGGCGCCATCCTGCGGGGCTGTCTGGTGGTGTTGATGATCTCGACGCCGTCCCTGCTGCTGCCGAACGTGCCCGGTGACGTCTCGCAGATCGTCGTGCTGCTGTGCATCTTCGCCGCCGGCCTGACGGTCTTCGAATACGCGGCGACCTATCCGGGCCTGGTGGAGTTTCGAGACGCGCCCCCGTTCAACCGCATTCGCTTCCTCGCGATGTTCGTCACCGTCCTGGTGCTGACGGTGATCTGCCTCGACGAGATACGCCCCTCCGCGGTCACGGCGGGTGCGCATGCGGTCGGGTCGGTGATCGCCGCGGCGATCGACTTTCCCTACAGCCCCGTGCGGCTCTTCGCGCTGCTTCTGCCGGCGGACGCACCGCCCTGGCTGGTCGACCTGGTGCTCAGCGCCGCGGGAATGGCCTACCTGATCTCGCTGCTGTCGCTGGCCGTCTTCACCATCTACACCCGGATCACCCGCTGGCCGTCGGGCCGGGGCGCCTTCAATGTCTGGATCAACCTGCCCACCTTCGATCCCACGACAGGCGGCGACGTGGCCGACCGGATGTCGCGGGACGCGCGGTTCAACGTCGCGCTGGGCTTCGTGTTGCCTTTCCTGATACCAGTGATCCTGAGGGCGTCCACGACGCCGTTCGATCCGTTCTCGTTGGAGCAACCGCAAACCCTGATCTGGACGGTCTCCGCATGGGCCCTGCTTCCCGCCAGCCTGTTCATGCGCGGCATCGCCATCGGCCGCATCGCCGCGATGATCCGCGAACAGCGCCGCCGCGCCGCACCCGACTCCGACCCCGCGCTCGTGCCGGTCTGATCGGTGCGCTCCTGTGGCTGGTCGCCGGCATGGCCGCGGCGACCGACCTGCGCATCGCCAGTTTCAACACCGAGCTTTCGCGCAAGGGACCGGGGCTCCTGCTCGCCGATATCCTGTCGGGCGACGATCCCCAGGTGGCCGCCGTCGTGGAAGTGATCGTTGCGGTCGGGCCAGACATCCTGCTGTTGCAGGGCCTCGATTACGACCTGAACGCCCTGGCGCTCGAGGCGCTGGCAAACCGGCTGCGGGCGCGCGGTCTGGATTATCCGCATCTTTTTGCGGGCCCTCCCAACACCGGGCGGCGCACCGGGGTCGATCTGGACGGCGACGGTCGGTCGGACGGCCCGCGCGACAGCCAGGGCTTCGGCTACTTCCCGGGCCAGGACGGCATGGCGCTGCTTTCGCGCTTCCCGGTCGACCGCGACGGGCTGCGCGATCTCTCGGCCCTGCTCTGGAAGGACATGCCCACGGCGACCCTGCCCCGGGCCGAGGGGCGCCCGTTCCCCTCGGCCGAGGCGCAGGCGGTTCAGCGGCTGTCGACCAGGGCGCATTGGGACGTGCCGGTGCGGGTGGGCGAAACGGCGATCCACCTGCTTGCGTTCCACGCCACGCCGCCGGTCTTCGACGGCCCCGAGGACCGGAACGGCCTGCGAAACCGCGACGAGTTGCGGCTGTGGACGCTTTACCTGGACGGCGCGTTGCCGGGGCTTTCGCCGCCCGAGGGCCCGTTCGTGGTGCTGGGCGACGCCAATCTCGACCCGGTCGACGGCGACGGGCGCAGCGCGGCGATGGCGCGCTTCCTGGCCGATCCGCGCCTGCGGGACCCGGCGCCGCGCTCCAACGGCGGCGTCGCGGCATCGGCGCAACAGGGCGGCGTGAACGCCACCCATCGCGGCGACCCGGCGCTGGACACCGCCGACTGGGACGACGGGGCCGAGGGCGATCCGGGCAACCTGCGGGTGGACTACGTGCTGCCCTCGGCCGAGTTCGAGGTGACCGGCGCGGGGGTGTTCTGGCCCGCCGAGGGGAAGATGGCCGAAACCGTCGCGGCGGCCTCGCGGCACCGGCTCGTCTGGGTGGATGTCGCCCTGCCTTGACCCGCGCCGGGCCAACGGCTACGCCCCTTTCCGACCTTTCAGGACAAGGACAGCCCCCCATGACGAACACGCTTCTGATCCTGCCCGGCGACGGCATCGGCCCCGAGGTGATGGCGGAGGTGCGCCGGATCATCGACTGGTTCGGGGATCGGCGGGGGCTGCGCTTCGATGTCTCCGAGGATCTGGTGGGGGGGGCGGCCTATGACGCCCACGGCGTGCCGCTGGCGGACGCCACGATGGCCAGGGCGCAAGAGGTCGACGCGGTGCTGCTGGGCGCGGTCGGCGGGCCGAAATACGACGATCTCGATTTCAGCGTGAAGCCCGAGCGCGGCCTGTTGCGCCTGCGCAAGGAGATGGACCTCTACGCCAACCTGCGCCCCGCGCAGTGCTTCGACGCGCTGGCCGATTTCTCGTCGCTCAAGCGCGACGTGGTGGCCGGGCTCGACATCATGATCGTGCGCGAGCTGACGAGCGGGGTCTATTTCGGCGAGCCGCGCGGCATCTCCGAGGAAGGCGGCGAGCGGGTCGGCATCAACACCCAGCGCTACACCGAGTCCGAGATCGAGCGGGTCGCGCGGTCGGCCTTCGAACTGGCGAAGCGGCGCGGCAACAAGGTCTGCTCGATGGAGAAGGCCAACGTCATGGAATCGGGAATCCTGTGGCGCGAGGTGGTGCAACGGGTGCATGACGAAAGCTACCCCGAGGTGGACCTGTCGCACATGTATGCCGATGCCGGCGGCATGCAGCTGTGCCGCTGGCCCAAGCAGTTCGACGTGATCGTGACCGACAACCTGTTCGGCGACCTGCTGTCGGACGTGGCCGCGATGCTGACCGGGTCGCTTGGGATGCTGCCCTCCGCGAGCCTCGGCGCGCCGATGGCGAACGGCCGGCCCAAGGCGCTTTACGAACCCGTCCACGGCTCGGCCCCCGACATCGCCGGTCGGAACAAGGCCAACCCCTGCGCCTGCATCCTGAGCTTCGCGATGGCGCTGCGCTATTCCTTCGACCAGGGGGAGGAGGCGCGGCGGCTGGAGCAGGCCGTCGAGAAGGTCCTCGCCGACGGCGTGCGCACCGCCGACCTTATGCAGAGCGAAGGGGCGACGCCCACCACCACAACGGGCATGGGCGACGCGATCCTGGCGGCGCTGGACGCGAGCCTCTGAGCGGCGGGCGGCCGCCCTAACCTGCGGCCGCGCCGAACTGTCCCGCCGCGATCCCCAGCGCCTCGAGCCCGGTCGTCGCGATATCGCGTGCCGTCAGGCCGGCCTCGGCATACATCTGCGCGGGGCTGCCCTGCTCGATGAACTTGTCGGGCAGGGTCATCGTGCGGATCGCAAGGCCGCGGTCCAGCCGCCCCGTGCGCGCCAGCCAGTGCAGAACCAGTGCGCCGAAGCCGCCTTCGGCACCGTGCTCGACGGTCACCAGCGCCTCGTGCTCGGCCGCGAGCCGGGCGACGAGGTCGGTGTCGAACGGCTTGGCGAAGCGGGCATCGGCGACGGTTACCGACACGCCGCGCGCTTCCAACTCCTCTGCGGCGGCCAGGCAATCGACGAGCGGCGCACCGAGCGAGAGGAAGGCCAGCTTGGTGCCCTCCTTCACGATCCGGCCCTTGCCGATTTCAAGGAACCGGCCTCGCTCGGGCATCTCGACACCCATCCCCTCGCCGCGCGGATAGCGGAAGGCGATGGGGCCTTCGTCGTATTCGGCAGCCGTGGCGACCATGTGGACCAGTTCCGCCTCGTCGGCGGCGGCCATCACCGTCATGCCGGGCAGGTTGCCCAGGTAGGCCACGTCGAACGCGCCGGCATGGGTCGAGCCATCGGCGCCCACAAGACCGGCCCGGTCGATGCAGAATCGCACCGGCAGTTTCTGGATCGCGACATCATGCACGACCTGGTCGTAGCCGCGCTGCAGGAAGGTGGAGTAGATCGCGCAGAAGGGTTTGAGCCCCGACGCGGCCATGCCCGCGGCGCACGTCACGGCGTGCTGTTCCGCGATGCCCACGTCGAACACCCGCTGCGGGAACCGGTCCTGCATGATGTTGAGCCCGGTGCCCGAGGGCATCGCCGCGGTGATCGCCACGACCTTGGGGTCGCGCGCCGCCTCGGCCGTCAGCGTCTTGCCGAAGACCGAGGTATAGGACGGCGCGTTGGGCTGGCTCTTCTTCTGGGCGCCGGAGGCGACATCGAATTTCGACACGCCATGCCCGCAATCGGGGGCTTCCTCGGCGGGCTTGTAGCCCTTGCCCTTGACCGTGCAGACATGAATCAGCATCGGCCCCGAGGCCCGCGCGCGGGCGGCGCGCAGCACGGTCATCAACTGGCTCATGTCGTGGCCGTCGATCGGGCCGATATAGTCGAAGCCCAGCTCCTCGAACAGGGTGCCGCCGCCGGGGAAGCCGGTGACCAATTGGCGGGCGCGGCGCGCGCCTTCGCGAATGGGCCCCGGCAGCGCCGATTCGAAATCCTCGGCCATGTCCTTGAGCTTGCCCAAGGGCGTGTCGTTGTAGAGCCCCGAGAGGTATTTCGACATCGCGCCCACGGGGGGCGCGATGGACATCTCGTTGTCGTTCAGGATCACGAACATCCGCCGGTTCTCGTGCCCGGCATTGTTCAGCGCCTCGTAGGCCATGCCCGCCGAGATCGACCCGTCGCCGATCACCGCGATGGCGTCGCCGGTGGGCTGGCCCATGTCGCGGCCGACGGTAAAGCCGAGCGCGGCCGAGATCGAGGTCGACGAGTGGCCCGCGCCGAACGCGTCATACTCGCTTTCCGAACGCTTGCAGAACCCGGCCAGCCCGCCGCCCTGGCGCAGCGTGTGCATCCGGTCGCGCCGGCCGGTGAGGATCTTGTGCGGGTAGCATTGGTGGCTGACATCCCAGACGAGCTTGTCGAAGGGGGTGTTGAAGACGGCGTGGAGCGCCACGGTGAGTTCGACGACGCCAAGCGAGGAGCCCAGGTGCCCGCCGGTTTGCGACACCACCGAGATCACCTCTTCTCGCAGGTCCCGCGCCAGCTGGGTCAGCTCGGCTTGGCTCATGCCCTTCAGGTCGGCCGGGCCGGCGACACGGTCCAGTGTCGGGGTCAGGGGCTTGGTCATCGGTTTTCTCCCGCGCGCGTTTCTCAAAAAAAGCGCCGTGTGGATCACGTCTCCACACGGCGCCAGTGTCCTGTGTCTGACAGGAAGGGAACCGGGGTGTGGAGGCCCCGAATACCGGACCCCGCCAAGGGCCCGATGGGGTTGGGCACGGCGCCGGGGCGCCGCGCCCGAATTCAGGTCACTCGCCGGCCGTGGCGAGTTCGGGCCACTCGGCGACCATGTTGCGGCCGTTGAGCGGACGGATGACCTCCATGTGGCAGGTCATGCAGTTCACCTTGCCGGATTCCTCGCCCAGGATCTCCGAGCGCGGCTCGTAGAAGATCTGGTTGAGGTCGATCAGCATCGTCTGCGCCAGCGTGGTGATCGACCATTGCGGGGTCACCTGGGTCGGGTCGTAGAACGCCCGGCTGTTGTGGCAGTAGACGCAGTTGACGTTGAGCGAGTTCGACTGGTGGTTCATCAGCGCATAGGTCCGCTCGGCGTTCTGCCAGGTCGGATCGCCCGGCTGCTGGTCGACACGGGACTCGAGGTCGTGCACCTTGATGCTCTCGCCCTCCAGCAGGAACGTCTCGTTGTAGTCCACCGGCAGCGAGGTGAACTCGCTGGCCGTGTACTTGTGGACGAACTCGGTGACGCCGGCCCGCTCGTAGGTCAACAGCCGGTTCTGGACGGCCGCCCAGCCCTCGGCCGAGGAGTTGACCGCGCCCGGATCGAACCACGCGCCCGGAGGCGTGGGCTGACCCCGGTGGCAGGTATAGCAGTTCACGCCGATCCCTTCCGACGCCAGGTTGTGCGTGTCCCAGTCGTCGTTGAGATAGCGGGTGGCCTCGACGCAGTTCTCGGTGATCGCCAGCGTGGTCTCGTCGACCTCGCCGTTGTCGTAGAGAACGATGTCGGTGCCGACCCAGGCGCTCATCGCCTCCTGCAGGCGGTCGAAATTGGCCTGGTCCATGTCACCGAACGCGATGACGCTGTCGCCATAGGCCTCGGCCGCCGTCGGCGTCCCTTCCGGTGCCTCGACCCGATCGAAGGCGACATAGGTCTCCTCGTAGGGGTCGTATTGCGCGTTGTCCTTCGCGAACTTGGAGACGTCCATGCCGATCCCGCGGGGCCCGGTCTGCTGGTCCGTGGTCCGGTAGGGGTTGTCGAAGGCCACGATGAGCGCAACGACCGCCGCTGCCGACCCCACCGTCCCCGCGAGGATCACGGGACCCCGGATATCGGTGGGGTTGTCCTCACTCCACTTGAAGAACCATTTGGGGAGTTTCAACATGTCAGCCTCCTTGCCCGCTATAGGCTTCGTAGCCGTAGGGCTCGATATATGTCGGCGCGAAGTTGTGCTCCTGGGCCCAGATGAACCAGTTGTCGACAACGGTGCCGCTCAGGAGGATGCCGATCCCGCCCGTGATCGGGGTGAGAACCGCGAACCACCAGGCCCAGCGGTGGATGCCTTCCATCGTGGCGTTGAAGCCCATGGTCCAGCGCCAGAACAGCGCCGCACGCTCGGCCGCCGTACCGCGGTCGTAGATCTGCTCCAGTTCGCGGTCGCCGCCGAAGCGGGTGACCGAGAGGATCGTGCCGCCATGCATCGCGAAGAGCAGGGCCGAGCCGTAGAGGAACGCGATCGAGAGCGCGTGGAACGGGTTGTAGTAGAGGTTGCCGTAGCGGATCGAGAAGGCCGTGGTCCAGTCGAGGTGCGGGAAGATGCCGTAGGGCACCATTTCCGACCAGCTGCCCATCAGGATCGGGCGGAAGAAGCCCAGCACCATGAAGAGCCAGATCGCGGCGAGGAACGCCCAGGCGATGTGCTTGCCCATCTTGTGCTCGACCGCGAGCATGTAGGTGCGCACCCACCAGGCCCAGACCGCCACCAGCAGGAAGAAGCTGGCGATCATGTACCAGCCGCCGTCATGGAGCGGCGGGAACTGCAGCCCGTATTCCGGGCTCGGCGGCTCCAGCGCCAGCCAGAAGCCCTGGCGCAGGAACTGGACGATCGACCAGTCCACCTGGGCCAGCATGTTGAGGCCGATGATGAAGAACGCGGCGAAACCGGCGACGAGCGAGATCACCCCGCTGTAGCCCAGGTAGATCGGGCCCAGCTGCGCGTTCCCGAGCCAGCCGAGGATAGAGAAGTTCCCGATACCGCCGGCGCGCTCCTCCATCATGTTGTTCTCGTTGTCCATGCCCCAGTCGCCGGGACCCGCGACCTGAACCTGGGTGAAGATGTTCTGATACTCAGCCATGGTTACATCACTCCTTGGCCAGCGCCGGCCGCCTCGATTTCGGGCCAGATCGGCATGTTGCTCCACCAGGTCCACCATTCAGGCCAGCCCTCGGTCCAGAGCGGACCGGAGATGATGATGCAGACCGCGGAGAAGAAGACGGCGTTGATGGCCAGAAGCCAGCCAAGCCGGTGAATCCCGAGCGTGCCGATCGAGTAGCCGATGAAGTCACGGAAGAACGTGTCCTCGTGATCGGGGGTCTTGGCCTCTTCGCCCTTCTCGGGGTTACAGGCCGACAGGATCAGGCCGCCATGCAGCGCCAGCGCCAGACAGGTGGCGAAGAACAGCGACACGGCCAGCATGTGCGCGGGGTTGTAGTGGAAGTGCAGATAGGCGTAGCCGGTGTTCGACACCCAGTCCAGGTGACTGAAGATGCCGTACGGGAAACCGAAGTGCCAGGCGCCCAGCAGCAGCGGGCGGAACACCACCAGCGTCACATAGGCGAGGATCGCGAAGCCGAAGGCGATCGGCACATGGTAGCCGATGCCGAGCTTGCGGCAGATCTCCACCTCGCGCAGCGCCCAACTGACGAATGCGCCGATGGCGCAGACGGTGATGAATTGCCAGAGCCCGCCTTCGGCCAGGGGCGCGATGCCGAGACCGTAGCTGAGGTCGGGCGGGGCAACGTGAATTGTCCAGGGATTGAAGGTCCCCTGAAGCGACGCGCTGTAGAGGATCAGCGCCGTTCCGAGGGTGGCGAAGAAGATCGTCGTCACTCCGAAGAAGCCTACGTAGAAAGGCCCCACCCAAAAGTCGAACAGATCGCCACCGATGAGCGTCCCTCCACGGACGCGATACTTTCTCTCAAAACTGAGCAGTGCCATCGTCTGTCTCCGCAAATGGCGGCCGTGTCCGTCCGGGCCTCAGCCGTCCTTGTTCTTCGAGATCGCCGCGGGCGGGAGATCGGGGCTCCCGCCCGCGGCCTTGATGCCACTTCCAGTGTTCGTCACCGGAAGGCCGCGGGTCGCTTACGCGCCGGCGGCCTTTTCAGCAGCCACGTTCAACCAGTTGAAGTACGGGTTGCTGAGCACGAACAGGTGAATCATCACCGCCAACAGGAAGAGGAACACGCCTTGCGCAACCAGCACGCGGCGCGGGTCGAAGATCATCCAGATCTTGTAGAATTTTGCCATTGTTCAGGTCCTCCTCAGAGCCACGGACGCCAGATGTACACTGCCAGGTGAGCCAGGATGGCAACGGCCGAGAACAGCCAAAGCCCGCTCATGTAGACAGCGTGGATTTCCTGCGCCTGCTCGTCGGTCAAACCGGTGAACGACACGTCAGATTCAGCCATTAACTTTCCTCCGGATCGTCAGACTGATGCCGCGCACCCCGGCGGCCGGGTTCCGACAAGGCACCATGCCCTGCCGACAATTCGCCCAACCGGGAGTAGGGCGAACTCGGTGAACTGCCTGATCGCTCAGGCAGAAAAGATCATGGGCGTGATGATCCGCGCCTGGCTCCAGGCACGGGCCACCGGCCCTTTCGTCTTCAGATCGCCCCGCTTGACCACGGCCAGCAGCGTCGCGACGAAGGCGAGCGGCAGCGCGGCAAGGAAGATGATCGTGAAGTAGACCATGAACTCCACTTTCGGCGGCCGGTGCGCGCGCGCGACATGGACGTCGGAAGTCTGGTCGGTCATTTGCTTTCTCCTTTGACAAGGCTTTCGAAACCGGCGGGCGCGAGCGCCTCGACGGTTTCGCGCACCACGCGTTCCGCCCCCTGCTCCAGCGCGGCCTTTTCGGCGGCATCGCGAAGCGTCTTGGCGGCGGAAATGCGGGTGAGAACCGGGTGTTCGGCCACGATCCGGTCGAGGAGCGCCTGCGCGTCCTCGTCCCAGGGGAAATCGCGGCGAAGCCGGGTGGGGGTTGCCGCTGCCGAGTCCATCTCGGTGCCCAGCGGCAGGATGTGGAAGAGCGCGTCGAACAGCGAATTGCACACTTCCTGAAGCAGGTAGGTCGCCCCTGCGTAGCCCATGAAGGGCGTGCCCGTGGCGCGCCGGATGGCGGCGCCCGGGAACCCGGCGGGGATGAAGGCCGGCTTCGGCCCGTGTCCCGCGCCCAACTCGGCAAGGTACATCTTCTCGTTGATCGAGCCCATCACGACGAGCGGACGCTTCTGCGCCATCATCGCGCGGACCTCGTCGTTGTCGGTCTTGGCGCCGGCCTTGCGGGCGACGGCAAAGGCGCAGGGCAGGCCCAGATCGCTTTCCAGGAAATGCCGCACGCCGCGGGCATAGGTCTCGTTCGCGACGATGGCGAAGGTCGCCGTGGCGAAGAAGTCCTGCGTGACCGAGCGCCAGAGATCCCAGACCGGCTTGATCGTGGAATGCTTCTCGCGGGCGATGAAGGGCTCGGGGTCGAGATCGAGCATCTCGCCCAGCTTGCGCAGGAACCTGGTCGTCGAATCGATCCCGATCGGCGCCTGCAGGTAGGGCTTGCCCAGAACCTCGGCGAGGCCCCGGCCGAACTCGCGATACATCACGATATTGGCGTCGGCGTTGACCAGGTTGCGCATCTCGGCCAGGTGCGCGCCGAGCGGCATCACCATGTTGACCTCGGCGCCAATGCCTTCGACTAGGCGGCGAATCTCGGCCAGGTCAGACGGCATGTTGAACACGCCATACATCGGGCCGAGGATGTTGACCCGCGGCTTGGCGCCCTCTTCGCGTTTCTTCTCCGGCGGCATCCGGCCCTTGGTCATGCCGAACTCTGTGAAGATCCAGGTCATCGCCCGGTCGGCGGCTTCCCACTGGTCCTCGTCGATGGTGCGCGGCAGGAAACGCTGAATGTTGGTGCCCTGGGGGGTGACGCCGCCGCCGATCATCTCGGCGATGGACCCGGTCACCACGACCGCCGGAAGTGCGGGGTCGAGGGTGCCCCAGGCGCGCTTCATCGCGCCCTCGGTGCCGTCGCGACCCAGTTCTTCCTCGCCCAAGCCGGTGACGACGATGGGCAGTTCGTGCGGCGGCAGCGCGTCGGTGTAGTGCAGCACCGAGGTGACGGGCAGGTTCTCGCATCCGACGGGCCCGTCGATGACGACCTGCAAGCCCTTGACGGCACAGAAGGCGTAAACGGCCCCCCAGTACCCTCCGGCTCTGTCGTGATCCTGGACCAGCATCAGATCATCTCCTGCGCCTTCTCGGCGCGACGCTTCTTCTCTAGCTTCTTCTCGTGGAGCGCCCGGAACTCGGGGTGGAGATTCGGTTCCCCTTCCCAAACACCGGCGGTGTCTCCCTCGCCCACACCTTCGAAGAATTCCTTCATCGATGCCATGCGGCCCTTGTTCGCAATCGCCGCATTTACCACCTGCGCGAGGCTGCCCGCCCCGGCCGGTCCCATCAGCGGACGGGCCGAGATGAGGTTCGTGAAGTAGAGGCCCGGAACCGCCAGTTCCTTGGCCTTCTGCACGACGGGCGTGGTGCCGATGGCGAGGTCGGGCTTGATCGCCTCCACGGCGGCGCAGTCGTCCTCGAGCGAGGCGCGATAGACCACCTTGGCGCCATGCGCCTCGAGCCATTCCCGGTCGGCTTCGGATTGCTTCGTTTTCGGGCAAGCCGTTCCAACATAAGGGATTTTCGCGCCCGACTCGATCAGCAGGCGGGCCACCAGAAGTTCGGACCCCTCATACCCCGACAGCGTGATCGTGCCATCGACCGGGGCATCTTCCAGCGCCCGCTTGATCGCCGGCAGGAAGGCGTTCTGGGCGGCGGCGACCTTGTCGGCCGGCAGGCCGAAGGCGTCGCCGATATTGGCCAGCCAGGCGGCGGTTCCGTCATGTCCGACCGGGGCGGAACCCACGATCGGGCGGCCCGCCGCGTCGAATTCACGCATGGCCGCGGTGTAGAACGGATGCAGCGCCGCGACCGCGCCGCAGTCGAGCGCGGCGTAGAGTTCACGCCACTCGCGCGCGGGCACCACGGGACCGCAGGCCAGCCCCAGCGGGTCGAGCATCTGGCCGATCACGATCGGGTCGGCGGGGAACATCTCGCCCAGAAGCGTGACGGTCGGCCGGTCGGACACGCCGCCCTCGGGCGCGGCGACCGGGCCGGCCTCGGCCTCTTGGCGGGCATAGTTCAGCATCGCCCCGGCGAGAACGTCCTTGGCCTCGGCATGGGTCGGAATGCCGAAGCCCGGCACGTCGATACCCACGATCCGCACGCCATTGATCTCGTCGGGCAACAGCCGCAGCGGCACGCCCGACGCGGTCGGCACGCAGAGATTCGTCACCACGATGGCGTCGTATTTCTCGGGATCGGCCAACGCGTGCACGGAGTCGCGGATGTCCTCGAACAGCTTGCCGGTGACCAGCGTCTCGGAGTTGAACGGCACGTAGCCCACCGAGCGCCGAGCGCCGTAGAAATGGCTGACAAAGGTCAGGCCGTAGACGCAGCAGGCGGAACCGGACAGAACGGTCGCCACGCGGCGCATCCTCAGCCCCACACGGAGCGACCCGAAGGCCGGACACATGCTTTGCGGCCTGTCGTGCGGGCCTTGCGGATAGTCCTTTGCGTACTGGTCGAGAATCTCGGACTTGCCCGCCATGCGGGCCGCCTTTTCCATCTCGGCCGCTCCGGCATGGCAGCCCATGCCGTCGCCCAGCGCCGGGTCGGCACCCGTCGCGTGAGGGTTTCCGGCCTCCCGCGGCGTGCCCTCGATCACCTCGGCGGTGTGGGCATTGTCATATGTGACCTCTTCGGTCATGCGTCCTCCAGTTCGCGCAGGGGCGCCGCATCCCTGGCGGGCGCCTCTTGGAGTTCAGCGGGTTCGGGGGCGTGGTGTTCGAGCGCCTGCAGCGCCTCGTCCCAGCGGGAGAGTTCGTCGAGGTCAAACATCGTCGTACACCACTTCGAGGGATTTCTTCGGCTTGGCGTTCTTGCCGCGCATGTCCGCGTCGGTCGCGGGCGTCAGTTCGAAGCCCGCGCCGGTCTCCTCGGGCGCGAAAAGGCCCAGCAGGCCGTCCTGGTCGAGCGGCGCGGGGCGGATCGGCGGCGCATCGGCCACGGCGGTCGCGAGCCCGGCGAACAACTCGCCCCACTGGCTCTGGGCGCTGCCGACGATCTGGTAGTTCGCCGATTTCCGGCGCAGATCCTCGTCCTGCGGGATCGCCGCCAGAACCGGGATGTTCACCGCCTCGGCAAAAGCCTGCGCCTCGCCGGTGCCGTCATCCTTGTTGATGACCAGTCCCGCGACGCCGACATTGCCGCCGAGCTTGCGGAAGTATTCCACCGCCGAGCAGACGTTGTTGGCAACGTAGAGCGACTGCAGGTCGTTGGAGCCGACCAGGATCACCTTCTGCGCCATGTCGCGGGCGATCGGCAGGCCGAAGCCGCCGCAGACCACGTCGCCCAGGAAGTCGAGCAGCACGTAGTCGAAATCCCAGTCGTGGAAGCCCAGCTTTTCCAGCAGCTCGAAGCCGTGGATGATGCCGCGCCCGCCGCAGCCGCGGCCGACTTCAGGCCCGCCCAGCTCCATCGCGAAGACGCCGTTGCGCTTGAAGCAGACGTCGCCGATCTGCACTTCCTCGCCGGCGAGCTTCTTCTTGGTCGAGGTCTCGATGATCGTGGGGCAGGCCTTGCCGCCGAACAGAAGCGACGTGGTGTCCGATTTCGGGTCGCAGCCGATCAGCAGGACGCGCTTGCCCTGTTCGGCCATCATGTTGGACAGGTTGGCCAGCGTGAACGACTTGCCGATGCCGCCCTTGCCGTAGATCGCGACGATCTGCGTCTTCTTGGTCGGCTCGGCGACGGGGATTTCCTCGTCCAGCGGCTCGTTCGCCTCGTCGCGCAGGCGCTGATCGATGTCTTTCAGATTCGGGACGTCAAGCGTCATGAGCGGCTCCCCAGTTCAGGATCATTTTCAGACAGGCAGGGTCGTTGAACGCGGTTTCATAGGCTTCTGCGGCCTTTTCCGCGGGTACGCTGTGGGTGATGAGCCCCCCCAGCGACAACGCGCCCGACTCCACGAGCTGGCGCGTTGCAATCAGGTCCTCGCGGTCCCACTCGGCGGCGATGCGCAGCCGGGCCTCCTTCATGAAGGCGGGCGGAAAGGCGAAGGAAAGCGGTTGGGTGTAGAACCCGGCAAGCACCACCTCGCCGCCCTTGGCGATGCGGGTGATGAGCATGTCCAGGAGCGCGCCGACGCCCGACGCGTCGTAGATCGTGCGGTAATCGCTGCGCAGATCGTCGTCGGGGTGCAGGACCTCGTAGCCTTCGGCGCCGCCCTGCCGGTCGGGGTTGATCTCCCAGACGGTGGGGGCCGGCGCGCCCGCGGCGATGGTCAGCCGCGCGAGCAGCCGGCCCAGAACGCCGTGGCCGACGATGAGTTCCGGCATCTTCTTGTCGACGCCGGCCAGCGAATGACGGGCGGTGGCGGCCAGCGCCAGCAGCGCGCCTTCCGGCCCGAGGCCGGCGTCGATCCGCGTCACGCGGCTGGCATCGGTCACCAGGCGCCGGGCCGAGCCGCCGAAAAGCCCCCGCGCCCCGTCATAGCAGTTGGCGCCGGGGACGAAGATATGCTCGCCCACCTTGAAGTTCGTCTCGGAGCCGGCCTCGACCACCTCGCCGGCGGATTCGTAGCCGGGCACCAGCGGATACCCCATGCCGGGGAAGGGCGGCATCTCGCCGGTATAGAAGAGCTTTTCGGTGCCCGTGGAGATGCCGGAATGGGAGATTTCCACCACCAGATCCCGCGGTCCGGGCGCCGCCAACCCCAGCTTTCCGAGCCCGATTTCCTTGGGGCCCCGAAGGATGACGGCGGTGGTTTCCATGGACACTCCCTTCCCGTTTCTGTCGCCCGGCTGACTCGGGACTCACTCGACGGTGATTGACTGTTGTAAGTTTAGCTAGACAGGGCTGAGTGTCAACTTTTTTAGACAGCTTCGGAGGGGCATCATGTCGCCACGGGTTTACAGCCAACCACGACCGAGGTGACGAAGGTCCGGCGTGCGCGCGGCATCTCAATCGCTTGAAAACCCGCCTCTTTCATCAGTTCGGCGATCCTTGCCCGGGACCGAACCCTGCCGGTCTGCATGGCCATGCAGTAGAACGCGAAGTAGGCATCGGCGGCCCGCTCGGGCGTTGCGCCGCCGGACATGGGCTCGGACACGATGAGCCGACCGCCGGGCGGCAAGACAGCGAAAATCTTGGCCATCAGCGCGCGCACGGTGTCGTCGGCATGGTCGTAGCAGACCCGGATCAGGGAGGCCGCGTCCGCCCCCTCGGGCAACGGATCGTCGCGGAAGCTGCCGCCGAACACGCTGGCGCGGCCGGTCATGCCGGCCTCGCGGAACCGGGTTTCGGCAGCGGGCACGACGGCCGGCAGGTCGAAAAGCGACAGGCGGAGCGACGGATAGGCCCGGCCCACCGCGTCAAGGAAGGCGCCGGTGCCGCCGCCGACGTCCAGCAGATGGGAAATGCCGTCCAAGGACACGGTGCGCAGCGTCTCTTCGGCCACCAGGCCCTGGCTGTCGGCCATCAGCTTGGAATACCGTTCCGCGACCTCTGGCTGCTCGACCGCGCCCGCTCCGAAAACGTAGGGCCAGAAGCGGGCGAGCTCGGTCTCCCGCTCGCCCCGGAGCACGGCGATCGGATCTTCCATGTCGCGGTAGAACACGTCGTGATGACGGATCATGTCGGTCACGCCCGGCACCCCCAGCAACGCCGCGCCGAGAGAGGCGAGCTGGTATCGGTCCCCGACGCGTTCGAACAGCCCCAAGGCCGTGGCGGCCTGGCAAAGCGCCTCCATCCGGTCGGGCGGCACGCGGCTGCGGTTGGCCAGCATCGCGACCGTTTGCGGGTCGTCGCGCGCGGCCACCAGCAGGTCGAGTTCGACCAGCGCATAAAGCACCTGACTGTAGACGAAGCCCGACACCAAATCGAACATCCGCTCGCCCTCGCGTTTCGCGTGGCCGCGTGTCAGGGGAAAGCGCGTGGCCCAGCTCTGGAAGGCGGGCGAGGCGATCTTGCGGTTGCGCCAGCGACGCCAACTGAACCCGCGCTGCGCACGCGCGGGTCGCGTATCGGAGATGCTGTCTGTCATTCTGCGGCGTGTCGTGCGGGTTCGGGAATGAGCCGCTCGGCCATGGCCTGGACCATCTGGGCCAGCGCCGCCTCGCCCTGGCAGGACGGGATCGACGAGATTGCGCCCGACAGGATGTCGCGGAACCGCTGGACCGCGCCCTCCACGCCCAGTTCGGCCACCGCGTTCGGCCGGCCGTTCGTGACGTCCTGCCCGGCAGGCTTGCCCATCGCGTCGGCGTCGAGCACCGCGTCCTTGAGGTCGTCGGCGACCTGGAACGCCTCGCCGATGCGGTCGCCAAGCTCTTCCCAGGGCTCGGCCTCGTGGCCGGCGGCCACCGCGCCCATCGAGGTCGCGGCGATGAAGAGCGCGCCGGTCTTGGCGCGGTGATAGGCGGAGAGGTCGATCTTTTCCTCGCTCTCCCAGCCCTGCCCGGCGCAGATGCCGCAGGGCATGCCGGTGCGCTGGCCGAGGATGCGGATGAGCTCGACCGCGCGGGCGCAATCGTCATGCGCGGCGCGGGCCAGCACCTCGAACCCGGCCACGATCAGGCTGTCGCCGGTCAGAAGCGCCAGCGGCTCTCCATAGGCCTTGTGCAGCGCGGGCTTGCCGCGCCGGATGTCGGCATCGTCGAAGCACGGCATGTCGTCATGCACGAGGCTGGCGCAATGGATCAGCTCGATCGAGATCGCCGCCGCGTCGGCCAGGTCCGGCTTGTCGTCCCCGCAGGCCCGCGCCACGTTGAGGCAGATCGTGGGACGAATGCGCGCACCACCCGGGGTGAGCGCGTATTCCAGCGCCGAGGCCAGCTTGGGCGGCGCTGAACCGCCCTGCCCCTCCGCGATCGCCCGGCTGATGGCGGCGTCGATTCGCGCCGAGATGTCCATGGCCCGCTCCCTTGCGTTGTCCTGCCCAGCCCGACTGTCAATCTGGCGAGACATTCGGAATTGTAAATCAGGATGGACAGTCTATGGTTTCGAGTCAACATTCCTTGAGGTGGATCAAGATGGCCGGAACGGTCGAGAGAGTCGTCGTGATCGGGGCCGGAATGGGGGGGCTGTCCTCGGCGATCCGGCTGGCCCATGCCGGGCTCGATGTCCAGGTCGTGGACCGGGCACCGGGACCCGGCGGCAAGATGCGCACGATGGAAACGCCGGCCGGGCCGGTGGATGCCGGGCCGACGGTGATGACGCTGCGCACGGTCTTCGAGGAGCTGTTCGAATGCACCGGCGCGCGGCTGTCCGACTACGTCACGCTGCACCGAGAAGAGGTTCTGGCGCGGCACTGGTGGCCGGACGGATCGTCGCTGGACCTGTTTTCGGATGCCGAGGCCAGCGCGGCCGCCGTCGCCGACTTCGCGGGCGCCAAGGCCGAGCGCGAGTTCCGCGGCTTCTGCGCCCGCGCCCGGCGGCTCTTCGAGGCGTTCGAGGGGCCGATGATGCTGGCCGGCACGCCGTCGCAGGGGGCGCTCACGGCACATGTGCTGACCCAACCGCGGCTCATTCTCGACATGGCGCCGCACCGGACGCTGGCGCAATCGCTGGGCGCGCAGTTCTCGGATCGGCGGCTGGCGCAGCTGTTCGGGCGCTACGCGACCTATGTGGGCGGATCGCCGTTCCGCAGCCCGGCGCTTCTGGGCCTGATCTGGCATGCCGAGTCGCAGGGCGTCTGGCGCGTCGAAGGCGGCATGAAGCAACTTGCGCAGGCGCTGGAACGGCTGGCCCGCGACAAGGGCGCCGCGTTCACCTACGGCACCGGGGCGGCGCGGATCGAGACGCAAGCCGGGCGCGCGACGGCCGTTCACCTGGACGATGGCACGCGCCTGCCCGCCGATTGCGTCGTCTTCAACGGCGATCCGGCGGCGCTGGGCGCCGGGCTCCTGGGAACCGATGTCGAGGACACGCTGCCCCGTGACGCCACCCATCCGCGCAGCCTGTCGGCTTATGTCTGGTCCTACGCGGCCAGGCCCCACGGCCCGGAGCTCGTGCATCACAACGTCTTTTTCTGCGACGATCCCCATACCGAGTTCGACCCGATCGCCGGGGGGCGTATGCCCGAGGACGGCACGCTCTATATCTGCGCACAGGACCGGGGCAGCGCGAAGATGCCGCAGGGGCTGGAACGGTTCGAGATCATTATGAATGGGCCACCCGTGGCCGACGGGGCCGAGGCGACAGACGAGGAGAAAGAGACGTGCCGGACACGCACCTTCGAGACGCTGGCCCGGTTCGGGCTGACCTTCGACCCGACGCCGACGACCGAGTGGCTGACGACACCGCGCCGCTTCGCGAAGCTGTTTCCGGCGTCGGAAGGTTCCCTTTACGGGCGGAGCCCGCACGGGCTGACAGCCTCGTTGAAGAAGCCCACGGCGCGGACGCGCGTGGTGGGGCTCTACCTGGCGGGGGGCGGGACGCATCCGGGGGCGGGCATCCCCATGGCAACCCTCTCCGGACGGCACGCGGCCGAGGCGATCTTGACGGACCTTGCTTCAACCTCGACGTCCCGCCCGACGGTTATGCCTGGTGGTATGTCGACGGCATAAGCCACGACGGCACCCAGCAGATCTCGATCATCTCGTTCATCGGCTCGGTGTTCTCGCCCTGGTACCGCTGGTCCGGGCGCAAGACCCCCGAGAACCACTGCTGCATCAACGTCGCCACCTACGGAAAGGGCGGGCGCTGGACCATGACGGACCGCGGGCAGGCGGCGCTGCGCCAGACCGACCGGACGTTCGAGGTGGGGCCGTCCAAGCTGACCTGGACGGGCGAGAAGCTGGTGATCGACATCGACGAGCTGGCCTGGCCCCGGATGCACCGGCTGAAGGGACGGGTGACGGTCACACCGTCGGCCGTTACGTCCGTCGAATTGCCGCTCAAGCAGGACGGCAGCCATGTCTGGCGGCCCTTCGCGCCCTCCTCGGAAATCGAGGTCGACCTGAACCAGCCCGGCTGGCAGTGGACGGGGCATGGCTATTTCGACGCGAATTTCGGCATCCACGCGCTGGAGGACGATTTCAGCTATTGGACCTGGGGGCGGTTCCCGACGGCCGACAACGGCGCCTACTGCTTCTACGACGCCAGCGTGCGCGACGGGTCGGAACTGGCCGTGGGGCTGCATTTCGGGGCGGACGGGTCGGCCGAGGTGATCGACGCGCCGCCGCGGACGCGGTTCGCCCGGTCGAAATGGCTGGTCCGGCGCGAGACGCGGGCCGACCCGGGCTACACGCCGCGCCAGGTGGCCGACATGCTGGATGCGCCCTTCTACTGCCGCTCGGCGGTTCGCACGCAGGTCTTCGGCGAGGAAATGGTGGGCGTGCACGAGGCCCTAGACCTCAACCGGTTCGCAAGCCCGCTGCTGAAACCGATGCTGGCGGTTCGGGTGCCCCGGCGGGCGGGTTGGCGGTTCACGGACTGACAGTGACGGTCAGCTGTTTCGCCTTGGCGAACGCCAAGGCGACCGGCTGGGGGCACCGCCCCCAGACCCCCGGAGTATTTCGGCCAAGAAGAAAAGCCGCCTGTCAGCCCGTCATGCCCCGGCCATCTGGGCTGCGTCGGGATTGCGGCGCCAGATCGAAAAATTGAGCGCGAAGGCGTAGCTGGTCCAGACGAGGTAGGGTGCCACGAGCAGGCCGGCGAAGAGATCGACCCGCCAGAATGCGACGACCATCGCCAGAACCGACGCCCACATGCCGAACAGCACGATCAGCGCAGGAAACAGCCTGTGCAGCCCGAAGAAGACCGGCGACCACAGCGTGTTGAACACGATCTGCAAGCCCCAGATCGCCAAGGCCAGAATGGCCTCGGGATGCCCCGAGACCGCCACCCGCATCGCCGCGTAGGCCATCGAGACATAGAGCACGAACCACGCAACCGGGAACAGCCAGTTCGGCGGCGTCCAGACCGGCTTCGACAGGCGCTCGTACCAGTCGCCGGGTGAGAAAAACGCCCCCGTGGACCCCGCAGCGAAGACGGTGACCAGGAAGACGGCGAAAAGGGGCAAATCGAACAGCATGGGTCTTAGATAGCGCGGCGTTCGCCTCCGGCCAATGCGTCACCGGGAAGCGGGGCCTGGCGCGCCTTGAGCTGCGCCAGCGCCGCGACGACCTCGCCCGCGCGCCCCTCGCCCCACGGGTTGTCGGAAGGCAGCCGTTCGGCCGCGGCCTCCACCAGATAGGCGCATTCCGGCAGCGGCTTGCCGTAGAGCACGGCCGAGCGCGGCATCACCGTCGCCACCCCCGCCTGCAGCGTGGAATAGGCCAGCCAGCCGATCTTCTGCGCCTTGGTCGTGTAGGCGCGGCGGGTGACGCTGTCATGGTGAACCCGCGCCACCTCGCGCCCGATCGCGGCGTAGATGTGGCGCGCGGCGAAGATGCCCGGCCGGCAGTCGAGCGGCAGTTCGGCGATACCCGGCTCCGCGCGGAAATACAGGCGGTTCGCATCGGCGATGAGCGCCTTGACGAACCGCCGAATCTGGCGCGTCGGACGCGGGTCGGACAGGAAGGCGTCGACGTCGAGACCGGCCTCCGCCATCCAGTCGGTCGGCAGGTAGACCCGCCCCTCGCGCGCATCCTCGCCGACATCGCGCGCGATGTTCGACAGTTGCATCGCGACGCCGAGATCGCAGGCCCGCGCCAGGGTATGCGGACAGCGCACCCCCATCAGGACCGTCATCATCGCACCCACCGCGGCGGCGACGCGCGCGGAATAGGCGTAGACCTCCGACAGCGTCGCGTAGCGCTTGCCCATTGCATCCCAGGCCATGCCTTCCAGCAGCGCCTCGGGCAGGGTGCGCGGCATCTCGAACTGCTCGACCACGGCCGCGAAGGCGCGGTCGGTCGGCGCGTTCCGGGGCTGGCCGCGATAGATCAGGTCCAGCCGCTCGCCCAGCATCAGCACCGCAGCGGTCTTCTCGGTGGTCAGGTCGACCGCGTCGTCGGTCAGCCGGCAGAAGGCGTAAAGCGCGAGCGCGGGGTTCCGCACCCGGTCGGGAAGCAGTTTCGAGGCCGCGTGAAACGAATACGACCCGGTGCGGATCGAGGCTTCGCAATGCGCAAGATCCGCGGGGTCGATCATCGTCATTCCGCCGCGACTTTGCCGGCGTCGGGGACCAGTTTCGACAAGACCTCGGCCGAGGTGACGACGCTGGGCAGCCCCGCGCCCGGATGGGTGCCGGCACCGACCATGTAGAGCCCGTCGACCTCTTCGGAGATGTTGTGCGGCCGGAAATTCGCACTCTGGAAGATGCGCGGCTCCAGCGAGAAGCCGGCGCCGTAGGGCGAGAGGTAGCGGTCGCGGAACGTCTCTGGCGTGAAACAGAGGCTGGTGGAGATGTGCTGGCCGAGGCCCGGCATGAGCTTGTCTTCCATGACGTCCTGAACCGCCTGGCGGTAGCGTTCGCCATGGGCCTGCCAGTCGACCGGGTCGTCCGTATGCAGGTTCGGCACCGGCGAGAGCGCGTAGAACGTGTCGTCGCCCTCTGGAGCCGCCGAAGGATCGGTCACGGACGGGCGGTGGATATAGAGGCTCATGTCGTCACAGAGCTTCTCCTGATGGAAGAAGATGTCCTTGACGAGACCCTTGTAGCGCGGGCCGTTCAGCACGGTGTGATGGCCCACGTCCTTCCACATCCCCCGCGTTCCCCTGGTGCCGAAATACCAGACGAAAAGCCCCATGGACCAGCGCTTCTTCGCAAGCGAATCGTCGGTCCAGCGCCAGCGGCGATGGTTGCGCAGCAAGCGATTGTAGGTGAACCCGGCATCGGCATTCGACACCACGAGATCGGCCTTGATCGCTTCGCCCGAGGCCAGCTTTACGCCGGTGACCTTGTGCGACTGCTTCTGGCGTTCGACCGTGATCTCGTCCACCTCGGTCCCCAGGCGCATGACGCCGCCCTGGGATTCGATCACGTCGGCCATGGCCTTGGCGATCGCGGCGACGCCGCCCATCGCGTAATGCACCCCGAATTCCTTTTCGAGGTAGCTGACGAGGATATACATCGAGGTGACGTTGAACGGGTCGCCCCCGATGAAGAGCGGATGGAACGACAGCGCCATGCGCAGGCGTTCGTCCTTTACCCGGCTTGCGGCATGGGCATAGACCGACTTGTCGGCGCGCAGCAGGCCGAAGGTGTGCAGAACCTTCGCAAGGTCCGCCCACTTGTGCATCGGTTTGCGGCCCAGTTGCTCGAACCCGAACCAGTAGCGCTTTTCGCTGTCTTTCAGGAACTGGTCGTATCCCGCGAGGTCGGAGGGCGAGAGACGGGCCACCTCGGCGCGCATCTTCTCGGTGTCCTGGCAGGCGCGGAAGCGTTCGCCGTCGGGGAAGACGATCTCGTAGAACGGGTCCATCGGGACCAGCTTGACGTCCCGATGGAAGTCGCGCCCGCAGGCTCTCCACAACTCCTCGAACACCCAGGGCACGGTGACGATGGTGGGGCCCAGGTCGAACCGGTGGCCGTCCTGCCAGATCGCCGAGCCGCGCCCGCCGGGGACGTCGAGCTTGTCGATCACCGTGACCTTGTAGCCCTTCGCGCCAAGGCGCATTGCCGCCGCCAGACCCCCCAGCCCGGCGCCGATTACGATGGCCTTTGGGCCGCCGGCCCGGACCGCTTCCTCCGCCAGGGCGGGATCGACTCGTGTCATCATGTCGCTAGGTTAAACCTGTCTAGTTTAGTTTACAATGCGCCTGCCGGGTTCTACCGGATACGTATCGAGGGCGGCAGGTAACGCGCGGTCGCACCCCGACGTGCCACGGACAAAGACAGTTGCGCATGGAGAATCGCCAATGCAAGTCGTTACCATCAGCTTCTTCCGTTACGACAACTGGGCCGGTCGGCTCGAGGCGCTGAGCCAGATGGCGCGCGGCAGGTTCGCGCTGAAGAATGTGCCGGGGCTGGAGTTTTTTAAGCTCCTCGGCACCGGCTCGGATGCCGGCTTCAACCCCAAGCCCAACGTCGACGTCAACGCGATTCTCTGTGTCTGGCCGGACATGGAGACGGCCAGGGCGGGTTTGCAGGGCAGCGTCACCCATCGCAGCCTCCGCGACCATAGCTGCGAGACCTACACGATCTATCTCACGCCGATCTCGACCAAGGGCGAATGGTCCGGCGTCAAGCCCCTGCGCCCGACCGAAAAGGCCGACGAAACCGGCAACATGGCGGTACTGACGCGCGCCACCGTCAAGCTGCCGATTGCGCTGCAGTTCTGGGCCGAGGTGCCCGACATCCAGTCGATCGTGGCCGAGCATCCCAACTGCGCCTTCCATATCGGCATGGCCGAGGTGCCCTGGGTGCAGCAGGTGACCTTCTCGCTGTGGAACAACAAGCGCGAGATGACGAGCTTCGCCCATGGCGACTGCCCGCATGGCCGGGCGGTGAAACACGTCCGCGAAGGCAACTGGTTCAAGGAAGAGCTCTATGCCCGCTTCAACATTCTCGAAGAAGAGGGTACGTGGGAGGGCGGAAGCCCGGTTCAGCGGTTGAACGCCGCGCCCGGGGGAGACGCGCAACCCAAGCCGGCACCCAAGAAAAAGGCGCCGAAGAAGAAAGTAGAAGAGACCGCATGACCCAACCCTTTCCCTTCTCCGCCATCGTCGGGCAGGAGGAGATGAAGCAGGCGATGATCCTCACGGCGATCGACCCGGGGATCGGTGGCGTTCTTGTGTTCGGCGACCGCGGCACCGGCAAGTCGACCGCCGTGCGCGCGCTGGCCGCCCTTCTGCCGCCGATCCATGCGGTCGCGAGTTGCCCGGTCAACTCGCCCTCGCTCGACACGTGCCCGGACTGGGCGCATCTGACCTCGCACGAGATCGTCACGCGGCCCACCCCCGTCGTGGACCTGCCGCTGGGCGTGACAGAGGACCGGGTGGTCGGCGCGCTCGACATCGAGAAGGCGCTGACCAGCGGGGAAAAGGCGTTCGAGCCGGGGCTTCTGGCGCGGGCGAATCGGGGCTATCTCTATATCGACGAGGTGAACCTGCTGGAGGACCACATCGTCGACCTGCTGCTGGACGTCGCCCAGTCGGGCGAGAACGTGGTCGAACGCGAAGGGCTCTCGATCCGGCATCCGGCGCGCTTCGTGCTCGTCGGGTCCGGCAACCCCGAGGAAGGCGAGTTGCGCCCGCAACTTCTCGACCGGTTCGGCCTGTCCGTCGAGGTGGAATCGCCCAAGGACATCGACACTCGGATCGAGGTGATCCGCCGCCGCGACGCCTACGAGATGAACTATGACGGCTTCATGGAGCAATGGCGGGCGACCGATTCGGAGCTGCGCGACAAGATCCTCGCCGCGCGCGACCACCTGAAGGCGATGGAAAGCGACGACGCGGTGCTGCGCGATTGCGCCGAGCTGTGCCTGGCGCTGGGATCGGACGGGTTGCGCGGGGAACTCACCCTGCTCAAGGCCGCGCGCGCGCTGGCCGCCTTCGAGGGCGCCGACAAGGTCGGGCGCGACCACGTGCGCAAGGTGGCGCCGTCGGCCCTGCGCCACCGCCTGCGCCGCGATCCGCTGGACGAGGCGGGCTCGACCACACGCGTTTCCCGCGTCGTCGAGGAGGTGCTGGGTGAGCCTGCCTGACGAGTCGGTCTGGACGCGGGTCGAGGTCGGCCTGAACGCGCTGGCGGTCGACCCCGCCGGCCTCGGCGGGTTGTGGATGCGCGCGCGCTCGGGCCCCGTGCGCGACCGGCTGATCGAGGCGCTGCCCGCGCTCCCGCTGCCGATCCGCCGTCTGCACCCGTCGATCGGCGACGAACAGCTTTTCGGCGGCATCGACCTGACCGCGACGCTGTCCTCGGGCAAGCTGGTGGAGCGCGCCGGGGTGCTGGCGGAGCCGGCCATTCTGCTGCTGCCGATGGCCGAGCGCACCCAGCCGGGCCTCGCCGCGCGGCTGGCCGGCGCGATAGACCGGGGAACCGGACATTGCCTGATCGCGCTGGACGAGGGCGCCGAGCCGCAGGAAACGCTGCCCGAGGCGCTGACCGACCGGCTGGCGCTGCATGTCGACCTGGACGCCCTGTCCTTCGGCCAGACCGACGAGATCGTGCTGGACGACGCCGCGCTGGCCGAGGCGCGAAATCGGCTGCGCTCGGTGCGGGCCGCCGACAAGGTGCTGGAGGACCTGACGCTGCTGGCCGCGCGGCTCGGCGTGCATTCGATGCGCGCCCCGATGCTGGCGCTGCGCACCGCCCGGGCGCTGGCGGCCATCGCCGGCAATGACGAGGTGGAGGCCGACGACCTGACGGCGGCGGTGCAGCTTGTCCTCGGTCCGCGCGCCACGCAATTCCCCGAAGACGAACAGGACCAGCCGCCCGAACAGGACCCCACCCCGCCCGAGCCGGAGCCGGAGCCCGACAAGGGCGAACAGGACGAAGGCGAGGGCCAGTCGCTGGACGACCTGCCGCTGCAAGACATCCTGCTGGAGGCCGCCAAGGCCACCCTGCCCGCCGACCTGCTGGCGATGCTCGCCTCGAAAAAGGCCAATCGCGGCGCCGGGGGCAGTGCCGGCGCGGGGGCCAAGCGCAAGGGCAACCGGCGCGGCCGGCCGATCCCGTCGCGGCGCGGACGGCTCGACTCCGGCTCCCGGCTGGACGTGATCTCGACCTTGCGCGCCGCGGCGCCTTGGCAGACCATCCGAAAGCGGGAAAGCCGGTTCGAGCGGTCGCTGCACATCCGGTCGGACGATTTCCGCATCAAGCGCTTCGAGGAGAAATCCGACCGCCTGCTGATCTTCGTGGTCGACGCCTCCGGCTCGGCCGCCATGACCCGCCTGGCCGAGGCCAAGGGCGCGGTGGAAATCCTGCTGGCCGAAGCCTATGCGCGGCGCGACCACGTCGCGCTGGTGGCCTTCCGTGGCGAAGGGGCGGAATTGCTGCTGCCGCCCACCCGCTCGCTCGTCCAGACCAAGCGCCGGCTGGCGGCGCTGCCGGGCGGGGGCGGCACGCCGCTGGCCGCCGGGCTGAAGATGGCGCTGGAGGTCGCGATCCAGGCCAAGGGGCGCGGCATGACGCCGACCGTCGCATTGATGACGGACGGGCGTGCCAATATCGCGCTCGACGGCTCGGCCAACCGGGCGATGGCGGGAGAGGACGCGACACGGATGGCGACCGCGCTGCGCATGAACGGATATCCGGCGATGGTGATCGACATGGGCCAGCGCCCAGAACGCGCGCTCAAGGCGCTGGCCGAGACGCTGGGCGCCCCCTACATTCCGTTACCGAGGGCCGATGCCGACCGGCTCTCGACCGCCGTATCGGCCGCCCTAGACGCCTGAAGGTACCCCATGGACTGGACCCGGGACGGAACCGACTGGTCGAACCGGGAGCATTCCCGCTTCGTGCGTCACCGGCCGCATTACTGGCATATCCAGGAGGCGGGCGACGGTCCCGTTGTGGTCCTGCTGCACGGCACCGGGGGGGCCACGCATAGCTGGCGGGACGTGTTTCCGAGTCTGACCCGGCACTACCACGTCGTGGCGCTCGACCTGCCCGGCCAGGGCTTCACCAAGCTGGGCGCCCGGCAGCGCTGCGGTCTCGACGCGATGAGCCAGGATATCTCCGCGCTGCTCGACGGCGAGGGCCTGCTTCCCGACGCGATCGTGGGCCATTCGGCGGGCGCGGCGATCGCGCTGCGAATGGTGCGCGACCTCAAGCGCCCGCCCAAGGCCATCGTCGGGATCAACGCGGCGCTGGAGAATTTCAAGGGGATGGCCGGTTGGCTGTTCCCGGTGATGGCGCGGATGATGGCGCTTAACCCGTTCTCCGCGCCCGAGATTTCACGCTGGCTTGGGAACGCAACCGGGGTGGAATACATGATCGGCGGGCTCGGCAGTCAACTCTCGCCCGAAGGGCTGGCGCTCTACCGCAAGCTGGTGGCCGACCGCCACCACACCGATGCGACGCTGGCCATGGTGGCGCAATGGACGCTTGACGGGCTGGGGCACGACCTTCCCGGTATCGAGGTGCCGACACTGCTGATCGTGGGCGAAGCCGACCGGGCCGTGCCGCCATCGAGCTCGGCCCGCGCAGCCGAACGGCTGCCCCGGGCCGAGTTCCTTCGCCTGCCCGGCCTCGGTCACCTCGCCCACGAGGAAGCGCCCGAAGAGGTCACAGCACGGATCGTGTCGTTTCTCGACGCGCATCTCTGAGACCGCACGAAAATGGCCGCCGGAACCTACCGGCGGCCCGAAAACGCAGCGGCTCTTCGGCGTTACTCCTCGTGAACGCCGAGGCTTGCCAGGTAGGCGAAGATGTCGACCGCCTCATCTTCCTTGCGGACCTTGTGCGTCATCGCCCCGCGGGCCTTGGAGTCGCCCAGGTACTCGCGCAGGTAGGCGGTCGGGTCCTGCGTGTATTTCACGAACTCTTCCTCGGTCCAGACAAGGCCCTTTTCGCCGGCCTCTTCCATCGACGAGGAGTAGCGGAAATCCTCGATCGCGCCGGCATGCCGCCCGGGAACTTCGTAAAGGTTCGGCCCAACCCTGGCGTTGCGGCCGGCCAGCGTCTCGCCTTCGTCGTTCACGACGACGTGGCAGGTGATGCACTGGCGGAACGCCTTCTCGCCGGCGGCGGCGTCTCCGGTCGCCTCGACGGCAAGCGCGGGGCTTGCGGCCAGGGCGGCGGCCGCGACAAGAACGAAGTGGGTTTTCATAGAGTGTCTCCCTGACTCGGATCGTGCGTGCATACCATGGAGTGCAGTCGCGGGAAGGTCAAACCCCCAAAAGGGATTGTTTTTCGCTATCGGCCCGCGCCTTCAGGGGCGTTGCGGGGTCATCGGCGCGCGAAGGACCCCGAGCGGGCAGCCCTTCGCAGTCTGGAATGGTTCCAATATCGCCAGGAAAACGCCTTCGACCCCAGGGTGCACGCGACGGGCGCCCGGCAGCCGGCACCGGTGCGACCGCCTGTCGCAGGCCGTCACGCGTCGCGAAGGTCGTCCCGCCGGCTCTTGCGCGCTTCGCCGGCCGCCTTCCGGGTCGGCAGCATCCAGCGCCAGAGCCGTTCGTCCGGCAGCGGCAGGACCATCAGCCAGTGTTCGAGCAACGCAAGCGCGGTGATCGCCGCCAGCAGCGCAAAGCCGACAACCTCGTGTGGCGTCGTGGCCGAATAGAGCCGTTCGGCCCAGCAATAGACCGCGAAGGTCATGAACGAGACCGAGAACGGAAACAGCCAGTTCAACCGGGAGATTCGGAAGTGGCTGGGTACATGGGCCAGCACCTGTGGAATGAACTCCAGATTGATCTTGGGAACGCCCAGAAACAGGTTCAATTTGGCCGAGATCCGGGCGAAGAACAGCACGATGAAGGTCCAGAGCCCGACCGAGTTGGGGGCCGCATAGCTGGTCACCAGCATCACGAACAGGATCAGGACCAGCAAGGTCTCATGGTAGGCGATGGTGCCGTAGGCGCGGATGAACCGCTCCCATCCACGGGCCCCGTCGTGGCAATGGGTGGTGTTCGGCCCGGCGACGACGCCCGTCAGGAAGGCCAGTTCCACCCACCCCCAGATGGCAATGGCCGCGAAGAAAGCGAGATAGGCGGACGCCACCGTTTCCAGATGGCGCGTCAACTCGAACAGCCAGACCCCGCCCCCCATGAGGGGCAGAGCCATGACCGTCGCCCGCAGGTGGGCCAGACGGCCCCGATGTTCGGCACGGCGCACGACCAACAGAATCGCCCCGGTGGAGAACCACCAGATGAACAGGGCTGCCAGAGCCGCAAACCATGCCGAACTGATCAATAGACGGGCTCCAATCGCGTCTTGGCGGGCACCTCGTGCCGCTTGGCCGGAATCGTGTAGAGCATCGCGAAGGCCCAGGCCGCCTTGGCCGACCCGGACCATTGCGTGAGCTTCCCGCCGAGACCGCCGTGCTTCTTGCCCGCATCCACCTGCGCCGAGGCCGCCTGAAGCGTCTTCAGCCCTTTCATCCAGCGCGGATGTTCGATGTCCAGAGTGATCGGGAAGACCTGCTTGGACAGTTCCGAGGTCTTGCGGAACACTTCCTGCCCGTACCAGTCGGTATCGACGTCCAGCGCCTTGTGGAAGGCCGGGCGCTGGTGGTCGCGGACATGCATGGTGGCGTAGACCGCGGTCAGGAAGAACTTGATCCACCAGACGTTCACGCCCGAGGTCAGTTTCGGGTCGGTCTTCATCAGGAGCGCGAAGGCCTCGCCGTGGCGGAACTCGTCATTGCACCACTCGCGGAACCACTTGAAGATCGGGTGGAATCGCTTTTCGGGATGCGCCTCGAGGTGGCGATAGATCGTGATGTAGCGGGCGTAGCCGATCTTTTCCGACAGGTAGGTGGCGTAGTAGATGAACTTGGGCCGGAAATAGGTATATTTCTTCTTCTGCGTCAGGAAGCCCAGGTTCACCGCGATGCCCGCCTCGCGCAGCGCATCGTTGATGAAACCCGCATGCCGCGCCTCGTCGCGCGCCATCAGCTGGAACAACTCGGTGATGTCGCGGTTGTTGCCGCGCCGCTTCATTTCCTTGTAAAGGACGCAGCCCGAGAACTCCGCCGTGCAGGAGCTGATCAGGAAGTCGATGAACTCCTTCTTGAGCGCCGGGTCCATGGCGTCCCAGTCGACATGGTCCCAATTCTCGTCCTTCTTGAAGTGGCCCTTGTTGGGGTCGGCCTTCATTTCCTCGATGAGCTGGTCCCAGTCCTCGCGCACCGGGGTCACGTCGACCGAGTCGAGCTCGTCGAAATCGGTGGTGTAGAAGCGGGGCGTCAGCAGGGTGTCCTGCATCGCGACGGCGGTCGCGGATTCGGAATCGAGAACAGCCTGCTTTTCCTGGATCGCGAGACCTTCCTCGACGGTGGTGGCGTCGGCGGTATGGACGTTCATAGCGTCGCCTCCTCGGAGAAGGAGAACTCGCAAAGCTCCATGAACTCGAAATCGCCGGTCAGCCGCGTCCAGAGCCGTTCGACGGCCGAGGCGCGGGTGATGGTGGCGGTGCGATCCTCTGTCACGACCTCGCCATAGGGGGCCATGATCTCGGGGCCGTGAACCAGCACCTCGTCGCCCGGGTGGACGACGGCCCCGTTGTTGAACCGGACGTGAGCGTGAAGGCTCTCGAACTTGTGGGAAACCTCAACCGTGCAGGGTGCGGTCTCCTTCTCTCGGGTGAAAAGTCCCATTTCTTGGTTCCCTGTTTTTTGTGATGGGGGCCATGTCTCCCTCCCCCTTCAGTCCAGCAGCCGCGCGAAAGCTGCCGCGTTATCGGCACCGAAGCCGATCAGTTCCGCACGCCAACCCGTCAGGTCGTCGTACAGAGAGAGCCGTCCGCCTTCGTAGCGGACGAGACGTACGGGCGCATCGGCCGGGGCGTCGATCTTGCCCCGCTCGCGTTGCAGCACCCGCCAGACTCCGGCGATGAAACCGCCCTGTTCGGAGTCGAATTCGTGGATGACGTTGCCCTCGGTGTCGTAGACCGTCGCCGCCCCGGTCATGCTGCCTTCCAGCACGATCATGCGTTCCGCGGCCACCGGCGCGGTCGCGTCGGGCATGGCCGCCAGGGGCTTGTCGGTGATCCGGGCATAGGTCACCACCGCCAGCGAGAACAACACGAGCGCGAACATCGCCTTGATCAGGACCGGGGGGATCTTGTCCGGGTCCTGCCGCTGCGGGTATCTGCGCGGGTCGGTCGCTGCCATGGTCGTTCCTACTCTGCGGCCAGCGCATCGTCTCCGACGCGCGTGATCTTCGGTTCGGAGACCCGCGTTTCCGCTGCGTCGGCGATCAGTCTTGCGACCTTTGCCGCTTCAGGGATGCAGCGGAACGCGGGTTCCGTGCGAGCCATCCGCCAAGGGCGAACATGCGGCCAACACAAAAGGTACGAGAACCGGGTGGTCCCCATCAACTCGAACGCGATCGTTCCTGTCCCGGACTTCCGCAGGTCCAGGTTGGCGTTGCCGATCCACGTGTAGGGCAGGTTCAGCGTCATCGAAAGCGCCGCCCCGATCCGAAGCGCAACCCGCCGATTGGTGACGGTGTAGACCGCCGCCCTGGACTGGACGAAGGCCGTCATCATCAACAGCGCGCAGACGAACCCCCCGAGGAACAGGAAGAAGGACGAGGCGACCGCCGCCTGGGACAGGGACATGGTCTCTGTGGCGACGATCACCCTCCAGAGGAACAGCACGACGAAATATCCCGCCACCCAGTAGAGCGCGAGGCTCTCGCGGGCCAGCGCCCACCAGTTCGGGGAGCCCTGCCAGAGGATTTCTTCCCCCTCCGGCAGTTCTTCGGGCAGGCCCCTGATCGGTTCGATGGCGAAATCGTCGTGGGACATCGTTTTGCGCTCCTAGAGCTGCGGCTCCAGCCGCTCTTCCGGGTCGGCGTAGAGCTTGCCGCCGGCATAGTAGGCGCTGACCTTCTCTTCCTCGAGCTTGGTCACCTGGGTCGTCGACTTGATCGTCGGCACGTCGGCGAAGTGCTTGCCGTAGATCGAGTGGACCTTGACGGCCGGCTTGCCGAACCACGCGATCTGCGCCAGCGGCATCGGCAGCAGACGGCGGCCACCGCCATGTTCGTTGTCCAGTTCGATTTCGAGATAGCGCACGACGGCCTCGGGTTCGTCAACCCAGAGATCGACACAGGAGCCGACGGTTTCGCCATCGGCGGCGACCACCGGCATGCCGCGCGGGTCGCGCCCGGCGCTGACCTTGAAGCCCTTGAGCGCCGCGAGGGGCTGGATCTTGGGATGGCCCTGGCCCGTCAGTTCGGGTTCGTCCTTGCGCGCGCACCAGGCGGCCGGGCCGACGCCGTCCTTCATCGGGTCGCCGGTCGGCTCCAGCGGATAGCCATTGTTCTGGGTCGCCCTGCGCAGCGCCAGGTCCTTGTTCCGAGGGTCGGTCTGGCCGTTCGGGACGGTCAGTTCACCCTGCCCGTGGGGCAGCTTGTAGGTCTTCTTCTCGGGCAACGGGAACATGCCCTGGTTCGGCGCGGGGTTGCCCAGCTCGTCCTCGAGCGGGTAGCCCTCGTGCATGTTGGCCCGCTGGAGATAGAAGACAAGCCCAGCGAAGAACAGCCAGAACGACCAGATGGACAGACTGGCGAGATCGAAGTTTCCGAAAAATGCGTTGACCATGGGTTCGGTCCTCCGGGTCAGGTTGGGAAGTCGGCCAGCCCGATCTTGGCCGAGGCATCCCCGTTGGGATGATTGCGATCCTGTGGCCGCACGAGCGGCCCCAGGACAATGAGTGTCACGAACAGCAGGACGATCTCAATGTGGTAGACCGCCGCGTATCCGGTGGCCGGGGTGTTCAGCCCTTCGCCGAACGTACCGGCCATCGCGAAATGGCCGACGACGTCGCGCAGCGTGCCGCCGATCGCCACCGCGAGGCCCGCCGCCGTGGCCTGGGCCGCGCCCCAGGCGCCGAGTGCCAGGCCACGACCGGCCTTGCCATCGACGGGCATCGACATCGCCGCGGTCAGCGTTGCGACCGCGAACAGCCCACCGCCGAAACCGATGCCACAGGCCCCGGCAAAGAACAGCGGCGCCGAGCCGAGCGGCCCGGCCAGAATCACCGCCGTGAAGGCCCCGATTCCGGCGAGGATGCCGCTGGCGCCCATGCGGTAGAGGTTGACGCCCTGCAACAGCCAGCGCGCGGCAAGGGCGAATCCCGCCAACGCCCCGATGGCCCAGGTGCCGGTCAGAAGGGTGGTGGAGGACACCGACAGCCCGAGAACCTCGCCGCCATAGGGTTCGAGCAGCACGTCCTGCATGTTGAAGCCCAGCGTGCCCAGAGCGACCACGGCCAGCAGCCGGCCGGCACGTCCGCCGCGGGCGAAGTCCTGCCAGGCATCGCCGAAGCTCGGCGGCCGGGTGGACCGTTCCGCCTTGCTCATCGGGTTCATCGGCTCCTGCTTCCACAGCGCGACGAGATTCAGCACCACGGTCGCCACCGCCGCCCCCTGCACGACGCGGATCAGCGTCAGCTGGGAGAAGTCGCGCAAGAGCCAGCCGATCACGATGGCCGACACGCCCATGCCGATCAGGAACATCACGTAAAGCAGTGCGACGACCCGCGGCCGGGTCTCGTCATTGGCGCGGTCCGAGGCAAGCGCAAGGCCCACCGTCTGGGTCATGTGGATGCCGAGGCCCGTCATCAGGAAGGATGCGGCGGCCAGCGCCTCGCCCGCCCAGGCGGGACCCAGTGTCTGGTCGCCCGACAGCACGATCAGCGCGAACGGCATCACCGCCAGCCCGCCCATCTGCCAGAGCGTGCCGAACCACATGTAGGGGATGCGCTTCCAGCCGATCGCCGAGCGGTAGTTGTCGGACTTGAAGCCCATCAGCGCCCGGAACGGCGCGGTCATCACCGGCAGCGCGATCATCATCGCCACCACCATCGCCGGCACCGACAGCTCCACGATCATCACGCGGTTCAGCGTGCCCAGCAGCATGACCGTGGCCATGCCGACCGAGACCTGGAACAGCGACAGGCGCAGCACGTCGCGCAACGGGAAGTCCTCGGATACCGCGTCGGCGAAGGGCAGATAGCGAATGCCCAGCTGGGCCATCTTCTTGGCGCCCAGGATCATGGCTCAAGCTCCATCGCCTGGGAGATGTAGAAGCCCTTGGCCACGCGTGCGACCGGCCGCAGGTGCCCTTTCACGCCGGCCTTGCGCAGCGCGGTGGCGATGCGGGCCTCGGAATGGGGAATGATGCGCGGCGACCGGTCCGAGCGCGGGAACAGCTTGCCGGTGACGTGCATCGCCGACAACAGCGGTGTCTTGGGCGCCACGGTGAAGACGACCTTGCCGCGCGTCCGCGGTGCGAGTTTCCCCAGCGCCGCGGCGATATCGGGCGCCTTGTAGTGGATCAGGCTGTCCATCGCCATGGCGTAGTCGAACCGGCCCAGCCTGTCGGACAGCATGTCGCCCGCCACGAAGGTGATCTGGCCGTGATACTTCGACGGGATGCGGCTCTTCGCCACGTCGAGCAGGCTTTGCGAGATGTCCACCGCGACGACCTCGGCGCCCCGTTGCACCAGTTCGAGCGTCATCGGCCCGGCGCCGCAGCCGGCGTCCAGGACGCGGGCGCCGGTCAGGTCGTCCGGCAGGCGCGAAAGCATCGCGGCGCGCATCTGGTCGCGTCCCTCGCGCACCGTCTGGCGGATGCGCGACACCGGCGCGTCGGAGGTCAGCCTCTCCCACGTCTTCGCCGCGGTGCGGTCGAAGTAGTGTTCCAGCCGTTCACGTGTGCGGGCGTAGCTGTCCATCGGCGGGCGTTCCTCAATCGAACCCGAGAAGCTCGAAGATCTCGCGGTCGGGCAGCGGTTCGGGCGCCAGCGGCTCGGTCCCGTTCCACAGCGTCTCGGCGAGGCGGATGTATTCCTTGCGGCAGGCGACGATGTCGTCGTCGTCGGGCATCGCGAAAAGCGTCTTCTTCATCAGCCGCGACCGGCGAATCGCGTCCACCAGCGGCATATGCGCGATCCGGTTGAAGCCGACGCGATCGCAATACTTGTCGACCTGGTCGGTGCCTTCGGACCGGTTGCAGATGCAGCCCGCGAGGCGGACGTTGTAGTTCTTGGACTTGGCCTGCACGGCGGCGATGATCCGGTTCATCGCGTAGATCGAGTCGAAATCGTTGGCGGTCACGATCACCGCGCGGTCGGCATGCTGCAGGGGCGCGGCGAAGCCGCCGCAGACCACGTCGCCGAGCACGTCGAAGATCACCACGTCGGTATCTTCCAGCATGTGGTGCTGCTTCAACAGCTTGACGGTCTGCCCGACCACGTAGCCGCCGCACCCGGTGCCCGCGGGCGGGCCGCCCGCCTCGACGCATTGCACGCCGTTGAAGCCTTCGGTCACGAAATCCTCGGGGCGCAACTCCTCGGGGTGAAAATCCACGTCCTTCAGAACGTCGATCACCGTGGACTGCAGGTGCCCGGTCAAGGTGAACGTGGAGTCGTGCTTGGGGTCGCAGCCGATCTGCAATACCCGCTTGCCGAGCATCGAGAAGGCGACCGACAGGTTCGACGAGGTCGTCGACTTGCCGATCCCGCCCTTGCCGTAGACCGAAAAGACCTTGGCGCCCTCGATCTTCATGGACGGGTCCTGATGGACCTGGACGGAGCCTTCGCCGTCCTCGCCCTTCAGCGCCGGAATTTCATCTCTGGGGCTCATTGGTTCCCTCCATTCGCGGCTCTATTCGGCCGCAATTCCTTCGAGCCGGTCTTCCAGCTCGTCTGCGGCCGCCTGCAGCGCGGCCAGGGTTTCGGCGTCGGGTTGCCAGTAGTCGCGGTCATGCGCCTCCAGCAGGCGGTTGGCCAGTTTCGCACTTGCGGCGGGGTTCAGGCTGGCCAGCCGTTTGCGCATCTCGTCGTCGAGGACGAAGGTTTCCGACAGCCGTTGATACACCCAGGGCTCCACCTGGCCGGTCGTTGCCGACCACCCGAGGGTGTTGGTGACCTGCGCCTCGATCTGGCGCACGCCTTCGTGCCCGTGCTTCAGCATGCCCTCGAACCACTTGGGGTTCAGGCTGCGCGACCGGGTTTCGAGATCGACCTGCTCCTTCAGGGTGCGAACCTTGCCCTCGCCGCGGGTCTGGTCGCCGATATAGACGGCGGCCTCGGACCCCTTGGCGCGCTTCACGGCGCGGGAAATGCCGCCGAGCGTGTCGAAATAGTGGTCGACGGTGGTCACCCCCAGTTCCACGCTTTCGAGGTTCTGGTAGGCGACGTCCACGTCCTTCAGCGTCTGCTGCAGAAGCGCGGCGTTGGCCTTGGATTTGCCGTCGCGGCCATAGGCATAGCTCTTGCGCGCCTCGTAGGCGTCGGCCAACTCATCCTCGTCGCCCCAGGCACCCGAATCCACCAGTCCGTTGACGTTGGAGCCATAGGCCCCCTCGGCATTCGAGAACACGCGCAGCGACGCCGTTTCCATGTCGACGCCCATCTTCTCGGCATGGGCCAGCGAATGGGCGCGGATGTAGTTCATCTCGAGCGGTTCGTCCTCGGCCATCGCGGCCTTCCAAGCAGCCTCGGCCAGCATCCGGGTCTGCAGCGGCAGAAGGTCGCGGAAAATGCCCGAGAGCGTCATTACGACATCAACGCGCGGGCGCCCCAATTCCTCCAGCGGCACGAGGTCGGCGCCGCAGAGCCGGCCGTAGCCGTCGAAGCGGGGCCTGGCGCCCATCAGCGCCATCGCCTGCGCGATCGGGCCGCCATCCGACTTGATGTTGTCCGACCCCCACAGGACCATCGCCACCGAGCGCGGCAGGCTTTCATGCGCGTCCAGCAGTTTCTGGGCTTGTTTCGCACCCTCCTGCATGGCGAATTGCGTGGGCATGCGGAACGGGTCGAAGGCGTGGATGTTGCGGCCCGTGGGCAGCACCTCGGCCGAGCGGATCAGGTCGCCGCCCGGGACCGGCTGGATGTAGCGACCCGACAGCGCGCGCATCAGCGCCGGCAGTTCCGTGTCCTGCTGCAGCCACTGATCGACGCGCTCGCGCGTCTCGTCGTCGGTCTCGCACATCACCCGCAGATGCTCGGCGCGCTCGTCATCCGAGACCGGCCGGCCCAGCACGTGCAGACCGTCGGGGATCAGCGCGTCCTCGGTTTCCAGGAGCTTCAGCCACAACGCCTCGGGCGGCGTGCCGCCCATGTCCACCGCCTCGGCCTGCACCCGGATCAACTCTTCCAGGTCGGCCATTTCGGGCGAGTCAGGCTGCGTGTTGCGCCAGCGGGTCAGGCTGTCCTTGAGTTCCTGCAACCCCTTGTAGAGCCCCGACGACGCCAGCGGCGGCGTCAGGTGGGTGACCGTCACCGCGTTGGACCGCCGCTTGGCCAGCGTCGCCTCCGACGGGTTGTTGGACGCGTAGAGATAGACGTTCGGCATGTCGCCGATCAGCCGGTCGGGCCAGTCGCGCGCGCCCATGCCGGCCTGCTTGCCGGGCATGAATTCCAGCGCGCCGTGCATCCCGAAATGCAAGAGCACATCGGCGCGGAAGCTGTTCTTGAGCCAGAGGTAGAAGGCACTGAACGCATGCGTCGGGGCAAAGCCCTTCTCGAACAGAAGGCGCATCGGGTCGCCCTCGTAGCCGAAGGTCGGCTGCACGCCCACGAAGACTTTGCCGAACTCGCGCCCCAGCACGAACACCCCGCGCCCGTCCGAGCGGATCTTGCCCGGCGCGGGGCCCCAGACTTCCTCGATTTCGCTCAACCACGGGGTGCCGCGCACCAGGTCGTCGGCGGGCACATGGGCGCAGACATTCGCCTCCTGCCCGTACTGGCGGGCATTTCCCTCGAGGATCGAGTCGCGCAATTCCTCCACGCTGCCGGGCAATTCGCCGACGTCGTAGCCCTCGTCCTTCATCCTGTGGAGGGTGTTGAACAGGCTCTCGAAGACCGAAAGATAGGCGGCGGTGCCGACAGCGCCCGCGTTCGGCGGGAAGCCGAAGAGGATGACGCCCACCTTGCGGGCCGCGACTTCGGACCGACGCAGGCGGGCAAGCCGCTCTACCCGGGCGGCCAGCGTGGCCACCCGCTCGGAACAGGCCGCCATCTCCTTGCTGTCGGCCTGGCAGGCGCAGGCCTTGGGGCAGCCCTGGCAGCCCTCGGGACCATGACGGCCGCCGAAGACGGTGGGCGAAATCGCGCCGTCCAGTTCGGGCAGCGCGATCAGCATTGTCGTCTCGACCGGGCCGAGGCCGCCCGAGGACGCGCTCCATTGCCCCAGCGTCTGGAATTCCAGCGGGTGCGCGGCGACGTAAGGCACGTCGAGCCCGCTGAGCACCTCGACCGCGGCCTCGCTGTCGTTATAGGCCGGGCCACCGATCAGGCTGAAGCCGGTGAGCGAGACCAGCGCGTCGACATGAACCCCGTCCTCGCCCTTGAAATAGGCGTCGACCGCGGGGCGCGCGTCCAGTCCGCCCGCAAAGGCCGCGATCACGCGGATGCCCCGCTCCTCGAGCGCCCGGATGACCGCATCGTAATGGGCGGTGTCCGAGGCGAGGATATACGAGCGCATCAGCAGGACGCCGACCGTGGCCACGGGGGTTTGGGTGCGCGGCAGGTCGGCGGGGTCGGTCGTGATCCGATGGGGGATATCGGGGTGATACAGGCCGACCTCGGGGTAATCGATGGGCGCTTCGGAATGGCCGCCGCGCCAGGTCGCGTCATGGGCGTAGCGCGAGATCAGGAAGCGCACCATCTGCTCGACATTGTCGTCCGAGCCGCCCAGCCAGTACTGCATTGTCAGGAACCAGGCGCGCAGGTCCTGCGCCTTGCCCGGCACATAGCGCAGCATCTTGGGCAGGCGGCGCAGCATCGCCATCTGCTTCTCGCCATTGCCCTTGGGCGCGCCGTTCGTGCCCTCCTTGGAGCCGCGCAGCTTCTTCAGAAGCTTCATCGGCCCCGAGGCGGGCTTGGTCATGTCGAGATCGCCCATCCTTGTCAGCTGGACGACCTGCTTGTCGGCGATGATCCCGATCATCGCGTCACAGTCGTCCCGCCGCGCCTGCAGGTCGGGCAGGATCGCGGTGATATGCTCCTCGATGAACAGCAGGTTCACAATGATGATGTCGCCGTGGCGCACATCGTCCTTGGCCCGGGCCAGAGCATCGGGGTTCTCGGCCCAGGTCGCCGCGGCATGGACCGAGACGGTCAGCCCCGGAAAGTCGTCGCGCAGGCGTTCCGTGACACGGGCGGCGGGACCGGCCGAGTGCGAATCCAGCGTGACGATGACGACTCGGTAACCGGGGATATGGCGATCATCGCGCATAGTGGGCCTTTGCCTCGTACAAGGTTTCGACGCTGATTTCGTGCACGCCCTTCTCGAGCGCGAATTTCTCGGTGTTCCGCTTGGCCTTGCCGCGCACGAAGAACGGGATCTTCTTGAGTTCCTTCTCCGCGTCCGACAGCCAGACGATATCGCCCTCGGCCGGTGGCGCGGCCGCGGCGGGTTGCGCGGCTTCGGGCGCGGGCGCCGCATCGACGGCGCGCAGCTTGGCCTGCCCGCCATGGTGCGAGGCGCCGGCCTCGTCGTGGAACTCGAAATCCTCGCGGAACATGTGCAGCAGGTGCTCTTCGAGGCCCATCACCAGCGGATGGACCAGCGTATCGAAAATCACGTTGGCACCCTCCCACCCCATCTGCGGGCTGTAGCGGGCGGGGAAGTCCTGCACATGCACCGGCGCCGAGATCACCGCGCAGGGGATTCCCAGACGCTTGCCGATATGGCGCTCCATTTGCGTCCCGAGGATCATCTCGGGCGCCAGTTCCTCGATCGCCTGTTCGACCTCGAGGTAATCGTCGGTGATCAGCGCCTCGACGCCGTACTCCTTGGCCAGCGCGCGGATGTCGCGGGCGAATTCGCGGTTGTAGCAGCCGAGGCCGACCACCTCGAAGCCCATCTCGTCACGGGCGACGCGGGCCATGCATTTCACATGCGTCGCGTCGCCGAACAGGAAGACGCGCTTGCCGGTCAGGTAGGTCGAATCGACCGAACGCGAGTACCAGGGCATCCGCAGGCGGGCATCGTCCGTCTTCGGCGCGACACCGGCCAGTTTCGCCACTTCCTCGATGAAGTCGCGCGTGGCGCCGACGCCGATGGGCACAACCTTGGTGTAGGGCTGGTCCAGGTTCTTCTCGGCCCAGCGCGCCGCGGTTTCGGCATGCTCGGGATACATCAGCACGTTGAAATGCGCGGCCCCCATGCGGGCGATATCGGCCGGTGTCGCCCCCATCGGGGCGGCGACGTTCACGCTGATGCCCATCTCTTCCAGCAGCGCGGTCACTTCCGTGATGTCGTCGCGGTGGCGGAAGCCGAGGCCGGTGGGGCCGATCAGGTTGGCCGACACATGCGCGGTGCGCTCCATCGGCTTGGCCAGCCGTTTGACGATCTGGAAGAACGTCTCGTCCGTGCCGAAATTCTCCTTCCGCTGGTAGCTGGGCAGTTCCAGCGGGATCACCGGAATGCCGAGGTCCATCGCGGCCGACATCCCCTCGGGGTCGTCCTGGATCAGTTCGGCGGTGCAGGAGGAACCGACGATCATCGCCTGCGGCTGGAACCGGGCATGCGCGTCGTGCAGCGCCGTCTTGAACAGGTTCGCGGTGTCCGCGCCCAGGTCACGCGCCTGAAAGGTCGTGTAGCTGACCGGCGGGCGGTGGTTGCGCCGCTCGATCATCGTGAACAGCAGGTCCGCATAGGTGTCGCCCTGCGGCGCATGCAGGACGTAGTGCAGGCCCTTCATCCCCGTGGCGACGCGCATCGCGCCGACATGGGGCGGGCCTTCATAGGTCCAGACGGTCAGCTTCATGCCACACCCTCCAACCCGCTCAGAACCTCGCGCCGCCGCAGCGGCCGGGCAAAGAGACCGGCGAGATCGCCCGCCTGTTCGTAGAAATGGACCGGGGTGAAGACGAGCTCGATGGCCCATTTCGTGGCCAGGCCCTCGGCCTCCAGCGGGTTGGCGAGGCCGAGCCCGCACACCGTCAGGTCGGGCCGCGCGGCCTTGCAACGGTCAAGCTGCAGGTCCACGTCCTGCCCTTCGGCAAGCACCGGGCCCTCTTCCAGAAGGTCAAGATCGGGGCCGACGAGCTGCTTGTTGATGAAGGGCGCGCCGACCTCGACCGCCGCCATGCCGCATTCCCGCGTGAGGAAACGGGCGAGAGGGATTTCGAGCTGGCTATCGGGGAAGAAGAAGATCGACTTGCCCGACAGCGTCTCGGCCGCGGCCGCGATGGCCTTTCGCGCGCGGGAGCGCGGGGCGTCAGTGACGCGGGCGAAGGTGTCGGCATCCACGCCGAATTCCTGCGCGACGGTCCAGAGCCAGGCGGTGGTGCCCTCTTCGCCGAAGGGGAAGGGCGCGGGCAGGATGCGGGCGCCGCGACGTTCCAAGAGTTGGGCGGTCTCGTTCAGGAAGGGCTGAGTCAGGGCGACCACGGTGTTCGGCCCCACGCCCGGCGCCTCGGCCGCGCGATGGGCGGGCAGACAGCGGACAGGCCCGACGCCCATGTCGCGCAAGAGGCCCAGCGCCTGGTCCTCGACCACGTCCGGCAGCGCACCCACCATCAGAAGCTGGCGCTCGTCGCTGTCGGGCAGCGTCGGCACCATCGTGGCCAGACAGGCATCCTCGCCCTCGGTGAAGGTCGTCTCGATGCCCGAGCCGGAATAGTTCATCACCCGCACATGGGGGGCGTGGCGTTCGGTCAGCCGCTCGGCCGCGCGATGGAGGTCGAGCTTGATGACCTCGGACGGGCAGGAGCCGACGAGGAAAAGCTGCTTGATGTCGGGGCGGCGCGAGAGCAGGCGGTCGACCTCGCGGTCGAGCTCGGCATTGGCGTCGGCCAGCCCCGCGAGATCCTTTTCCTCGAGGATGGCGGTGCCGAAGCGCGGCTCGGCGAAGATCATGACGCCAGCGGCCGATTGCAGCAGGTGCGCGCAGGTGCGCGAGCCCACGACCAGAAAGAAGGCGTCCTGCATCTTGCGGTGCAGCCAGATGATGCCGGTCAACCCGCAGAACACCTCGCGCTGGCCGCGCTCCTTCAGGACGGGGGCGTTGCGGCAGCCCCGGGCCGGGGGCTGGGGCGTGAAATCCTTCATGCCGGCACCTCGGCGCTATCGGCCTGGCCCTGCAGGCGCGCCTGGCGCAGCTTCCACAGGAACTGCGCGGCGTTGATGACGTAGGCGGCATAGGCCGCGAGCGCGATAACCATCTGCCCGGTCGGGCCGACATTGCCGGTCAGCAGCGCCCAGAGATACAGCGTGTGCAGGAAGATCACCAGCATCGAGAAGACGTCTTCCCAGAAGAACGCCTTGGCAAAGAGGTACTTGCCGAAGACCACCTTCTCCCAGATCGCGCCGGTGACCATGATGGTGTAAAGCACAAGGGTCTTGATCACGACCGAGATCGTGGCGGCCTCGTAGCCGGCGCCGGTCACGAGGTAGCGCAGCACCAGCGCGAGCGAGACCAGGAACACGAGAAACTGCAACGGCGCGAGCACGCCCTGAACGACGGTCCAGACGGTTTCATCCCGCCGGCGACGCTCTTCCGGTGTGTAGAGTTGGACCGCCTTCGCGGCGGCTCCGTTTCCCTTCGACATCCTCCGACTCCCTGACAGACGGTGGCGGGATCAAGTTAGACCCCGCGGACCGAAAGTGTCAATTGTAATTTACACTCGATGGCATTACACTCGCCTCCAAGGATGAGATGTTGACAGTTCGGGAACGATGGGAAAAGTCGTCTTTTTTCATATATCTAGGCCTCGATTGATTGATTCCTCCCACCGGGGAGGCACGCCAGTGTCAATTGGCTCTGACAATGCCGCACAGGCCATCGGCGACGTCCGCCCCGTGGCTTTCCGAATCCGCTGCAGCGCCGCCTGGGAGGGCCGGATCGATGCATGACACCCGCAGGACGACGGCCGCCGGAAACGAGGCGCTGCGCCAGGACGAGGTCGAATCGCTCGCCACACAGGTGCTTTCGGCCCTCGCCTCGCGCGCGGGTCACGCGGAACACGAGATCGACGGGGTCGTGCTTGAGAATTTCTGCGCCGACATCCTGAAAGGCGACACGGCGATCCGGACCGACTCGGTCGCCGACCTGCGCCGCCAGGGAATCCAGATCGGCACCATTCTCGACGGCTACATCCCCGCCGCCGCGCGCGAGATGGGCGACCGCTGGTGTCGCGACGAACTCAGCTTCGCCGACGTCACCATCGGCGCGGCGCGTCTTCAGGCGATCCTGCGCGAGCTGTCGGCACCCTGGATGACAGACGCGTCGATGCCCGTGGATGCACCCAACGTGATGGTGGTCGTGCCGCTGGAAGAGTTCCACACGCTCGGCGGCATGACGGCGACGAGCCAGTTGCGGCGGATGGGTATATCCGTCTGCCTGTGCCTCGGGCAAAGCGAGGATGAAGTCCTGCAGAAGGCCGCCGCGCGCCGGTTCGACATGATCGCGGTCTCGGTCTCCTGCCGGCAGAAACTCGACTCGGCGCGCAAGCTGGTGAAAAGCCTGCGGCGCGCGGTCGAGGGCAAGGTGCCGATCGTGGTGGGCGGGCTCGTCGTCGACGGCGCCGAGGACATCCGCGCCCTCACGGGGGCGGATCATGCGACGACCGATCCGGTGGAAGCCCTGCGCCTGTGCGGCGTCGCGGCTCCGGGGCCGTGCGCGGCCCAACAGGCGACCGGGGCGTGAGGGAATGGAGGCGGCCGGCGCGGCCGTGTGAGGCAAGGTGACGTCACGGGGCACGAAATACTGGATCAGCGGGGCAATCCCGCTCATCGCCCCCGAAATGCTGGGCGAGGTCATCGCCGCGGCGTCAGACATTGCGCTCGTCGTTTCGCTGGAAGGCAAGATCCTGTCGGTGCTGGTCAATGCCGGCCACCGCGCCTCGGGCCAGCTCGATCACTGGGAAGGGCGCGACATCCGCGACGTGCTGACCGAGGACAGCCAGCCCAAGGTCGAGGCCAAGCTGCACCTTTTCAGCGAGGGCGGCGACAGCGCCCGCCCGGTGGAGCTCAACCATTCAGACGGCCAGAACTGGGATTTCCCGGTACGCTACACGTTCCACCGCATCGGGCCGGATGGCAGCGTCCTGCTGATGCTGGGCCGCGACCTGCGCCCCATCGCCGAGATGCAGATGCAGCTCATCGAGGCGCAGATGGCGCTGGAGCGGGACTACGAGACCCAGCGCGAATACGACACCCGCTATCGCGTGCTCAGCGAGGCGACGCGGGATGCCTTCGTCTTCGTCAGCACCAAGGACGGCCGCGTGATCGACGCCAACCCCGTCGCCTGCAAGCTTCTGGGCGCCGAGCGCGCGGACCTCGTGGGCGCCGGCTTCCCCCAGGAATTCGAGGGGCGGCGCCGGGCGGAATTCATGGAGACGCTCAACCGCGCCGCGATCGAGACCGATGCGGCGCCGCTCGAGGCCGAAACCCGGCGCAACGGGACCGCGGTGCGTATCCGGGCCACGGCCTTCCGCGCGGCGGGCGAGCCGCTGATCCTGTGCCGGATCGACCGTGCCGAAAGCGACGAATCCACCGGCGACGCGCTGAGCGAGAATCTGCTCGCCTTCTATCACCAGGGCGTGGACGCGATCGTCTTCACCGACACCGACGGCGTGATCCTCGCCGCGAACGACAGTTTCCTGGGTCTGGCCGACGCGCCGCAACTGGCCTCGGTCAAGGGCAAGTCCTTCGGAGACTACCTCGTGCGGGGCAGCGTCGATCTGCGCGTGCTGGTCGAGAACGCGACGCGCGCGCGGCAGATGCGGATGTTCGCCACCAAGCTCGCCGGCCAATACGGCGGGCAGGTTTCGGTGGAGATCTCGGCCACCCTTCTCGACCACGAAACGCATCCCTGCATCGTCTTCGTCGTGCGCGACGCCAGCCGGATGGAGGGCGTGCGCAAGCCCGGCGTCGCGGTCTCGGACGACGCGATGCGGTCGGTGATGGAACTGGTGGGCTCGGCCACGCTCAAGGACATCGTGGCCGAAACGACGGACGTGGTGGAAAAGATGTGCATCGAGACGGCGGTGGAACTCACGCGGAACAACCGGGTGGCCGCAGCCGAGATGCTCGGGCTCTCGCGGCAGAGCCTTTATGTGAAGCTGCGCAAATACGGGCTTCTCAGCAGGGATGGAAGCGGGGACTAGCGCCCCGGGGTGGAAACGCGCGCGCCTCCGGCGCCAGGAGAACATGCGGAAGACATGACGGATTTGTCCAACGTCCAGACACGGCGCCTGCCCGAGCCGGCCGCCATGCTGTCGGTGCTGCACCCGGTGACGTGGTTCCCGCCGATGTGGGCCTATCTCTGCGGCACGGTCTCGTCCGGTGTGTCGCCGCTCGAAAAGCCGGGGCTCGTGATCCTCGGCATCGTCCTCGCCGGCCCCGTCGTCTGCGGCATGAGCCAGGCGGCCAACGACTGGTGCGACCGGCATGTCGATGCGATCAACGAACCCGACCGGCCGATTCCCTCGGGGCGGATCCCGGGGCGCTGGGGCCTCTACCAGGCGCTCTTCATGTCGGTTCTGGCGCTTGTCATAGGCTGGCAACTCGGCCCCTGGGGCTTCGGCGCCACGATCCTGGGCGTCGCCGCGGCCTGGGCCTACTCGGCAGAACCCGTCCGGCTGAAACGCTCGGGCTGGTGGGGGCCGGGGCTGGTGGGCCTCTCCTACGAGTCGCTGCCGTGGTTCACCGGGGCCGCGGTGCTGGCGTCGGGCGCCCCCTCGATCTACGTCGTGATCATCGCGCTGCTCTACGGGATCGGCGCGCATGGGATCATGACGCTCAACGACTTCAAGGCGCTGGAGGGCGACAAGGCGACCGGCGTGAACTCGCTGCCGGTGACGCTGGGCCCCGAGAAGGCCGCCTGGGTTGCGTCGATTGTGATGGCGGTGCCGCAGGTCGTCGTGATCGCCCTTCTGTGGCTCTGGGACCGGCCCTATCACGCACTCGGCGTCGCCGCCGTGCTGCTGGTGCAGTTCTGGGCGATGTCGGTGATGATGAAGGACCCGAAGGGCAAGGCGCCCTGGTATAACGGCGTGGGCGTCGTGCTTTACGTCTCTGGCATGATGATCTCGGCCTTCGCGATCCGCTCGCTGGGAGGGGCCTGAGATGACGCTGTCCTGGCTCCAGATCGTCCGGCTCGGCCTAGTGCAGATGTGTCTTGGCGCCATCGTGGTGCTGACGACATCCACGCTCAACCGGCTTATGGTGGTGGAACTGGCGCTGCCGGCGGTGCTGCCCGGCTTTCTCGTGGCGTTGCATTACGGCATCCAGATCACCCGCCCCAGCTGGGGGTTCATGTCCGACACCAAGGGCCAACGCACCCGATTCATCATCGGCGGGATGGTGGTGCTGGCGCTGGGTGGCCTTGGCGCGGCGGCGGGCGTCCTGGTGCTGGAGCATTCCTTCTGGCCGGGTCTGCTCCTGTCGATCCTCGCCTATGTCCTCATCGGCCTCGGCGTTGCCGCCTCGGGCACATCGCTTCTGGCGTTGCTGGCCACTGCGACGGCATCCGAACGGCGCGGCGCGGCGGCCACGATCACCTGGCTGATGATGATCGCCGGCATCGCGGCCACGGCGGGCACCGTCGGCGCGTTCCTCGACCCCTATACCCCGGCGCTTCTGATGAAAATCGTCGCGATCGTGACCGGGACGGCGGTGGTTCTCACCACGCTGACCGTCTGGGGCATCGAACGCCGCGTGATTTCCCGCCGCGAGCCCGACGAGATGCCGTTCCGGGAGGGCTTCAAGGAGGTCTGGGCCGAACGGCGCGCGCGCATCTTCACGCTCTTCGTGTTCCTCTCGATGTCGGCCTATTTCATGCAGGAACTGATCCTAGAGCCCTATTCGGGCCTCGTCTTCGGCTTCACGCCCGGCCAGTCCACCTCGCTGTCGGGTGCGCAGAACGGCGGCGTGCTGATCGGCATGATCCTGGTGGGCCTCAGCACCTCGGTCTTCCGCGTGGGCTCGCTCCGGTCCTGGGTGATCGCGGGCTGCCTCGGCTCGGCCGCGTCGCTGTCGCTGATCGCCGGGATGGGCAATTTCGGCAGTCACCTGCCGTTCATGCCGGCTGTCGTCCTCATGGGCTTCTTCAACGGCATGTTTGCGGTCGCCGCGATCGGCGCGATGATGGCGCTGGCCGGCGAAGGCCGGAGCGAGCGCGAGGGCACCCGCATGGGGCTCTGGGGCGCGGCACAGGCGATCGCCGCCGGCATGGGCGGGCTTCTCGGCGCCGCCGCCGCAGACGGTTTGCGCCAGATCATGGACGATGCACCGGCCTTCGGGTGTGTGTTCCTGGCCGAAGCGGTCCTTTTCGTGCTGTCCGCCTGGATGGCGCTGAGGATCATGGATTCCAACAGACCAACAACGGAAAGCGCAGGGCTCGTGCCCGGGGAGTGAAGCACATGATCTATGACGTCGTCGTCGTTGGAGGCGGCCCCGCCGGGGCCACGGCAGCCGAGGACCTCGCCCGGTCGGGCAAGAAGGTCGCGCTTCTGGACCGCGAGGGACGGATCAAGCCCTGCGGCGGCGCGATCCCGCCGCGCCTGATGCGCGATTTCGATATCAGCGACGAACAGCTCGTCGCCAAGATCGACACCGCGCGCATGGTTTCGCCCTCGGGGCGCTTCGTGGACATCCCGATCGATAACGGCTTCGTCGGCATGGTCGACCGCAAGGATTTCGACCCGTTCCTGCGGGCCCGCGCCGAACGCGCCGGCGCCCACAGGCATACCGGCACCTTCCTGCGCATCGAGCGCGAGGAGGAAAAGACCTTCCTCGTCTACCGCGACAAGCAGAGCCGCGAGGAAGTGAAGCTCCAGACCAGGTTCATCATCGGCGCCGACGGCGCCCGCTCCGACGTGGCCCGCGCAGAGGTGCCGGGCGGCGAAAAGATCCCCTACGTCATCGCCTATCACGAGATCATCGACGCGCCGATGGCGGTGGGCAACTACCAGCCCAACCGCTGCGACGTGATCTATGACGGCCGCATCAGCCCCGATTTCTACGGCTGGGTCTTCCCGCACGGGAATACCTGCTCGGTCGGCATGGGCACCGGCGTCGACGGGTTCGACCTGAAACAGGCCACCGCGGACCTACGCAGGATGGCCGGGCTCGACCAGGCCGAGACGCTGCGCAAGGAAGGCGCGCCGATCCCGCTCAAGCCGATGGCGCGCTGGGACAACGGTCGCGACGTGGTCGTGGTGGGCGACGCCGCGGGCACCGTGGCGCCGTCGTCGGGCGAGGGCATCTACTACGCGATGTATGGCGGCCGCGTCGGCGCCTCGGCGGTATCGGCGGCGCTGGCCTCGGGCCGGGCGTCGGACCTCAAGCTTGCCCGGTCGATGTTCATGAAGGACCACCGGATGACGTTCCGCGCGCTGCAGAACATGCAGGACGCCTATTACAAGAGCGACGAGCGGCGCGAGCGTTTCGTCTCGCTCTGCCACGATGTCGACGTGCAGACGCTGACCTTCGAATCCTACATGAACAAGAAACTGGTCAAGAAGCGGCCGCTTGCGCATATCAAGATCGGCATCAAGAACGTTGCCCACCTGACCGGCCTCGTCTCGCCGCAACACACATGAGCGAGATGATCCCGGCCTGGGTGAACGGCGACCTGCAACCGGTCGAGAAGCTGGAGGCCCACCGGAAGGGCCTTCGCCACAAGGCGATCTCGGTCTTCGTGATGGATGGCGACCGCGTGCTGATCCAGCGCCGGGCGCTGGGCAAGTATCACACGCCCGGGCTTTGGGCGAATACCTGCTGCACCCACCCCCACTGGGACGAAAGCCAGGAAGCCTGCGCGGCCCGGCGGCTGACGGAGGAACTCGGGATCACCGGGCTCAAGCTCGACCATCGTGACCGGGTGGAATACCGCGCCGATGTCGGTGGCGGGCTGATCGAGCACGAGGTGGTGGACATCTTCGTCGCCCGCGCGGGCGCCGACCTGCCCCTTGCGCCGAATCCGGACGAGGTGATGGACGTGAAGTGGATCGCGCTTCCCGACCTTGCGCGCGCGGTGACGGCACAGCCCGAGGCCTATACCCCCTGGCTGCGCATCTATCTCGATCAGCATAGCGAGAGCATCTTCGGCACGTTGTCCCCGGCCTGAGGGGGCGGGCTATAGCCACCCCGAAAACAGCCGTCCCAGCGTGGTGCGCCGGGGCGGCTTGATCGACAGGCTGCGCAGCAGGCCGGCCAACTCCACCTCTTCGACATGGCGCGCGGCGTGCATGGCGTGGAACCAGCGGCGCTTGCGATTGTTCCGGTCGCGCCAATCGCGCCGCAGCCGTTCGACCACCATCGGGAAGACATCGACCTCGGCCACGACAACCGAGCCGTCCGGCCGCGTCTTGCGGTAGGCGTACCGGCCGATCGGGTTCGGTCCGACATGGCCGACAACGCCCGCCGCGTCCAGGGCCTCGAGCTCGGCGGCCCGCCATGGCTTGCCGCTGTCGAGACGCCACCCGGTGGGCATGACCCATTTCCTGGTTCCGATGGCCGTCACCATCAGCACATAGAGCGTGCCGTCTGACCCCCACCGCATCGGCAGGGCGGCAATCTCGGTTCCGGTTCGGTTTCTGTCGCGGTGGGCCATATACGGTCTTGGGGAGCAAGGGGGGGCGGACGTCGCACGGTTCGTCCGGTCCCCGAGACCCTACGCGGTTCCGGGAAACGCCGTCCTAGCGCTGCGTGCGTTGCCCGTGCGCAGCCCCGCGTCAGGTCTTCCCGGCGAAACGCCCTGCAACCGGAGCGATGGCATACTTCACGGCGGGAATGAACAGCAGGCCGAGGCAAAGCCCGACCAGCCCATCCAGAAGCGCGGTGACGGCCCATTCCAAAGCACCGGCGAAGCGCGCCACCGCATGCCCGGCGGCCGACGCCACTTCGTGGATGGCCTGGTAGGGCATCTTGAACCCGAGTTCATAGGCGCTGTGGACGATGATCGCGCCGCCGACCCAGATCATCGCCGCCGTGCCGACCACGACGAGCAGTTTCATGAAATAGGGCATGCCGCGCACGATTCCGACGCCCAGCGCACGCGTCGCCCGAAGCCGGCCCTTCGCCGCCATGGCCAGCCCCGCGTCGTCGGCCTTCACGATCAGCCCCACGGCGCCGTAGACGGCCATGGTGATCAGGATGCCCGCCACGGCAAGCGCCCCCGCGACCATCCAGAGCGGCAGATCGGTCGGGAGGGCCGACAGCGTGATCGTCATGATCTCGGCCGACAGGATGAAGTCGGTCTTGATCGCGCCCTTGACCTTTTTCTCTTCCAGATGCGCATCGGAGAGCTTTTCGCGGTAAACGTTCTCCTCGGAATGATCGGCCGGGTTGAGCGCGTGCCAGACCTTTTCGGCCCCCTCGAAACACAGATAGGCGCCCCCCAGCATCAGGAGCGGCGGAATCGCCCACGGCGCGAAGAGCGACAGCAGCAGCGCCAGCGGCAGCAGGATCACCAGCTTGTTGAAGAACGAGCCCTTGGCGATGCTCCAGACGATCGGGATTTCGCGGTCGGCCGAGAACCCGTGGACATATTTCGGCGTGACCGCGGCATCGTCGATCACGGCGCCCGCCGCCTTGGACGACGCCTTGACCGCCTGCCCGACCACGTCGTCGACCGAGGCGGCCGCGACCTTGGCGATCGCCGCCACGTCATCGAGGAGCGCCAGAAGCCCGCTCATGTGCTGTCCTTCCCTGTCGATCCCTGGCGCACCATAGCGGCCGATCCAGATGGGGCAAAGCCTTGGGGCGGCACGGGCCGGGCGGGCGGCGGTGCGCCGGGAGACGGGACATGCCCCTTTTCATTTCTTAGTCTTTTTGTCAGACTTGCGCGTGAGAGTTCGAGACACGCTCCCAAGCCCGCACGGCGCACGACATTAAAACGACAGGAAAGACGCGATGATTCTCACAGCCAGCCGCTTCCCCACTCTGACCCAGCTCGACACGGACCCGCTTGCCCGTGCCTGGGCGGCGCTCGGCGAACACGGTCTCTTCGACATGGATTTCGGTCAGGGCGGACGCCTTGCCCTGGCGCTCGACCGTTTCGGCGACGGACGACGCCAAGCCTAGGCGCGACCCGCCTCAGAAATCGAGATTGGCGACGCTCAGCGCGTTCTGCTGGATGAACTCGCGGCGGGGTTCCACCACGTCGCCCATCAGCTTGGTGAAGATGTCGTCGGCCTCGGCCACGTCCTCCACCCGCACCTGCAACAGCGTGCGCGCCTCGGGGTCCAGCGTGGTTTCCCACAGCTGATCGGGGTTCATCTCGCCCAGCCCCTTGTAGCGCTGCAGCGTCAGTCCCTTCTCCCCCTCTGCAAGGATCGCGTCGAGGAGTTCGGACGGCGCATGGATCGCCTGCTGCCGGTCCTTGCGGACCAATGTCGCCGGCGCTCCGTAAACGTCCTGCAGCTTGTCGGTGAACCCGCCCAGCCGCCGCGCCTCGGGCGACCGCAGCACCTGACCATCCAGGATGCGCACCTCCTCGACCCCGCGCAGCATGCGCGAGAACCGCATCCCCTTGTCCTGGGTCGGTCGCCCCTGCCAGCCGCGCTCGTATTCCAACGCGATCAGGTCCAGCCGCTCGGCCACGCGGTCGGCGGTGCCTTGCAGATCGGCATCGATCTGCCCCGGCACGAACGCCCCGGCGATCGCCGACTGTTCCACGATGTGCGACGGGTAATGCGTCGGGAACGCCTGCAGGATGCGACGGACCTGCCGGGCCTCGTCGACGACGCGGGCCAGGTCCTGCGCGACGATCTCCTCGCCGGTCCCCAGCCGCAGCATCGCGCCCTCGACCCCCATCTCGATCAGGTAATCCTCCAGCGCCGGCTCGTCCTTGAGATAGACTTCGGACTTGGCGCGGCTCACCTTGTAGAGCGGCGGCTGCGCGATGTAGAGATACCCGCCCTCGATGATCTCGGGCATCTGCCGGAAGAAGAACGTCAGAAGCAGGGTGCGGATATGCGCGCCGTCCACGTCCGCGTCGGTCATGATGACGATCTTGTGGTAGCGCAGCTTGGAGATGTCGAACTCGTCGCGCCCGATGCCGGTGCCCAGCGCGGTAATCAGGGTGCCGATCTCCTGGCTCGACAGCATCCGGTCGAAGCGGGCGCGTTCCACGTTGAGGATTTTGCCCCTCAGCGGCAGAACCGCCTGGTTCGCACGCGCGCGACCCTGCTTCGCCGAGCCGCCGGCGCTGTCGCCCTCGACGAGGAAAAGCTCGGACTTCGCCGGGTCGCGTTCCTGGCAATCGGCGAGTTTTCCGGGCAGCGAGGCCACGTCCATCGCAGTCTTGCGCCGGGTCAGTTCGCGCGCCTTGCGCGCCGCCTCGCGCGCCAGCGCGGCCTCGACGATCTTGCCGACGATGTTGCGCGCCTCGGCCGGGTGCTCCTCGAACCACTCGGCCAGCTTCTCGTTCACCAGGCTCTCGACCGCGGGCCGAACCTCGGAGCTGACCAGCTTGTCCTTCGTCTGACTGGAGAATTTCGGGTCGGGAACCTTGACCGAGAGCACGCAGGTCAGCCCCTCGCGCGCGTCGTCGCCGGAAAAGCTGACCTTCTCGCGCTTCGCGATGCCGCTCGACATGGCGTAACCGTTGATCGTGCGGGTCAGCGCGCCGCGGAAGCCGGCCATGTGGGTGCCGCCGTCCCGCTGCGGAATGTTGTTCGTGAACGGCAGCACCGTCTCGTGATAGCCGTCATTCCACCACATCGCGATCTCGACCCCGATCCCGTCGCGCTCCCCGGTCATGAAGATCGGTTCGGGCATCAGCGGCGACTTGTGCCGGTCGAGATAGCGGACGAATTCGCGCACGCCGCCCTCGTAGACCATGTCCGCGGTCTCGGGCTCGGGCCCGCGCTCGTCGGTCAGGGTGATACGGACGCCGGAATTCAGGAACGCGAGTTCCCGCAACCGGTTCTCAAGCGTCTTGAAGATGTAGTCGAGGTTCGAGAAGGTCTCGAGCGAGGCGAGGAACCGGACCTCGGTGCCGGTCTTGCCCTCGGCATCGCCGACGACCTTGAGATGCTCCACCGTCTCGCCGCGCTCGAAGCGGGCATAATGCTCCTTGCCGTCGCGCCAGATGCGCAACTCCAGCCAGTCGGACAGCGCGTTCACCACGCTCACACCCACGCCGTGCAGGCCGCCCGAGACCTTGTAGGAGTTCTGGTCGAATTTCCCGCCCGCGTGCAGCTGGGTCATGATGACCTCGGCGGCCGAGACGCCCTCTTCCTCGTGGATGCCCACCGGAATCCCGCGGCCGTTATCGCTGACCGAGACGCTGGAATCGGCGTGGATCGTGACGGTCACCGCGTCGGCATGGCCCGCCAGCGCCTCGTCGATGCCGTTGTCGACGACCTCGTAGACCATGTGGTGCAGGCCCGAACCGTCATCGGTGTCGCCGATATACATGCCGGGCCGCTTGCGCACGGCCTCCAGGCCCCTGAGAACCTTGATGGATTCGGCGCCGTATTCCTCGGGCTGCCGCGCGTTTTCCGCCATGCGAGCGATCCTTTGTCGTTTCGCGATCTTATACGCGTTGGTGGTGGGAATGTCACGCGCGCCCCACAAGATTTGGTGTCAGGCAAATGGGATGACGACGCCCACCATCACCAGCAGCGCGCCGGCGGTCCGGTTGGTCCGCCTGAGCGCGGCGGGCGAGGTCAGGATGCGCCGCGCCCGGTCGATGAACAGCGCGAACACCAGATTGCCAAGGAAGGGCACGGCCATCGAGATCGCCACAATGGCCGCGATGTCGGGGGCGCGGATCGCGGCCAGATCGAAGAACCCCGGCAGCACGCCCATGTAGAACAGGATGGCCTTGGGATTGCCGAGGATCACCGCGAGCCCCGCCAGGAAGCCCGCCCACATGCCGGGCCGCGTCAGACGGCTGTCTTCCGCAATCGTCGCGCCCGGATGACGGAGCAGAAGCACACCCATCCCGATGAAGACGAGCGCCGCGACATAGCGCAACGCCACAAGAACTCCGTCGAAGACCGTCACCACCCAGCTGACGCCGAGGATCGCCAGAAGCGGCCAGAGCGCGTCGCCGATCACAACGCCCAGCGCCAGCGGCCAGGCGGCATGGAACCCGCCCGACAAGGCACGCGCCGTCAGCGCGACCCAGACCGGCCCCGGCGTCAGGAACAGCACGAAAAGCGCGCCCGCATACAGGGCAAGTTCGCCCGCGCCGACGGTCATTCCGGCGCCGGCAGGGTCACGCGCCCGGTGGCATCGAGCGGCCAGCAGGGATTGTGGGCAAGCTCCCACACATGGCCGTCCGGGTCGGCGAAACAGCCCGAATAGCCGCCCCAGAAGACCTCCTGCGGGGTCTTCAGGACGCTTGCCCCCGCCGCCCGGGCCGCATCGAACGCCTTGTCCACAGCCGCACGGTCGTGAAAGTTCTGCGCCAGCGTGATGGCGCCCGTACCCAGCGTGGCACCGGCACGCCCCTGATCCTCGGCCAGCGCCGCGCGGTCGAACAGCGCCAGCACAATGCCGTCGAGTTGATAGAAGGCGATCGCGGCCTCCGCCTCTGCCGCCTGCCAGCCCAGCGCCTCGTAGAAGGTGCGGGCCCGGTCGATATCGGCTACCCCAAGGGTGATGACGCTGACGCGCTGCGGGGTCATGGTCCGGCCCTCCTCTCGATACGACTGGTTCCGTCGGTTTCGGACATCTCCAGGTATTGCGCCCGATCGCCGAGATCGGCGAACAGGTCCGACCCGGTGCCCGTCATCCAGGCCTGTGCCCCGAGCGCGCAGATCTCGTCGTAAAGCGCGGCCCGCCGCCCCGCGTCGAGATGCGCCGCCACCTCGTCCAGCAGCACCAGCGGCGGCGCCCCGAAATCCTCGGCAAGCGCGCGGGCATTGGCCAGGATCAGCGCGATCAGCAACGCCTTCTGCTCGCCCGTCGAACACTGCCGCGCCGGCACCCCCTTGGCCGCGAAGACCGCGTCGAGGTCCACGCGATGCGGCCCCGTCAGCGTCCGGCCCGCGCCCATGTCGCGGCCCCGGCCCGCGGCCAGCGCCTGCGCAAGATCGGCCGCGGCGCCCGGATCCGAGCCCTCGGGCCCCTGCAGCGCCAACGCCGCCGACGGAAACGCCGTCTCGGCCCCCGCCTGCGCCGCGGCGAGGCGCAGCAGCGCCGCCCGCCGGTTCGCACCGATGGCGGCCCCGGCCTCGGCCATCCGGCCTTCGAGCGCACCGTACCAGTGCGTGTCGCGCACCTCGTCCTTCAGAAGCCGGTTCCGCTCGCGCATCGCCTTGTCGTAGGCCAGCACCGCCTCCGCGTGGGACGGCTCGAAGCTCAGGGTGATCCGGTCGAGGAAGCGGCGCCGGCCCTCGGCGCCTTCGATCCACAGCCGGTCCATCGAGGGCACCAGCCACAGCACCCGCGCAATCCGGCCAAGCGCCACCTGCGCCGCCGTCTTGCCGTCGATCCGCAGCTGGCGGGTTCCGCCCGGCTCGGCCCAGGTCTCGACCTCGTGCACCTGCCAAAGCGACTGCAAGAGCGCCGTGACCTTCCAGCCGACCGTGCCCGGCGCGCGCGCCATCTCGTCGGCGCTCGCGCGCCGCAGACCGCGCCCCGGCGACAGCAGGGAGACCGCCTCGAGCAGGTTGGTCTTGCCGGCACCGTTCGGCCCGAAGATGGCCACGGGCCGGCCATCCAGGGCCAGCCGGGCCCGCCCGTGCGACCGGAACTGGGCCAGCGTCACCTCTGTCACCGCAAGCCCAGGCACACCCCGCCCTTCTTCTGGCCAGAAATATCCCCGCCGCAGGCGCCCGGCGAAGCCGGGTCAGACCCGCATCGGCATCACGACATAAACCGCCGAGTCGTCGTTGCCTTCGCGCATCAGCGTCGGGTCGCCGGCCGAGTTGAACAGGAATACCGCGTTCTCACGGTCCACCTGGCTGGCGATCTCCAGCAGGTATTTCGCGTTGAACCCGATTTCCAGCTTCTCGTCGCCATAGGCGACCGCCAGTTCCTCTTCGGCCGCGCCGCTGTCCGGGGCGTTCACAGACAGCGTCAGCCGGTCCTCGTCGAGGGCCAGCTTGACCGCGCGCGACCGTTCCGAGCTGACCGTGGCCACCCGGTCCACGGCTTTCGCGAAGTCGGCGGCGTCGACCTCCAGCCGGCGCGAATTGCCTGCCGGAATCACCCGGCTGTAATCGGGGAAGGTGCCGTCGATCACCTTCGATGTCAGGGTGATCTCGGGCGTGGCGAAGCGCACCTTGGTGTCGGAGACCGAGACCGCGATCTGCGCCTCGTCGTCGTCCAGCAGCTTGCGCAATTCGCCCACGGTCTTGCGCGGCACGATCACGCCCGGCATGGTCTCGGCCCCCTCGGGCAGGTCGGCGTCGATCCGCGCCAGCCGGTGGCCGTCGGTCGCCACGCAACGCAGCGTCTTGCCGCTCTCGCCATCGGCGACATGCATGTAGACGCCGTTGAGGTAATAGCGCGTCTCCTCGGTGGAGATCGCGAATTTCGACTTGTCGAAGAGACGGCGCAGCACCGGGGCGGGCGCCGAGAAGTTGGAAACGTATTCCGAGGACGCCATCACCGGGAAATCTTCCTTGGGCAGCGTGGCCAGGGTGAAGTGCGACCGCCCCGCCTGGACGGTCATCCGCCCCGAGGCACCGTCATCGGCCAGCCCCACCAGCGCGCCGTCAGGCAGCTTGCGCACGATCTCGTGCAGGGTGACCGCGGGCACGGTGGTCGCCCCGGCCCGTTCCACCTGCGCGGACACCTTGTCGACCACCTCGATATCCAGGTCGGTCGCCCGGAAACTGACGCTGTCGCCCTCGGCCTCGATCAGCACATTGGCCAGGATCGGGATCGTGTTGCGCCGCTCGACAACCGATTGTGCCTGGCCGACTGCCCTGAGAAGGGTGCCGCGTTCGATGCTGAATTTCATGCCCTCGCTCCTCATGCCGCCGGGAGGCGAACCGTATCGGCTCCGCCTCCCGTCGCAAGCGTTTTCTGGACTGTCCGAGACTTTGGCAAGGGCGTCAAGGCCATAGCTGGCAGGCGTCAGGCCTCCAGCATACGGCGCAGCAATTCGAGGTCCTCGGCGATCTGCGGATCGCTGCCGCGCAGTTCCTCGATGCGCTTGACGGCGTGCATGACCGTGGTGTGGTCGCGTCCGCCGAAGCGCCGGCCGATTTCGGGCAGGCTGCGCTGGGTCAGCTGCTTGGACAGCCACATCGCGATCTGCCGCGGCCGGGCGATGGTGCGGTGCCGCTTGGGCCCGATCATGTCGGCCAGCCGCATGTTGTAATGCTCACTCACCTTGCGCTGGATCTCTTCGATCGTGACCTTGCGGTCGGTCGCGCGCAGGATATCGGCCAGGCAGTCCTGCGCGAGCTCCAGCGTGATCTCCTTGCCCACGAGCGAGGCGAAGGCGAACAGCCGCGTCAGCGCGCCTTCCAGCACCCGGACATTGGTCGAGATGCGGTGGGCGAGGAATTCCAGCACCCCGTCGCAGATCACGAGCCCGGGATACTGCATCCGGTAGAGGTCCACCTTCTGCTGCAGAATGCCGAGGCGCAGTTCGTAATCGGTCGGGTGCAGGTCGACCACCAGCCCGCATTGCAGACGGCTCTTGATCCGCTCCTCGAGATCCTTGATCTCGCCCGGCGCCCGATCCGCCGAAATCACGATCTGCTTGTTCTGGTCCACCAGCGCGTTGAACGTGTGGAAGAACTCCTCCTGCGTGCTGTCCTTGCCGGCGATGAACTGCACGTCGTCCACCATGAGCACATCGACCGAGCGGAACAGCGACTTGAACCCCATCATGTCGCGCTCGCGCAGCGCCTGCACGAAACGGTACATGAACTGCTCGGCCGACAGGTAGACAACCGTCTTCTCGGGCGCGCGCTCGCGCAGCTCCCAGGCGATGGCGTGCATCAGGTGCGTCTTGCCGAGGCCCACGCCGCCGTAGAGGAAGAGCGGGTTGAAGGTGACCGCGCCGCCCTCGCCCACCCGCCGTGCGGCGGCATGCGCCAGTTCGTTTGGCTTGCCGGTCACGAAAGTGTCGAAGGTAAAGCGCGCATCGAGCGGCGCGCCGGGCATGTCGGCCTCGGCCTTTGCGTCGGCTTGCGGCTGGGCCGCCGCGGGCTTTTGCGCATGTCGGTCCGCGCCGGACCGACCGGCCGCGACGGAAAACTCCAGCCGGTCGACCGGCACGCCGTTGCGGGCGAGTTGTTCGAGAATGCGGTCGCCGAAATTGCGGTTCACCCAATCGCCGACAAAGCTGGTGGGAACGCCGAACCGCGCGACACCGTCCTCCAGCGCGCGAAATTCCAGCGGCGCGATCCAGGTGACAAAATTGTTCTTTCCAATCGTCTTTTCAAGGTCTTGGCAGATACGTCCCCACGTGTCGTCTGTCATCTCGTGCCCGCTCTTTGATCCGTCCCACTGCGTTTGGCAGACCTCGTTCCGCACCGTTTCGGTCACGAAACTCCGCCCCCCGCGTCCACACAGACCCGGCGGCCCGAAAGCCCAGGCCCAGCGCATCACGGACAGTCAGGAAAAGCACGGCCTATCGGGGACGTCCTGTGAAAGGATCCCGGCACCCAAGTCTCCTGCTCCGCTTCCGCGCGGGCAACATCTCGGACATGAAGCACAGATCACGTTCGGGCCGAACCCACCCGGACGGTCTGCAAACGCGTTCAGAACTGCGCTATTGCCCCACTCATTCGCAGTTCCGGCCTGACCTCCCGTTTCCGCCTCGAACCGTGCACCTTCGGCCGTTCGGCTTCCGCGGGGGCTGCGTCGCGCCATGTCCCCCCAAGTCGATGTGAATCGCAGGACTGAAGGTAGACCGTGTGTTGCGGAGCGCGCAACAGAACTTAGACCTTGACGGTTTCTTTACGGAGAACGAATCCGGACGATGTGGCGCCGGTGATGCGAGGTCTTTGAAAACCAATAAAAACAAGGGACGCGGTCGCAACCGCGCCCCTCGTTCAACGTCCGATTGTCTAACCTTAGGCGCCCAGCGCCTTCACCCGGGCGGCCAGCCGCGACATTTTGCGCGCCGCGGTGTTCTTGTGCAGAACGCCCTTGGTGACGCCGCGCATCAGTTCGGGCTGGGCCTGGCGGAGGGCGGCGGTGGCGGCGTCCTTGTCGCCCGAGGCGATCGCCTCCTCGACCTTGCGCAGGTAGGTGCGGATGCGCGAGCGGCGCGCCTTGTTGACGGCGAAGCGGCGCTCGTTCTGACGGGCGCGCTTCTTGGCTTGGGGCGAATTGGCCATATTTTTCAAGTCCTTCCGGGTCGGGTATCGTCGTTCACATAGCTCGCGCGACAAGCCCCCGGCCGGGTTTTCGGACTACCGGCTGATTCCGGCCAAGGCGGGCCTCACGCGCATGTCAGGCGCGCCGTATAGGGCAGATCGGCCGCGAAGGGAACCCGAAAACGCAATCGGAATTCCATCGGATTTTCATCGGACTTCCGTCGGACCTTTATCGGACCCGTCCGGTCCTCACTTGTCGCGGAATTGCGGCTCGCGCTTCTCGACGAAGGCCTGCATGCCCTCGGTCTGGTCCTCGGTGGCGAACAGCATGTGGAACATCCGCCGCTCGAACAACAGCCCCTCGCGGAGCGTGGTTTCGTAGCTGCGGTTGACGCATTCCTTGACCGCCATCGTGGTCAGCGCCGACTTCTCGGCGATCTTGTCGGCCGCGGCCATCGCCTCTTCCATCAGCTTCTTGGCGGGGACCACGCGGGACACGAGCCCCGCGCGCTCGGCCTCTTCGGCATCCATGAAGCGGCCGGTCAGGTGCATGTCCATCGCCTTGGACTTGCCCACGAAGCGGGTCAGCCGCTGGGTGCCGCCGATGCCGGCCACCACGCCGAGATTGATCTCGGGCTGGCCGAACTTGGCGGTGTCCGACGCGATGATGAAATCGCAGATCATCGCCAGCTCGCAGCCGCCGCCCAGGCAATAGCCCGACACCGCCGCGATGATCGGCTTGCGGGAGGCCATCAGCGCCTCGGACTCGGGCGTGAAAAAGTCGGAGGTGAAGACGTCGACGAAGCCCTTGTCGCTCATCTCGCGCACGTCGGCCCCGGCGGCGAACGCCTTTTCCGAGCCCGTCAGGACGATCACCCGGACCTTTTCGTTCGCGTTGGCCTGGCCCACCGCGTCGACCAGTTCGCCCATCAGTTCGGAATTGAGGGCGTTGAGCGCGTCCGGCCGGTTCAGGCGGATCAGCGCCACGTGGTCCTCGATCTCGACGATCAGCGTCTTGAAAGCCATTGGAGCCTCGCCTCCGTTAACATACGAACCCGAGTCCTTAGCAGCCCTGCCCCGGCGATCAAGTTATCTTTGGCATTGCGGGCAGTAGAAGGTCGAGCGGCCCGATTGCACGATGCGCGCGACGGTGCCCGCGCAGCCCGGCGTGGGACAGGGGGCGCCCGCGCGGCCGTAGGCGCGGAAATTGTGCTGAAAATAGCCCAACTCCCCGTCAGCGCGGCGATAATCGCGCAAGGACGACCCGCCGGCCTCGATCGCCTCGGCCAGCACGTCGCGGATCACCGGCACCAGGCGCGCGAGGCGGGGTGCGGCAATCCGGCCCGCCTTGCGCCGGGGGTCGATCCCGGCCCGGTGCAGCGCCTCGCAGACATAGATGTTGCCCAGCCCCGCCACCACGCGCTGGTCCAGAAGCGCGGCCTTGATCGGCGTCATACGGCCCTTGAGCCGCGCCACGAGATACGGCTCGTCGAAGGCGTTGCCGAGCGGTTCGGGGCCAAGCCCGGCCAGCAGCCAGTGCTCCTGGACCCGGTCGGTGGCGATCAGGTCCATCGCGCCGAACCGGCGGGCGTCGTTGAAGGTGATGCGTGCCCCGCCCGCCATGTCCAGCACAACGTGATCGTGCTTTTGCGGCGCGGGATGGGCGTGTTGGAACGCGCCCAGCGTCTCGCCCGAGACGAGGATGCGCCCCGACATGCCCAGGTGCCAGATCAGCGTCTCGCCGGTGGACAGGTCGGCGAGCAGGTATTTCGACCGCCGCCCCAGCCGCGTGACGCGCGCCCCGGTCAACCGCTCGGCCATGCGCGCGGGCAGCGGCCAGCGCAGGTCGGGGCGGTTGACCTGCGCGCGCGCGATCGCCCGGCCCTCCATCACCGGGGCCAGGCCGCGACGCACTGTCTCTACCTCCGGCAATTCGGGCATCGGGCCCTTCCTTGTGATCGGACGCGCATTGTAACCCCCGCAGGGCGCCCTATAAGAAGAGCCCGAGAGATCAACGGCAAGGCCCGATGACAGAGCACACCCAGAACACCACCCATTTCGGCTTCCAGACCGTCGCCGAAGAGGAAAAGGCGGGGATGGTCCACGGGGTCTTCACCCGCGTCGCCTCGCGCTACGACCTGATGAACGACCTGATGTCGGGCGGCATCCATCGCATCTGGAAGGACGCGATGATGGACTGGCTGGCGCCGCGGTCGCACCAGCGGCTGCTGGACGTGGCGGGCGGCACCGGCGACATCGCGTTCCGGTTCCTCGGCCGCGCGCCGGGGGCGACGGCGGTGGTCTGCGACATGACCGAGTCGATGCTGGTCGAGGGGCAGAAGCGCGCCGCGGCCGCCGACCTGGCCGACCGGCTGGACTGGGTGGTGGGCGACGCGATGGACCTGCCGTTCGAGACCGGGTCCTTCGACGTGGTCACCAATGCCTTCGGCACCCGCAACGTCACCCGCATCCAGGACTGGCTGAACGAGGCCTACAGGGTGCTGAAACCGGGCGGGCGGCTGATGGTGCTGGAGTTCAGCCAGTTGCCGAACCCCGCGATGCAATGGGCCTATGACCGCTATTCCTTCAACGTGATCCCGGTGATGGGCCAGATCGTGGCCAAGGATCGCGACAGCTACCAGTACCTGGTGGAATCGATCCGCAAGTTCCCCGACCAGGAGGCCTTCGCCGAGATGATCCGCAAGGCCGGGTTCGGGCAGGTCAAGTATCGCAACCTGTCGATGGGCATCGCGGCGCTGCATTCGGGCTGGAAGATCTAGAGTGCGCGGTCCCCACAATATCTGGCGGCTGGTGCAGACACTGGCCACGTTCGAACGCACCGGCGCCAACCGCTTCGTGCTGGAGGCGATGGAGGCCCCGGCCAGCGTCCGGGTCGCGGCGCGCATCCTCGGCTGGCCGTTCAAGTGGCTGGGCGAGAAGGGCGACGAGAGCCGCCCCCCGGTGACCCGCGCGCTGACCGCGCTGGGGCCGGCCTACATCAAGTTCGGGCAGATCCTGTCGACCCGGCCCGACGTGGTGGGGGCCGACCTGGCCGAGCAGTTGCGCGTGCTGCAGGACAAGCTGCCGCCCTTCCCGATCGAGGTGGCCAAGGCGACCGTGGCCGAGGAGCTGGGCCAGCCGGCCGATGCGTTGTTCTCGGAGTTCTCCGAACCCATCGCGGCCGCCTCGATCGCGCAGGTGCACAAGGCGCGCATCGCCGCGACCGGCGAACAGGTCGCGGTCAAGGTGCTGCGGCCCAACGTGGAACGGAAGTTCCGCAAGGATATCGACGCGTTCTACTTCGCCGCCTCGACCATCGAGATCCTCGCGCCGTTCTCGCGGCGGCTGCGCCCGACCGACGTGATCGCGCATTTCGACAGCGTGGTGACGGGCGAGCTGGACCTCAGGATCGAGACCTCGGCCGCGGCCGAATACGCCGCGAATACCGAGGCCGACCCCGGCTTCCAGGTGCCCCGGGTGGTCTGGCCGCTCTCGGGCAAGCGCGTGTTGACGCTGGGCTGGGCCGAAGGCGTCGCCCTGGGCGACAACGCGGCGCTGGACGCCGCCGGGCACGACCGGCGCGCGCTGGGCGAGCGGGTGTTGTCGATGTTCCTGCGGCACGCGCTGCGCGACGGCTATTTCCACGCCGACATGCACCAGGGCAACATGAAGGTGGCGCCCAACGGCGACATCCTGGTGTTCGATTTCGGCATCATGGGGCGGATCGACGAATATACCCGGCGGGTCTATGCCGAGATCCTCTACGGCTTCATCCGGCGCGACTACCAGCGCGTGGCCGAGGTGCATTTCGAGGCGGGCTACGTGCCCGCCGACCGCGACGTGGACGAGTTCGCGCAGGCCCTGCGCTCGGTGGGCGAACCGATCTTCGGCATGGATGCCAGCCACATCTCGATGGCGCGGCTGCTGGCCTATCTGTTCGAGGTCACCGAACGCTTCGGCATGGCGACGCGGACCGAGCTGATCCTGCTCCAGCGGACGATGGTGGTGGTCGAGGGCGTGTCGCGCTCGCTCAACCCCTCGATCAACATCTGGGAAGTCGCCAAGCCCGTCGTCGAGGAATACATCAAGGAGAACATCGGGCCCAAGGCGGTCGTGCGCGACCTGCTGCGCACCGTCCAGGTTCTCTCGCGGTTCGGCCCGCGCCTGCCCGACATGGCCGAGGCGGCGCTGATCCGCAGTTCCAACCCCGCGCCCGAATCCGACCCGCCCTCGGCGCTGAAGCCCGCGCTCTGGATGGGCCTGGGCGCCGGGGCGGCCAGCGCGGCGATCGGCCTTGCGCTGCTGATCTAGGCCGCGCTCAGCCGTCGCCCTGGCGCAGGGCCGAGACGTTGCCGGCCGACGCCTCGCCGCCGCCGGCGAAGACGACCGTGACGCCCTCGGTGCCGCTGCGGACCTCGGTGATGGGGGCATAGACCTCGGCCTGCTTCTCGGCGATCCGGGCGCCTTCCTTGAAGCTTTCGACGACGAAACGGTAGCTGCCGGCCGGCAGCACCGCGCCGTCGGTCCCCGCCCCGGTCCACTCCATGGGCGCCCCGTCGGTTCCGATCGAAAGCCGCTGCACCTCCTTGCCGTCGGCGTCGCGGACCACAAGCTGCGCCTTGTCGGCATCGGCCGCGGCTTGCGGAACGACGGTGACGGGGCTGCTGCCGTCGAACGCCGCCGGCACCGCGGCGCGCGCCTCCATCCCGACCCAGGAGCCGTATTGCGCAAGCCCCGCACCGCCGAGATTCTGGCCCAGCGTCTCCAGCAGGTCGTTCGTCAGGACCTGCTGCTCGACGCCGGAGAATGTCGCAAGCTGAACCGCGTAGTCGGAGGACTCGATCGGGTTCAGCGGGTCCTGGTTCTCCATCTGCACGGTCAGCATGCGCAGGAAGGTCTCGAAATCGCTGCTGATCGCGCCCTTTTTCGAGTCGTCACCCTTGTCCCGGGCCGTGCTTGCGGCGCTGGCGGCCGTCGCTGATGTCACGCTGTCCATGTCGGTCACTCCTGTCAGAGGCGCAGGTCGAGGCCGCCCGCAGCGGCCGGGCGGGCCGGCGCCCGCGCATCGGTCCGGTCGGGGGCGGGGGCGTCGGAGAGCCCCTCGGCCACGGCGTCGGGGTCGGGGGCGGCGTGGCCGTCGCGCGGGCCGCCGCCGGTGAAATCGAGCGTCACCTCGCCATAGCCGAGTTCGCGCATGGCATTGCCCAGCATGTCGGCGTGGCGGCGCATCAGGTCCGCCGTCTCGCCTCGCTCGGCGGTGACCGTCACGGCGATGCCGTTCTCGCCGGGGCTCAGCGTCAGGCGCACGCGGCCGAGTTCCTCGGGGCTGAGGGTCAGTTCGACCGAGCCGTCCGCGGCGCGATGCAGCGCCTCGGCCATGATCCGCATGGCGGCCCGCGGGGTGTCGGCGAGCGCCGGCGCGGGCTGCTGCGCGCGCGGCGCGTCGGTCGTCGGCCGGTCGGACTGCGGCGCGTCGGCCAGGGGCTGGGCGTCGGGCAGGGCCGGCTCCGCCATGGCCGAGGGCAGCCGGGCGGCGTCGGCCGGCGCCGGCGCCTCGGCGGGCTTCGCGGCAACCGGCTCGGGGGCGGGGCGCGGCGCGTCGGGGGCCGAGGCCGCGGGGCGGGCCTCGGCGCGCGGGGCCTCGTCGCCGCGGGCGCGGTCGCCCGGGGCGGGCGCCCCGTCGGCGGCCTGCTGGCGGCGAATCGCCTCGGCCATCGCGGGGGTCTGCGCGGCCGTCGCGGGCGCGGCGGGGCGGTCCGCGACACCTTCGCCGCGGGTCGCCGGCGCCTGGCTCTCGGGCCGGGGGGCCGGAGCGCCATCGGCCTCGGGGGGCGCGGCCTGGGCGGGCGCGACCGGCGGCGGAGCCTTGGGCGGGGCCGCGGCGGGCGCGTTGCGCGGGGCCTCGACCTTCGGCTCCGCGCCGCGCCCCGCCGGATCGGCGGGCGCCGCGTCGGCGCGCGGCCGGGCCGTGTCTTCCGGGGCGGCCCGGCCCGCTGTCTCGGCGGCCGCCTGCACAACCGCGGGCCGGGCCTCGCCATGCGGGCGGGGCCCGCCGGGGTGCGGCTGCGCCGCGGGCGCGTCGGGGGACGCAGGGCGGCGCGCCGCGTCGGGCGGCGCGGCCTCGACGGCGCCACGGGCCGTTTCCTTGCCCGGCATGGCCGGGGCCCTGGCGGCCGGGGGCATGCTGTCCGGCGCGTTTGCGGCCGCGGGGGGCCTCTTGCGCGGGGTATCCGCGACGCGCTCGTCGGTCGGGGCGGGCACGGCGGCGACCTCCGGAAGCGCGGGCGACGGCTCGCCCGCGGGCGGCGCCTCCTCGCCAGGCGTTTTCGACGCGGGCGCGGGTGCGCCGGCGGGCGCCTCCTTGGCCGGGGTCGGAGCCGGCAGCGCGCCGTCCTCTGCGGCCTCGGCAAGGGCGGGCGTGGCGTCGGGCAGCACGGCGGCGGCATCCCGCGGCGGGGTCGTCGCGGCGCCGGGTCGCGCGACGGCATCGGGGTCGGGCGGCGCGACGCCGTCGGGTGAAAGCGGGGCGGTGGCGCGGGCATCGGCGGCGGGCTCCCCCGTCTGCGTGCCGGCGGCCTGCAGCGCCTCCATCGCGGCGGCAAGCGCGCCCGAGCGCGGCGCGTCCGACATTTCCGGCCAGGGCCTTGCGGCACGCGCCGGCGCGCCGCCGCTCTGCGCCGCCTCTCCGGCCGCGAAGGCATCGAGGAAACCGCCGGGGGCGGCGCCCTCGCCATCGGGCGCCGCGCGGGCGCCCTCGGGCGCACCTGTGACGGGACCGCCCGCCAAATCCAGACCAAGAGGATACTGCATGCGTTCTGCCGGCCTTCTGCCTGTGACGCGGCCAGACTGCCCGGCAACGGGTTACCGGTTCTTTACCGGATGCGCGCCATAACCGGAAAAACGACTCGCAATTTAGGGAACGCCCCATGCTGCCGCCGATCTCCGCGCCCGCCGGCCACGTCCCGCCAGAAACGCCATCGGCCCGCGACACGCACCTGCGCGAGGCCGCCAAGGCGCTCGAGGCGCAATTCCTTGCGGAAATGCTGAAAAACGCGGGCCTGGGCGAAACCAAGGGGGCCTTCACCGGCGGCCCCGGCGAGGAACAGTTCGCCTCCTTCCTGCGACAGGAACAGGCGAAGGAAATGGTCGAGGCGGGCGGCATCGGGCTGGCCGAATCGCTGTTCGAGGCGCTGAAGGAGAGAATCGATGACGCAGGCTGACCCGCTCGAAGAGCTGCTGCTGCGCGAGCGCACGGCGCTGCGGCGCGCGGACTTCAAGGCGCTGCCGGCCATCGCCGCCGAGAAGGAGCGCGCCGTCGCCGAGCTCGAACGGCACCCGATCACCGACGCCGACACGCTTGCGCGCCTGCGCGAGATGGCCGCGCGCAATGCCGAGCTTCTGGCCGCGATGCGCCGCGGCGTCGACAGCGCGGCGGCCAGCCTGAAACGCGCCCGCGCCCCGGCCGAGCCGCTGACCACCTACGGCCCCGGCGGCCAGTCCGCCGCCATCGGCGCCGTTAACCGTGCCGTAACTCGCCGCGCCTGAGCCGCATTTTAGACAAAAGGCCGGAATAGAACGAAACGGCCGTTAGGTACCGCTTAACCCGAGGCTGAAATGCTCGGGACGCGCCCAACAAAGGGCGGCGCGGGTTCGGAACTCTCCGCCACCGCACTGGACAGAATGCCTGCACAAGCCACCGCCTCGCGGTGCAAACGCAACGGCGCAAAGCGCCTTATCTACAGCAAGGACCGAAAACACATGTCCAGCATTCTGACGAACACCGGCGCCATGACCGCGCTGCAAACCCTGAAAAGCATCAACAAGGGGATGGCCGACGTCCAGAACCAGATCTCGACCGGCAAGGCCGTCGACTCGGCCAGGGACAACGCCGCCGTCTGGGCCATCTCGAAGGTGATGGACTCCGACGTGAAGGGCTTCGAAGGCATCTCCGACAGCCTCGCGCTGGGTGAATCGAGCGTCGCGGTCGCCCGGAACGCCTCAGAGTCGATCACCGACCTGCTGACGGAGATGAAAGGCAAGATCGTCGCCGCCCAGGAGGAAAACGTCGACCGCGCCAAACTGCAGACCGACATCGACCAGCTGACCAGCCAGATCGAATCCGTCGTCGGCGCAGCGCAGTTCAACGGCCTCAACCTGGTGAACGGGTCCGCCGGCGGCAGCACGAACTCGATCGACATCCTGTCGTCGCTCGACCGGTCGTCGGATGGCACCGTGCAGTCCAACAACATCACCGTGGACCTCGCCAACACCAACCTCTCGGTGAACGTGGGCACGGATGTTTCGGCCTCCGTCTTCAACACCGGTAGCGCCTCGACCGCTGCCGAGAACGGTGGCAGCGTCGCCATCACCGGGGCGAGCTTCGACTTCGCACAAGCCGACGGCACCACCGGCGGCGCCGTGGCCCTGCGGGCCGACGAACTCACCGGCGCCTATGCGGACCGCCTGGTGGCCGGCGACCAGATCGAACTCGATGTCGGCGGCGTGAACGTGTCCTACACGATCAACGAAGGCGACGGCGCATCCGCCGTTCTGGGCGGTCTTCGGGGTGCCCTGGAAGGCGCCGGCCTGTCGAACGATTTCGCCGTCGCGTTCGATGGCACCGATCTGACGATCACCAACAACAAACCGACCACGACGCCTGCCAACCAGAACGACGTCGACATCACAGTGACCGGCACCCGGGGCCAGGGGGGTCTGTCCGACCTCAACACCCTGAGCGTCACCACCGACGACGCCTCGCGGACCAAAGCGTTGAACGACATCGAGGACATGATCCAGTACTCGATCGACGCCGCGGCCGAGTTCGGTTCCGCCCAGAGCCGGATCGAGATCCAGTCGGATTTCGTCAGCAAGCTGACCGACTCGCTGAAGGCCGGCATCGGCACGCTGGTCGACGCCAACATGGAGGAGGCTTCGGCCCGTCTGCAGGCGCTGCAGGTGCAGCAGCAGCTGGGCACGCAGTCGCTGTCGATCGCCAACCAGGCGCCGCAGAACCTGCTGTCGCTCTTCCGCTAAGACACGGCCGGGCCGGGGCGAACGCCCCGGCCCATCCGCTGACGCCTTAGCCGATCTTCAGAATGGAGTGACAGAACATGAATGCCCTGCAAATGGCCCAAAAGGCCTATTCCGCGCCCGAGCAGGCGCAGACCCGCACCCCCCGCGCCACCGAATACGCCGCCTTCGCCCGCATCACGGCACGGCTCAAGGCCGCGGAGACCGCCGGGGCCAAGGGGTTTCCCGCCCTCGCCTCCGCGATCCACGAAAACCGCCGGCTCTGGACGATGCTCGCCGCCGATGTCGCCGACGGCGACAACGGCCTGCCGCAATCGCTGCGCGCGCGCATCTTCTACCTGTACGAGTTCACCACCCACCACAGCCGCGAGGTCCTGAACGGCAACGCCGCGATCGGGCCGCTGGTCGAGGTCAACACCGCGATCATGCGCGGGCTGCAATCCTCGGAGGCGGCGGCATGAGCGGTCTGGTCCTCAAACTCGGCCCCAAGGAACGGGTCCTCGTGAACGGCGCGGTGATCGAGAACGGCGACCGCCGCACGCGGTTGTCGATCAAGACGCCCAACGCCCACATCCTGCGGCTGCGCGACGCGATCCACCCCGAGGAGGTGAACACGCCGGTCCGCCGGGTGTGCTACATCGCGCAGCTCGTGCTGTCCGGCGACATGGCGGCGGCGGATGCCCGCCCGCAGCTCTTGCGCGGGATCGAGCAGCTGAGCCAGGTGCTGACCGACCATGACAGCCGCAGCCAGCTGACGCAGGCGACCGAGGCGGTGATGGGTGAGCAGCCCTACCAGGTACTCAAGGCGCTGCGCTGCCTTCTGCCGCGCGAGGAGCGGCTGCTGGCGGGCGCGCGACCGTCATGAGCTTTCAGCCGGTCGTCCCGTTCGGCGGTTTCGCCGGCTGGCGCTTCCTCGAACGCACGATGGAGCGCCAGCAGGACGCCTTCAACGAGAGTCCCGCCGTTCAGCGGGACCTCGACTATTTCGCCGAGAAGATCGGCGACGTCAAAACGGCCGACGACCTGGTCGGCGACTATCGCCTGCTCAAGGTCGCGCTGGGCGCCTTCGGGTTGCAGGACGATATCGGCAGCAAGTTCTTCATCAAGAAGGTGCTGTCCGAAGGCACCACCGCCGAGGACGCCTTCGCCACGAAGCTTTCCGACAAAAGCTACGAGAGGCTGGCCGAGGCGTTCAGCTTTCTCAGTGCCGACGCGGCCGCGGCGCGGACCGACCAGACGACGTTCGCCCGGGACCTGAGCCTTGAGATCGAGGGCGACGGCTACCTGCCGGTCCGCCTGGATTCGGGCGAAACGGGCTACACGCGGAACGCCGCGCTCGAACGCGGCGCGGGCGGGCGCCTCGTCACGTCCGACGGCCATGCCGTCCGGCCGGAAATCGTGATCGACGAGACGATCGCCAGCGTGTCGGTCTCGGCGCGGGGCGCGGTCTACGGCGCCTACCAGCCGGGCGGCCCGCAATTCCTGCTCGGCGAGATCGAGCTGGCCACGTTTTCGGACGCGACGGCCCTGCAAGAGGCGCCGGCGGAGGGCCTTGCGGGGCTGCTGACGGGGCGGCCCTCGGGGGTCTTTCTGGAAACCGGGGACTCCGGCCCCGCCGTGCTTGGCAGCGCCGGCAGCCTCGGCTTCGGCAAGCTGGTGCAGACGGAACTGGCCGCGGCCGAAACCGCTTTCGACACGGGCGCCGTGATGGCCGCCTATCGCACGCGCAGCTTCGAGCTTGCCGTGGGCGAACAGGACGGCGACATGCGCCTCGCGCTCAACCTCGACCGCGAGCTTCAGGATCTCGCCGCGCGCGACCTCTCGGACGAGGCGCAGTGGTTCGGGGTCATGGGCTCCAACCCCCTGCGGGAAGTCTTCGATACCGCCTTCGGGATGCCCGACGCGTTTGCCGCGCTGGATCTCGACCGCCAGCTCGAGACTTACCGCGAACGGGCCGACAGCTTCTTCGGCGACAGCAGCGTCGCGCAGTTCAGCGACCCCGACAAGCGGGAAGAACTGGTCCGCCTGTTCCTTGCCCGGTCGGAAGCGAACGCGCTTGGCGGCGGCATGACCGGCGCGCAGACCGCGCTGACCCTTCTCGGGGGCTGAGGCGTCCGGGGCGCGTCAGGACCCGGCGATGGCCCCCTCCGGCCGCTCGCCCGCCAGGGCCAGCACCTGGCCCAGCCGCGCGAAGCTCGACTCGACACCGGCGGCCGCATCTTCGGACAGGAAGGCGTCGAGCGCCGGCCAGACCTTGATCGCCGCGTCGATCTCGGGGTCGGAGCCGGCGGCGTAAAGCCCCGCCTGGATCATCATCTCCGCCCGGTCATAGGCCCCGAGAAGACGCCGCGCCTGCGCGATCAGCGCGTTCTCCGACCCGCTCGCCGCCCGCGGCAGGCTGCGCGAGACGGACCGCAACAGGTCCACCGCCGGGAAGCGGCCGCGTTCGGCGATACGGCGGTCGAGCACGACGTGACCGTCGAGCACCCCGCGCAGGATGTCGGCCACCGGCTCTTCCATGTCGGACCCGGCGACGAGCACCGAGAACACCGCGGTGATGTCGCCGATGCCCTCGGTGCCGGGCCCCGCGCGTTCGGCCAGGGCCATGATCGCCTGCGCGGTCGAGGGCGGATAGCCGCGCAGGGCGGCCGGCTCGTCCGCGGCCAGCGCCAGTTCGCGGTGCGCCTCGGCGAAGCGCGTGACCGAGTCGGCGAGAAACAGCACGTGGTTGCCCTCGTCGCGGAAATGCTCGGCGACGGCCATCGCCGCCCAGGCCGCGCGGCGCCGCACCATCGGCGACTGGTCGGAGGTCGCGGCCACGATCACCGAGCGCGCCATGCCCTCGGGCCCCAGAACCTGGCTGACGAATTCGCCCACCTCGCGCCCACGCTCGCCCACCAGCGCGATCACCGCCATGTCGGCCTGGACCCCGCGCGCGAGCTTGGCGAGCAGGGTCGACTTGCCGACGCCGGAGCCGGCGAACAGGCCGATGCGCTGGCCCCGCACGATGGGCAGGAGGGTGTCGAACGCGGCCAGCCCGGTGCCGAGCCGCGCCCCGAGACCGCGCCGCTCGGTCGCCGGCGGCGGCAGGGCGCGCAACGGCCGCGCGGTCGGTCCCGGCATCAGCCGACGCCCGTCGAGCGGCTGGCCGAACGGATCGACCACCCGGCCGAGCCAGCGGCGATCCGGCGCGATCTTTCCCGGGCCCAGCAACACCACCCGGTCGCCCACCGACAGCCCCTCGGGCGTGCCGTCGGGCAGGACCGTGACCGCCCCCTCGGCCAGCGCCAGCACCTCGCCGCGGCGGCGCACGCCGGGGCCGTGCCGGATCTCGACCAGATCGCCGAGCCCGGCCCGTTCCGACAGGCCGGTGACGGTGACCGTGCCGCTGCCCGCAGCGCGCACGCGGCCCACGGGGCGGATCGGCTTGAGCGCGGCGATGCGCCCGGCAAGCGCGGCGAAGGGGCTTTCAGGCATCCGGATTCTCCCGAGGCGGTCGACACTTACCGTTTCTAAAGGAATCGCCCTTAAGCATTGATTGAAACCGTGGGAGAAACCCCGATGTTCGACAAGCTGGAGATTTTCCGGATGGCGCAAGGGCTGGCCACCCATGCCGGTGCGCGCCAGACCGTCATCGCCCGCAACGTGGCCAATGCCGACACCCCCGGCTACCGGGCCCGCGACATCGCCGATTTCACGGAAACCTACCGACAGAGCGACGACTCCATGGCCCTGCGCACGACGCGCGCGGGCCATATCGCCGCCGCGGACAGCGGGTCGCGATCGGCCGAGGTCGTCTCGGGCCACGGCGTCGGAGAGCCCAACGGCAACACCGTGTCGCTGGAGGAAGAGATGCTCAAGGCCGCCGAGGTCAAGAGCAAGCACAACCTCGCGCTGGCCGTCTACAAGAGTTCGCTCAACGTGCTGCGCACCAGCATCGGGCGCTAGGAAGAGGAGGCCTGAATGAGCGATTTCAGCGATAGCAGGGCAGTCTCGGCGAGCGGGCTGCGCGCCCAGGCGGCACGGCTGCGCCACGTGTCCGAGAACATCGCCAATGCCGACACGCCGGGCTACCGGCGGAAACTGATGGCCTTCGAGGCCGAGCTTGGCCCGAACAAGCCCGAAGGCGCGGTCAAGACCGGGCCGGTGCGGCTCGACCAGACCCAGTTGCCCAAGGTCTACGACCCCGCGCACCCGATGGCGGACGCCACGGGCCATTACGACGGGTCGAACGTGGACCTCGTGATCGAGATCGCCGACGCGCGCGAGGCGCAGCGCAGCTACGAGGCGAACCTGAAACTCTTCGATCAGGCGCGCGAGATGTCGCGCGGCCTGTTCGACCTGCTGCGCCGCTAGGAGGGACGCTCATGGATATCCGGTCCAGCATCGCCGCCCAGGCCTATGCCACCGCCCGGCCGGCGACCCAACCGCAGAAGCCCGAGGCGGGCGCGGCCTTTGCCGACGCCGCCAAGGGATTCGCCCAGACCATCCGCCAGGGCGAGGAGACCGCGATGGCGGCGATGTCGGGCGGCGCCGACCCGCATGCGCTGGTGCAGGCGCTGGCCCAGACCGAACTGGCCGTGGAGACCGCCGTGACCGTGCGCGACAAGGTGGTCGAGGCCTACCAGGAAATCCTCAGGATGCCGGTGTAGGCCATGACCGAGTTCATCTTCTACGACACGCTGCGCCAGGGGCTGTGGATCGCGGTCATCATCTCGCTGCCGATCCTGACCGCGGCGCTGGTAACCGGTGTCGCGATCGGCCTGTTCCAGGCGCTGACCTCGGTGCAGGAGATGACGCTGACCTTCGTGCCGAAGCTCGCGGCGATCCTGATCGTGTTCTGGGTCTCGATGAGCTTCATGACCGAGACGCTGACCAGTTTCTTCACCGGCCGCATCGTGCCGATGATCGCGGGGGTCTGAGCGATGGACAGTTCGGGCTACGTCACGCTGAACCGCCAGGTCGGGCTGATGCGCGAGATGCAGAGCGTCGCGCACAACATCTCGAACGCGTCGACCACCGGGTTCCGGCGCGAGGGCGTGGTCTTCTCCGAACATATCGCCGCGGTCGAGGGGCCGGGGGGCTCGCTGTCGATGGCCAACGCCCATGTGCGCGAGATCGACCTCAGCCAGGGTCCGTTGAAGCAGACGAACGGCCGGTTCGACTTCGCGATCGAGGGCGAGGGGTTCTTCCTGCTGGAAACGCCCCAGGGCGAGCGGCTGACCCGCGCGGGCAGCTTCACCCCGGACGCCAATGGCGAGCTGGTCTCGCCCGACGGCCACCGCCTGCTCGATGCGGGCGGGGCGCCGGTCTTCGTGCCGCCCGATGCCGCCTCGGTTTCGATGGCCGCCGACGGCACGCTCAGCGCCGACGGGCGGCCGCTCACCCAGGTGGGGCTCTACCAGCCCGCCGATGCCAAGGCGATGACCCATGTCGCCGGCACGCTGTTCGACCCGGGCGGCCCCACCGAACCCGTCCTTGAGACGACGCTCCTGCAAGGCTTCGTCGAGGAATCGAATGTCGACCCGGTCTCGGAGATCGCCCGGATGATCGAGGTGCAGCGCGCCTACGAGCTGGGGCAGACCTTCCTCGACCGCGAAGACGAACGCGTTCGCGCCGCCATCCGCACCCTGAGCGGCGGCACCTGAGGAAAGGACTGACCCATGCGCGCCCTGTCCATCGCCGCCACCGGCATGTCGGCCCAGCAGATGCGGGTCGAGACGATTTCCAACAACCTGGCCAACATGAACACCACGGGCTACGACGCCCGCCGCGCCGAGTTCGCCGACCTGCATTACCAGCAGGTCACCCGCGCCGGCACGATCAACGCCTCCGACGGCACCGTGCTGCCCACCGGCGTGCAGCTGGGCCTGGGCGTGCGGCCCTCCGCGGTCACGGTGAACCTCGCGCAGGGGTCGCTGTCGCAGACCGGGGGCGACCTGGACGTCGCGGTCGAGGGCCGCGGCTACCTGGAGGTGACGCTGCCCAACGGCAACGCCGCCTTTACCCGCGACGGTGCGCTGAAGCGCACGGGCGACGGGCTGATCGTCACCTCGGACGGCTTCACCGTGGCGCCGGGCCTCACCATCCCCGACGACGCGCGCAGCCTCTCGATCAACGCCGAGGGCGAGGTCTACGCCTATTTCCAGGACCAGGTGGAACCGCAGCTTCTCGGCCAGCTCACGCTGACGATGTTCACCAACGAGAAGGGGCTGGAGGCGATCGGGTCGAACCTGTTCACCGAGACCGAGGCCTCGGGCGCACCCATCGCGGGCGTGCCGGGCGACGAGGGCTTCGGCACGCTGCGCCAGGGCTATCTGGAGGACAGCTCGGTCGACGCGGTGCGCGAGATCACCGAGCTGATCGAGGCCCAGCGCGGCTACGAGCTGAACTCCAAGGTCATCACCGCGGCCGACCAGATGCTCGCCGCCACGACGCAGGTGCGGTGATGCGCGCCCTCGCCCTCCTCGCCGCGCTCCTCGCCGCGTTTCCCGCGACCGCCGAGATGCTGGTCGCCACGCGCACGATCCGCGGCCAGACGATCCTGGGGCCGGGCGACATCGCCGTGGCCGAGGGAACCATGCCCGGCGCGCTCACCGACCCGGCCGAGGCGGTCGGGCAGGAGGCGCGCGTCAATCTCTATGCCGGCCGCCCGATCCGGTCGGGCGATATCGGCCCGCCCGCGATCATCGAGCGCAACCAGATCGTCACGCTGATCTACCGCAACGGCGTGGTGAAGATCGCCGCCGAGGCGCGGTCGCTGGGCCGCGCGGGGGTGGGCGACGCGCTCAAGGTGATGAACCTCGCCTCGCGCGCCACCGTCACCGGATATGTCATGCCCGACGGCACCGTGACCGTCGGGGCCCAAGCCAGACCCTGAGGAGCCCTGCTGCCATGAAACCCGTCCTCCTTCTCGCCTGCGCCGCGGCGCTCGCCCTGCCCTCGGCCTGCGGCCGGCTGGAGCAGGTCGGCAAGGCGCCCGATTTCAAACCCGTCGAAGGCAGCAATGCCTATTACGCGATGACCAATCCCGGCACCCTGCCCGAGACGAGCGAACGCCGCCGGACGGTGGACCGCGCGTCGCTCTGGGCCGCGGGGCGGCAATCGCTGCTCGGCGATCGCCGGGCCGAACGGCGCGGCGACATCATGACCGTCGTAATCGAGATCGACGACGAGGCCGAGATTTCCAACTCCACCGCGCGCAGCCGCTCGGGGTCCACGTCGGCCGGCATCCCGCAGATGGCCGGGATTCCGCAGATCGTCGGCCCGCTGCTGCCCGACGGCGCAACGATGGACAACCTCGCCGAGGCCGAGTCCAGCACCAACCACAGCGGCGACGGCTCGGTGCGGCGCAACGAGAAGCTGACGCTGCGGGTGGCCGCCACCGTGACCGACGTGCTGCAGAACGGCATCCTGCGCATCGAGGGAAGCCAGGAGGTGCGGGTGAATTTCGAGATGCGCGAGCTGATCGTGGCCGGCTACGTGCGCCCCGAGGACATCTCGCGCCAGAACGAGATCACCTATGACAAGATCGCCTCGGCGCGGATCTCCTATGGCGGGCGCGGCCAGATTACCGACATGCAACAGCCCCGTTACGGCCAACAGATCGCCGACATCCTCCTGCCGTTCTGAGGACCATGATGGGCAAGCTGATTCCCGTGATCATCGCCGTCGTCGGCCTCGTCCTCGGGGGCGGCGCCGGCTACATGCTGCGCCCGGCCCCGCCCGAGGAGGCGCCGGAAGACGCCGCCCATGCGGGCGAGGCGGATCACGGCGCGGACGCGGCCCATGCCAAGGCGGGCAAGGACGACCATGGCGACGCGGACGGCCAGACCTCGGATTTCGTGAAGCTCAACAACCAGTTCGTGATCCCGGTGGTGCGTGACGGGCGGGTGGGCGCGCTGGTCGTGCTCTCGCTCAGCCTCGAGGTGACCTCGGGCGGCAAGGAGCCGGTCTACGAACGCGAGCCCAAGCTGCGCGACGCGTTCCTGCAGGTCATGTTCGACCACGCCAATGTCGGCGGTTTCGACGGCGCCTTCACCGAAAGCGGCACCATGACGCTGCTGCGGCGCGCCCTTCTGGAAGCCGCGCGGCAGGTGATGGGCCCCATGGTCCGCGACGTTCTGATCACCGACATCGTCCGCCAGGACGCCTGAGCGGCGGCTCAGCCCGGCCGGCTGCGCTCGCGCAGCCGGCGCAGCGCATCGTCGCGGCCGAAGGCGACCGCGGCCTCCTTCATCAGCATGGCTTCCTCGACCCGCGCCCGGGCGAGCGCGGCATTCAGCGCCGTGCGCCGCTCGCGGTACCAGCGCTCCGGGCTGTCGCCCAGGAACGCCCGCGCCGTGGCGTCGGCCGTGGCCTCGGCGCGCCGCTTCTCCGCGTCGAGCGCGGCGAGTTCGGCCTCCAGCCGCCGGCATTCGCCGGCCGCCCGCCGCAGCCGGGCGAGCGCGGCATCGCGCAGCGCCCCGCCCACCTCGGCCAGGCGCGCGAACCGGTCGTCGCCGCCGCCCATCAGCGGCCCCGTGCGCGGCTGCGCATCTCTTCGGCAAAGCGGATCGCGGCGGCCACGGCGCGGTAATGCTCGGGCAGGATCTCCTCGCCGATCTCGACCGTGGCATGAAGCGCGCGGGCGGTCGGCGGATCGCGCCGCATCGGCACGCCGGAGGCGGCCGCGACCTCGCGGATCCGCGCCGCGATCTCGTCGGTGCCCTTGGCGATGCAGACCGGCGCGCCGGGGGTGGCCCGGTCCCATTTCAGGGCGACGGCGTAGTGGGTCGGGTTCACGATCACCACGTCGGCGTCCGGCACCTCGGTCAGCATCCGGTTTGTGGCGATGTCCATGCCCCGCTGCCGGCGCTGCTGCTTCATGTGCGGATCGCCCTCGGACTGCTTCACCTCGTCCTTCAGTTCCTCATGCGTCATCCGGTTCTTGCGGCGATGTTCGAGCACCTGCCAGAAGTAGTCGACCGCCGCGATGGACCCGGCGATCGCCACCACCACGGCCATGAACTCCGCCGCCATGCGCCCCATCCGCGCCGCGGCCATGCCGGGCGACAGATGCATCGTGCCCAGCATTTCCTCGATATGGGCCGACAGGTAGACGCCGAGCAGAACGGTGTAGAGCGAGAGCTTGACCGCGCTCTTGGCGAATTCGAACAGCCCCCCGCGGCCGAACTTGTTCTTCGCGTTGGACAGCGGCGAAATCCGCGACAGCTTCGGCATCAGCTTTTCGGGCGCGACGACGAGGCTGCGCTGGGCGAGGATCGCGGCCAGCGCGGCGAGCCCCGGCAGCGCGAGCCAGGGCAGGGCGGCGAGCCCGGCATGGGCCATGACGTTCCCGACCGGCGCCGTGCCGTGCCCGTCGAGCATCATCGGCGCGATCTTGTCGGCGCGCGCGAGAAGCCCCGCGCCGAGATCGCCCAGCGCGGTGAGGCTCGCCGCGCCAAGCCCGAACGCGGTCAGCGCAAAGCCCGCATAGGCGGCGGCGGTGTTGAGGTCGTTGGAACTGGCGATCTCGCCCTTCTTGCGGGCGTCGTCGAGCTTTTTCTGTGTCGGCTCGTGCTGCTTGTCGCCGGGGGACTGGTCGCTCATCCGCCACCTCCGAACGGCGCGGCGAACAGTTCCAGCAGCCGCATCTGCCAGAGCACCAGCATCGGCGGCAGGGCCAGGAACAGCAGGATCAGCCCGCCCGCGGTGATCGCCGGCGCGCCCACGAAGGCGACCATGAGCTGCGGCATCGCCTTGTTGATGACGCCGAGCGCGAGATTGTAGATCAGCGCGGCGATGACGAAGGGCATCGCCAGCGTGGCCGCGAGCGCGAAGACCTGCGCGATTCGCAGCACCCCCCAGTCGGCCAGCGTCGCGGCGTCGGGGAATTGCCCGGCGGGCAGGAGTTCGTAGGACAGGATCATCGCCTCGGCCGCCCGGACATGGAGGCCCGACATCACCGCCAGCGCCAGGCCCGCGACCATCATCAGGCGGCCCATCGCCGGTTGCGGGTCCATCGAGGCCGAACCCAGAAGCTGCGACAGGGACGTCGCCTGCGCGGCGATCTCGCCGGCCATCTGCAGCGCGAGGATCATCAGCCGCAGGACCAGGCCGAGGGCGAGGCCGATCACCGCCTCGGAGGCGAGCGCGAGGCTGAGCGGCGGGATTTCCTCGGGCAGGTCGGCGGCCACTGCGGGCGCCACGACGGCGGTGAAGGCCAGTGAGAGACCGAGCCGCACCCGCACCGGGACGGCGCGTTCGCCAAAGGCCGGCAGCATCGCCATCACCGCACCGACCCGCAGGAACACGAGGTAGCCCGCCCAGAGCAGCGGCTCCCACACGTCGAGGAGCGGCGCGAGGTCGAGCGTCATGCCGCCACCATGCCGACGAGGGCGGGCCGCGAGTTGGTGCCGATCTCCTCGAAGGAGAGGACCGGCGCGGAGATGCCCTTGGCCGAGAGCGCGGTCTGCAGGAAGCGCCGGCGGCGGCCGGAGGTCGCGATCACCGGGAAGACGCCGCCCTCGCCCGCGCGCGCCAGGCGTTCCGACACCGCGCCGGCGAGGCGGTTGAACTGCTCGGGCGGCAGCGCGACATCCGGTGCGCCGTGGTCGTTCGCGATCTGGTAGGTGGCGAAGCACTCTTCCCATTCCGGGGCCAGCTGCAGCAGCGGCAGGGTGCCGTCCTCGCGCCGGTGCTCGGCCACGATCTGGAAGCCGAGGCGCCGGCGGACATGCTCGCAGATCGACTCGGCGCTGGCATGCGCGGACCGGGCCTCGGCGATGGCCTCCAGGATCAGCGGGATGTTGCGGATCGACACCCGTTCCTCGAGCAGCAGGCGCAGCACGGCCAGCAGAAGGTCCTGGGGCACCTTTTCGGGCACCAGGTCGTCGAGCATCCGGCGGTTCGCCGCGGCGCGGTCGGGATCGGACAGGTTCGTGAGCTCGTCCAGAAGCCGGCGCAGGGCCTTGTGGGTGAGCAGCCGCGAGAAGTTGCGCTTGACCACCTCGAGCAGGTGCGTGGCCAGCACCTCGGAGGGGTTGACCACGGTGACGCCCTGCAGCGCGAGGTCCTCGCGGCTTTCGGCCGGGACCCAGCGGGCCGGGGCGCCGTAGACCGGCTCGCGCACGTCCTCGCCGGGCGGCAGCGCCAGGGCGTTGTCGGCCTGAAGCGCCAGCACCTGTTCGGGCCGCAGCCGGTCGCGCGCCTGCTCGACCCCCTGGATGCGCATCACGTAGGTGCCGGGCGTCAACGCGCCGTTGTCGGTCAGACGGATCTCGGGAAGGATCAGGCCGAAGCTCTCGGCCACGTGGCGGCGCATCGAGCTGATCCGCGCCTCGATCCCGGTGGCGGGGTCGAGCACCATGCCGACCAGGTCGGGCGCGAATTCCAGGTGGATGTCGTCGAGGTCGAGCAGATCGCCGAGCCGGCTTTCGGGCTCCGCGGCCGCGCCGGGCTCGGCCGCCGCGCTGGCGGCGGTTTCGGCCTCTTGCAGCTTGCGCCGGTGCATCGCCACCGCGGCAACGCCGAGCGCGGTCGCGCCGGCCATGAAGGGCAGGAACGGCAGGCCGGGCACCAGCGCGAAGAGACCGAGCAGCACCGCCACCGTGGCCAGCGCGCCCGGATGGCGGCCGAGCTGGCTGAGCAGCGCGAAATCGGCCGTGCCCTGCGCGCCGCCGCGCGACAGAAGCAGCGCCGCCGCGATCGAGATGATGACCGCCGGAATCTGGCTCACCAGCCCGTCGCCCACGGTCAGGATCGCGTAGGTCTCAAACGCCTGGCCGAGCGGCATGCCATGCATGATCGTACCGATGGCGAGCCCCATCACGAGGTTCAGAAGCGTGATCAGCAGCCCCGCGACCGCGTCGCCCTTGACGAATTTCGATGCGCCGTCGAGCGAGCCGAAGAAGGTGGTCTCGGCCTGCTCGGTCTCGCGCCGGCGCTTGGCCTCGGCATGGTCGATGGCGCCGGCGGCCATGTCGCTGTCGATGGCGAGCTGCTTGCCGGGCATCCCGTCGAGGGCGAACCGCGCGCCGACCTCGGCCATGCGGCCCGCGCCCTTGGTGATGACCATGAAGTTCACGATCATCAGCACGCCGAAGACGACGAGCCCGAGGAACACGCTGCCCCCCATCACGAACATCGCGAAACCCTGGATCACGTCGCCCGCGGCCCCGGTGCCGGTATGGCCCTGGCCGATGATGAGCTTCGTCGAGGACACGTTCAGCGACAGCCGCAGCATGAGGGCGGCGAGCAAGACGGTCGGGAAGGCCGAGAAATCGAGCGGGCGTTCGATGAAGAGCGTGACGGTGAAGATCAGGATCGCCAGCGCGAAGGAGGCGGCGAGGCCGATATCCAGCATCCAGGCCGGCACCGGCAGGATCATCATCACGATGACCGCCATCAGGGCGAGGGCCAGGAGGATCGTGGGGCGGAAGAGGTCGCTGAGAGCGAGTTGCGGCATGGCTCAACCTCCGCCGGGGCGGGGGCCCGCGTGCGGGCGTGGCGCCCTCTGCGCGGCCTGGAGCCGGGGGCCGCCCATGGCGCCCGGCGCGGCGGCGCGCGGACGTGCCGTCGGGGCCGAGGCCCCGGTGCCGGCGGCGAGTCGGTGTCGACGTGGATGTGCCATTCTGGCCCTTCCGATCCCTGTGTCGTCGGCCAGACTAGGGACGGGCGGTTGAGAAAAGCTGAATATCCGCCGCTCTACGGCCCTTCATCCTGCGCCCCGAGAAGCGCCTCGAGACGGGCACGCATCTCGCCGCTGCCCTCGACCAGCGCGCGGGCCCCGGAGAGCGACGGCGCGGCCTCGGGGGCGTAGCGTGCCGCGGGCGTTTCGTCCTGCAACGTGGCATAGCCGCGTTGGGGATCGGCGCCGACGGCTTCGACAAGCGGCCAGTCGCGGGTGCGCCAGGCGAGGCCGGCCTGGCGCTCGGTCTCGCCCGCCTCGCCGTAGTGGCGCGCCGCCGCCGCGAGGTCGCCGCTCAGCCGGGCGGCCTCGGCCCGCAGGCGGTCGTAGTCCGGGCCTTCGAGCCCGGAAAGGTACTGAAGCGCCGGTCCCGGTCGGCCCCGCGCCAATTCCACGCGGGCACGCGCGACGCGCTCGACGGTCGTCCCCTGGGGCGGGACATCGGCCACGATCTCCTCGGCCCGGTCGGTGAAGCCCAGGTCGAGCAGGCGGCCCGCAGCCACCAGGCGGGCCTGCGGCTGCAGGGTGACCTCGGGATCGGCGAGCAGGCCGGAAACCGCCTCGCGCAGCAGGTCGGCATCGCTGCCGGCGCGTCCCAGGCGCATCATGAGTTCGCTGGCCAACGCCTCGTCCGTCTTGAGGTCGTGATGCCGGAGCATGCCGAACGCGGTCTCGAAATTGCCCCGCGCGGCGTGGCCGCGGATCGCCAGCGCAAGGAGCCCACGGCCGGTGGGCGTGCCCCGGCGTTCGTAGGCGAGCGCCTCGGCCAGGGCGAGCGCATCCGCCTCGGGCAGCCGGTCCTCGGACAGGTCCGCCTCGATGCGCAGAGCCAGCGCCCCGGGCGATTCCAGGCCGCCCTTCGACAGAACTTCCTCGATCCGGCGGTTGGCGGAGTCGACCTGCCCGCGCGAGAGGTCGAGGCGCGCCTCGATGATGGCGAGGTCGCCCGTCCGGCCCGCCTCGCCCGCGCGCGCCACGGCATTCCGCACCCGGTCGGCGGCCGCCGCGTTCCCGGCAGAGAGGAAGCGGTCGGCCAGGATCGGACCGAGGTGGCGCCTCAGATGGACCGGCAGTTCCGAGAAACTGCGGATGACGACGGCCTCGTCGACCGTGCTGTCGTCGGGCAGTTCCTTCGCGGCGAGGATGGCCCACATCGCCGCGCGAGACGGGCAGGACAGCTGCCCCTCGAAGAGCTCGGGCCGCCGGGCATGCCCCTGGTCGAAGATCGCCCCGATTTCCCGCCAGACCGGCGCGGGCGGCGTCGCGAGTCCCACCTCGTCGATCACCGCGCGGGCCTCCGCGCCGAAGCCGAAGGCGAGATAGGCACGCACGAGCTCCTCCGCCCCGGCCGGGTCGGGCACGTCGCGCATGTCCAGAAGCGCGCCGCGCTTCTCGGCGATCAGGGTCGCGGGCCGGGCATCGGCGCCGAGCTGGACGAAATCGAAATAGCTTTCGGGCAGACAGGCCGTTCCGGTCGCGGACTGCGGCGGCACGCCGTCCGCACCGCCCAGCCCCCGGTCGATGCTGGTTTCGACGCGCATATGCGCGCGGTCGTCAAGGCCGGGCAAAGGCGGTTCGGGCGGCGGCTCGGCGCTTGCGGCGGTCGGCTCCGGCGCGGCGGGCGTCTCAGCGGGCGGCGTGTCGGCCACGTCGAAGGCGGGCTCCAGCAAGCCCTGCGAGGCGGCGCGCCCGATCTGCTTGAGCAGGTCGTTCCGCGCGCTTTCCACCCGCGGGTCGGGCGCGGCGGGGCGCCGCTCCGGCGGAAGGAAGCGACCGACAAGGGGCGGCGGCGGCGTGCGACCGACATCGATCGGAAGGCGCACGGCCGGGCGGGGCGCGACCGGCTCGGGGACGGGCGCGGGCGGCGGGTCGGGCTGCGCCTGGGCAAGCGGCGTCTCGAACGGCGAGCCCTGCGGCGGGGGGCCGTCACGGATGTCGAGGACGACGACCCCGGGCCGCAGCGTGAAGGCCTGGGCATGGACGCCCTCGCCGACCTGCACCGCGACCTCCCCCGGCCCGGCTGCACCGACATCGCGGATCCGCGTGCGCGGAATCAGGTCGAACACACCGTCGAAGCGGAACGCCAGTTCCGCGTTCTCGAAGGCGAGCAGGTAGCCCTCGGCGCTGCGGCCGAGGCGCCAGTCCGCGTCCGGCGGGGTCTCGAAGACGAGCCGGGAAAACGCGGCATGTTCGCCCGAGCGGATCGTCACGGTCTGCGCCAGGCCGGGCGCCGCCAGCGCCAGAAAGAGAGCGAGGGCGATCAGGAACCGGCTCATGCGGCCTCCTGCTTGGCGGCCTTCAAGGCCTCTTCGAGGTCGGAGAAGCTGGGGCGGCGGTCGCCGGGCGTGTTCTGGCGCCCGACCTCGATGCAGATCGCGGGCGAATGGTTGTGCAGGTTGGCCACCAGCACCTCGCGGATGAGCAGGTAGAAATGGGCGTCCTCCTCGACCACGGTCTTCACCTTCGTGGCGAACGGCCCGACCAGGCCGTAGGCCAGGAACACGCCGAGAAAGGTGCCGACGAGCGCGCCGCCGATCATCTTGCCGAGGATCTCGGGCGGCTGGTCGATCGAGCCCATCGTCTTGATCACGCCCAGAACCGCGGCGACGATCCCGAGCGCCGGCAGGCCGTCGGCCATCGTCTGCAGCGCATGGCTCGAATGCATCGAATGGTGCATGTGCGCCTCGAGCCGCTTTTCCAGAACCTCCTCCACCTGGTGCGGATCGTCGTAGTTCATGCTTGCCGCGCGCAGCGTGTCGCAGATCAGTTCGACCGCCTCGTGGTCGGCCACGATCCGGGGATAGCGGCCGAAGATCGCCGAATCGTTCGGCGCCTCGATATGGCTTTCCAGCTCCAGCGGGTTCTGCCGCGCGACCCGGATCATCTCGAACAGGAGGCACAACAGATCGCGGTAATCCTCGGGCTTCCATTTCGGGCCCTTGAAGACCTTGCCCACATCCTTCGCGGTCTGCTTGATAGCCGGCAGATCGTTGCCGATGACGAAGGCCCCGATGGCCGCGCCGCCGATCATCATCATCTCGAAGGGCAGTGCCTTGAGGATGATGCCGAGCTTGCCCCCGGCAGCCATGTAGCCCCCGAAGACCATCGCGAAGATGAGGACGATCCCGATGATGCCGAACATGGGCAGGGCTCCGCTAAAGACTTGGTCCCGCGGACTTTCGCAAGTCCGCGTTAAGAAAGGCTGATCACTCTTGCGGCGCGCGCGCGTTCCGCCCCGCGAGGATCACCGAGATCGAATAGGCGACCGGCGGGTCGAGCCCGGCCATCACCGCCGCGGCGGCGTCCGCCCGCATCCGGCCGAGGAACCCGGCGGCGAATTCGGGATCCATCTCGGCAAAGAGGGCGGCGGCCTCGTCGGGCTTCATGTTCTCGTAGACCGAGGTCAGGCGGGCGACGTCGGACTCGGCCGCCTCGTCGGCGACAGTGATCGTCGAGCGCAACGCCGCTTCGGCGGATTCGAGCGCCGCCATCTGGCGGGCGATCTCCTCTTCGGCGATCTCCAGGGTGGCCGCGCGGTCCTCCAGCGCGGCCGCGCGGGCGTCGATCTCGGCCTCGCGCGCCTTCAGGGCGGCCAGCACCTCGGCGATGTCGGGCGGCGGCGGGCAGGGCTCGGCGGCGGGGGCGGCGGCCGTCGCGTCCGGTTCCCGCGCCGCGAGACCGCGCAACTCCTCGGTCAATGCCTGCGCCGTGCCGCCGCCGAAGCGGATCAAGCCCGACGCCAGGAACAGCCCGGCGATGACGGGCAGAACGGCGCCGCCGCGCAGATAGGACGTCTTCCGACTCATTCCGCGGCCTCCTGCATGCGCCGGCGCCGGAAGAGGGGCGCGGGCGCCTCATCCTCGCCGACAGCGGGCGCGGCGGCCGGGGCAGGGGCCGGATCTGGCGCAGGGGCGGGCGCTTGCGCCTGCGCGGGGGCCGCGCGGGGCGCGGGCGCGGGCGGCGGGGCCTCCCCGGGGAGGTCGTGCATCGCGGCGACCAGCAGTTCCAGCCGGTGCGCCACGTCCTCGGCCCGGCCGGTCAGCGATTGCAGCCCGTCGGTGGAATGCTGCGCCGAGTTCTGCGCCACCTTGAGCGCCTTGGTCATGTCGTCGACCTGGGCCGACAGCACGGCGATCGCGCCCCCCATCCCCTTTTCGAGGTCGTTGAACCGGCGCAGCCGGCGCGCCAGCACATGGCAGTAGAGCGTGGCGCCCAGCGCCCCGGCGATCAGCAGTATATCCGCGATCAAACCCATTCCACTTTCCTCAGTTCAGCACGAATTCCGTGATCAGCAGGTCGCGGACGCGACCCTGGCCGGTCACGAGCTGCACGCGGCGGAGCATCTGCGCCCGGAGCGTGATCAGCGCGGTCGGTTTCTCGAATTCCGCCGCCTCGACGGCGCGGAGATAGCTGTTGAGCACGTCGAGCACCCGCGGCATCAGGAGCGCGACCTCCTGCTGGTAGGTCGGGGTCACCTCGAGCTGGGCGCGGAACCGCAGGTGCCGGCTGCGCGAGTCGGGTCCGAGGCTGATGACCAGGGGCTCGACCTCGACGAAGGTCACGGTGCCAAGCGCCGATTCGTCGGCGTCGCCATGGCCGTCGGCGGCATGGGCCGCCTCGTCGCCACCCCCGAGAATCATGCCCGAATAGATCGCGAAAAAGGCGCCTCCGCCCAGGACCAGCGCCCCCACGAGCCCGAGGATCAGGGGCTTCTTCGATCTGCCGGCGGGTTCTTCCGCCGGATCCGTTGCCGCATCGGCCATCTTCCGGGCCTCCTTGTTCGTCGTCACCTCTATAGCCGCAGGAGGGCTAACCGATTGTTAAGCCGAGCCTGCGAAGGATGTGCGGCAGAAACGGGGCAGAAGCCCCCAGGATCGGGAGACCCATCTTGCAGCAGCTTATGGCCATCTGGACCGGGCTGACCCCGCGCCGCAGGGTGATCGTGATCATCGCCACCGTGGCGATGTTCGCCGCAGTTCTCGCACTGTCGCGCGTGGCCACGACGCCGCGCATGGAACTGCTGTATTCCGGGCTCGACGGCGCCGCCGCGGGCGACGTGATCCGCGCGCTCGACCAGAGCGGCGTCGCCTACGAGGTGCGCGGCCCCGCGATCTACGTCGATGCCAGCCAGCGCGACTCGCTGCGCATGACGCTGGCGAGCGACGGGCTGCCAGCGAACGGCTCGGCCGGCTACGAACTGCTCGACGGGCTGTCGGGCTTCGGCACCACTTCGCAGATGTTCGATGCGGCCTACTGGCGCGCCAAGGAGGGCGAGCTGGCGCGCACGATCCTGGCCAACCCGCAGTTCCGCAGCGCCCGCGTGCATATCGCCACGCCGACCGCCCGGCCCTTCGCCCGCAACATCAAGCCGTCGGCGGCGGTCACCGTGGGCGCGGCCGGCGGCGCGCTGGCGCCCGCCCAGGCCAAGGCGCTGCGTTTCCTCGTCGCCTCCAGCGTCGCCGGCCTGGCGCCCGAGGACGTCTCCGTGATCGACGCCAATACCGGCACGGTCGTCACCGACGACGCCATTCCGGGATTCGGCTCCGGCGCCGACGACCGCTCGGACGCGCTCAAGGCGCGGCTGGAGCGGCTGCTCGCCGCGCGCCTCGGGCCCGGACGGTCGGTGGTCGAGGTCAGCGTCGAGACCGAGATGCAGAGCGAGTCGATCCGCGAACGCCGCATCGACCCCGATTCGCGCATCGCCATCAGCGCCGACAACGAGGAACGGTCCACCAGTTCCAGCGACACCGGCGGCGGCGCCGTCACCGTGGCCAGCAACCTGCCCGAGGGCGAGGGCGCGGCCGAGCGGTCCGCCCAACGCAAGGAAACCGAGACCCGGGAACGCGTGAACTACGAGGTCTCCGAGACCGAGCGCGAGATCCTGCGGGCCCCCGGCGCGATCAAGCGGCTCAGCGTCGCGGTGCTGGTCGACGGCGTCACCTCGCTCGACGACCAGGGCAACGAAACCTGGGCCCCGCTCCCCGAGACCGAGCTGGAGGCGTTGCGCGAACTCGTCGCCTCGGCGGCCGGCTTCGATGCCGAGCGCGGCGACGTGATCACCTTGAAGTCGATGCCCTTCGAGCCGGTGGAGACACTCGGCACCGGCCCGCAGTCCAGCCTGTTCGGAGATGTCGCGCTCGATCCGCTGACCCTGATCCAGCTGGGCGTTCTGGCCGTGGTCGCGCTGATCCTCGGCCTGTTCGTGGTGCGCCCGATCCTGGCCGGCGGCGCCCGGCCCGGCCCGGTCGGCCTGCCTGCTCCCGCGGGCGGCGAGCCGGCGGCGCTGAACCAACCCTGGCTCGATGGCGAGATCAATCCCGATGACGAACCGGCCGGCCTGCCGATGGCCGCCCCGATGACGATGAACACCCTGGACCCGGCCGATTTCACCGACAGCGGCTTCGGCGCGACCGACGAGGACCCGGTGGATCGTCTGCGCGACCTGATCGAGCGGCGCCGTGACGAATCCGTCGCCATCCTGCGCGGCTGGATGGAAGACCGGCAGGAGACCCCGCAATGAACCGGCTGCGTCTCGAAGACTTCGCGGCGCCTGCGCCGCAGCAGCCCGCCGCCGCGCCGCCCGAACCGCCCGACGCCCAGGACATCCGGCTGAACGCCTATGAAGAGGGCTACAAGGCCGGCTGGGACGACGCCGCGGCCGCAGAGAACGAGGAGCATGCACGTGTCTCGGCCGATTTCGCCAAGACACTGCAGGAGATGTCGTTCAGTTATCACGAGGCGCGGGCGCATGTGCTCGCCGCGCTCGGGCCGCTGCTGACCGCGATGGTCGAGCGGGTCGTGCCGCATATCGCCTCCGCGGGCTTTGCCCGGACGGTGGTCGAGACCGCGATGCAGATGGCCGAGGCCGAGGCCAACCGGCCGGTCCGGCTGCGCATCAACCCCGATAACCGCGAGGCGCTGGACGCCCTGATCGGCGAGGATCCGGGCCTGCCGCTGGCCATCGTCGACGATGACACGGTCGGGCCGGGCCAGGCGCTCGTCTCGGGCACCGAGTCCGAATGCGAGATCGATATCGACGGGATGCTGGCCGCGATCCAGACCGCGCTCGACGAATTCCTGAAGACCGAAGAGGAGGCCAGACGCCATGGCTGAGACCACGCAAGACGGCCCGGGCGAGGCGCTGGGCGCGAAATTCCTCGACCAGGTCCCGATCGAGATCACGGTCTCGGTCGGCAAGGCCCGGCCGCTTCTGCGCGATCTGCTGCGGATCGACCGCGGCGGCATCCTGCCGCTCGACCGCCGTATCGACGACCCGGTCGAACTCTATATCGGCGACCGGCTGATCGCGCGGGGCGAGTTGCAGGAGGTGGACGGCGACCAGCCCGGCCAGATCGCCGTGCGACTGACCGAGGTGATCGACGTGGCCTCGGGCGACTGACCCATGCGCGCCCTCCCGATCCTCGCCCTTGTCTGCCTTGCCGCGCTTGCCGCGCCGGCCGCGGCGCAGGACATCTCGATTTCCTTCGGCGAGGGCGGGTCCCTGGCGGGGCGCGGCGTGCAGCTGATCCTTCTGGTGACGGTGCTGAGCCTCGCGCCCGGCCTCGCGATCATGGTGACGTGCTTTCCCTTCATCGTCACGGTGCTCGCGATCCTGCGCCAGGCGATCGGGTTGCAGCAGTCGCCGCCCAACATGCTCATCGTGAGCCTCGCGCTTTTCCTGACCTATTTCGTGATGGAACCGACCTTCAGCCAGGCCTGGCAGGAGGGCGTCACGCCGCTGGTCGAGGAAACCCTGTCCTACGAGGAGGCGTTCCCAAGGATCATCGAGCCGTTCCGCGGCTTCATGGCCGCCCGGGCGGAAGCCGACACCTTCGCCTCTCTCGGCTCGCTCCGCCCGGAATTCGACGCGGAACAGCCGATCGCGGACGCGCCGCTGTCGGTGCTGGTGCCCGCGTTCATGCTCAGCGAGATCCAGCGGGCCTTCGAGATCGGCTTCCTGATCTTCCTGCCCTTCCTGATCATCGACCTCGTGGTCGCGGCGATCCTGATGTCGATGGGGATGATGATGGTTCCGCCGGCCATGGTCGCGATGCCGTTCAAGCTTGCCTTCTTCGTGGTGGCGGACGGCTGGACCCTGATCTCCGAAGCGCTTGTCCGCGGATACTTCCCCGCCGGTTAGAAACCCCGACCGCAAGGTCGGCCCGGGCCGCACATCGCGCGGCCGGCCGGCCGGGACGCATCGCCGTCCTGTCCGATGCATCTTCGCCAGCGGAGAACCGCGCACGCGGTTCAGCCAGGCAGCGCCTGTCAACACCGCGGCACGATTGCCCGCGGTGTTCGCGTCGAACGCCATATCGCACGCTGCCCACGGGCCTGCGGGTGGGACGCCCCGCGAAAGGCGGCCCGGGCGGCGAAAAGCGTGTTCGGGATGAAGCGCGGCGCGCTCCCGGACGGGGCGGAAAACCGGAACACGATGGGCCCGCCTGCGCCGCGACCGCAGCCGGGACAAAGGTGGTCAGCGGTGCCGCAGGTCGGGGCGGGCGCCCGCCGGGAATGAACTGGACTGGCTCCGGCGGGCGGCCCCTTGAACGGCCGCGCCCCGGGCGCGGGCGATCCGGGCGTCAGCGCACCACGAATTCCGCATGCAGCGCGCCGGCGGCCTTGATGCTCTTGAGGATGTCGATCATGTCGCGCGGGGCCACGCCAAGCGCGTTCAGCCCGGCCACCACCTCGGAGAGCGAGGCGCCCTCGTCGATCTCGGCCAGGCCGATCCCCGGCTCCTCCTCGATCGCGGCCCGGGTGCGGGGCACCACGACCGTCTGGCCCTCGGCGAAGGGGTTCGGCTGAACCACCATCGGCTCTTCCTCGATCCGCAGCGTCAGGTTGCCCTGGGAAACGGCGACGCGGGAAATGCGGACATCCTCGCCCATCACGATCGTGCCAGAGCGCTGGTCGACGACCACGCGGGCCTTGCGCTGGGGCTCGACGGTGATGCTTTCGATCCGCTGCAGCGCATGGGCCGGCGAGGGCGCGCGGGTGGCGGCAATGTCCAGCACGACCGTACCAGCATCGATCATCCGCGCCACGCCGCGCCCGAAACTGTTGTTGATCGCCGCCTCGATCCGACCGGCGGTCGTGAAATCGGGGCTGCGCAACGCAAGCCGCAGGGACGTCATCGCGGTGAAATCGAACTCGATCTCGCGCTCGACCCGCGCGCCGGCGGGAATCACGCCCGATGTGGGCACCCCCTGGATCACCTGGGCACCATCGCCCTCGGCCGAGGCGCCGCCGGCGATGATCGTGCCCTGGGCGACGGCGTAGATCTGGCCGTCCGCGGCGTTGAGCGGCGTCATCACGAGCGTGCCGCCGAGCAGGCTCTTGGCGTCGCCGATCGCCGAGACGGTGACATCGATCTGCGACCCGGTCCGGGAGAACGGCGGCAACGTCGCGGTGACGAAGACCGCGGCCACGTTCTTGGGCCGGAACTGCTCGCCGGTAACGTTAACGCCCAGCCGTTCGAGGATGTTCGACATGATCTCCTCGGTGAAGGGCGCGTTGCGGATACCGTCGCCGGTTCCGTTCAGGCCGACGACGAGGCCGTAGCCCACGAGGTCGTTGCCGCGCACGCCGTCGAACTCCACGAGGTCCTTGATGCGGATCGGCGTCGCGTTTGCGGGAACGGCGATCATCAGCGCGAGAAGGCCGAGGAGGAACCGGCGTATCATCAGAGGTAATCCGCTAGGCTGAGGCGCGACAGGCGCGCGGTGACGGTATAGACGGTTTCGAGCTGCACCTGGACCGCCTGGAGATCGCTCGCGGCCTCGTACTGGTCGACGGCGAGCATGTCGGCGCGGGCAAGGTCGAGCAGGTTGCGGTTCGCGGCGTTCTCGGTGCCGATCTCCTCGATCCGCGACTGGGCGATGCCGACTTCGGCCATCAGGTCGATCAGGCCGCCATTGCTCGACATCATGCGTTCCCCGGCCGCCCCGGCGAGCTCGGATCGCTCCGAGAGATCGCCGGCCAGAACGGTCGGGTCCGACAGCACCGCGGCTGTTGCGAACGCCTTCAGCGCATCGCGGATTTCGGGGTCGGCGGCGGTGACGTCGAGCTGCATGCTGTGGGAATCGTTCAGGCGAACCTTTCCTGTCGGCAGGTCGGAACCGAGATAGCCAGAGGACTCGAACGCCCCGCCGGGCGTGTCGAACCAGGCGTCAATGGCGGTGAGCACGTCCTCGGCCTGGGTCAGGCCGGTGATGCTGGTCTGGATCGCGGCCAGCATGTCCTCGCCCGACGCGAGCGCCCGAGAGTCGGTGGCGGCCCCGGCAAAGAGGCTGCGGCCCGCGGTCTGGTTGTTCAGCGACGCGACCGACAATTCGAACCATTCCCGCGCGTCCTTGCCCAGCGCTTCGACGGTCTGGGCGCTGTGCATCGTCGACGCGTCGAGCAGCGAGGGGCTCAGCGTGGTGGCGGCATCGCTGATGCGCGCCAGGGTCAGCTGCATCGCGTCGGTGGTAAGCGCGGCCTCCTTGGTGGCGAGATCGTAGGAGTCCATCACCTTGAGGCTCCGGTCGATGGCGCCGAGGGATCTGAAATCGCCGCGCAACCGGCCGGCCGGGTCGGTGGTCTGGCCGGTGGTCACCTCTTCGCCCAGGCGGTCGAGGCGCGCCTTGATCTCGGCGGTGTGGTTGCGCAGGTTGAAGCTGCGGGCGAGATCGCCGATGGACACGAAGGACATGGCTCAGATCTCCATCAGCATCTGCATCATCTCGTCGACCGCCTGGATGACCTTGGCGTTCGCGGCATAGGCCTGCTCGTAGAGCATCAGATTCTGCAATTCGGCATCGGTATCGACACCGCCCTGAAGCTCGGCCTCCTTGAGCGCATTGGTCCGCGCGCTGGCAAACCCTTCTTCCTCGGCCGCCCAGTGCGCCTGGACCGAGATTCGCGAAACCGCTTCGGTCGCCAAGCCGGAGGCGGACATGGGCTGGCTTCCGAACGTACCCGACGACGGCACGCGCGTGTTGGACAGCGCGTCAGCGAACGCGTTCAGGAGGGTCGAGTCGCCCACATCGCCCGCCGCGGGCGCCCCGAGGCCGGTGCGCAGGCGCCAGAGATCTCCGCCCTGGTCAGGGTCCACGGTCGCATTGACGGAAATCCGGGCGGACAGGCCGAGTTCGTTCGCCGGGTCGAGCACGAGACCGTTGTCGGTGAAGAGGCCGGGCGCGCCGGGCGTGGCACTTGGGTCGACGCCGGGCGCCTCGAACCGTTCGATCAGGTCGCGGGCCAGCGCGTCGAGGTTGGCCTGCGCGGCGGGGACGGTCTGGTCGCGCTGCTCGAACAGCGCCTCGAGGCGGCCGCCGCCCATCGGGGCGTGGCTGCCCACGGCGCGCACCGGCTCGCCGTTGAGAGTGAGCCCCGAGAGCGCGCCGCTCGCGATCGTCATGTCCGGCGTGATGACCCCGACCTGGTCGAAGGAGAATTCGGAGGCGCGACCGTCGACCAGCGCCGCGCCGGTTTCGGTGTAGAGCGCGATGGTGCCGTGGTCGCGCTGGATCTGGCGCAGCGGCACCACCTCGGCGATCCGGTCGACGAGCACCTGGCGCTCGTCGAAAAGCGCGCTCATGTCGGTCCTGGTTCCGTAGTGGCTTCGAATCTCGGTGTTGAGATCGGCAATCTCCCGGAGGGTCCCGTTCAGCAACTCCACCTCGCCCGCAATGGCGGAATCGGCCTGCATGCGGATCGATTGCAGATCGTCCGAGGCCATCTGGATGCTGCCCGCCACGGATTGCGCCGCCGTCTTCACGTCGGCAAGGCGCGTGGCGCTGTCGGGCCGGCTGGCCGCGGCGACAAGCGCCGATTCCAGCGCGGCCATGCGCCCGGCGATGGAATCGGGGCTGTCCGGCGTGCCGAGGGCGGCCTCGACCCGGGCCAGGCCGTCGGCACGGGTCTGTGCCTGGCCGAGGTCGGACTGGGACAGGCGCCGGTCGGAGATCAGCGCCAGATTGGTGTCGCGGCGGACCCCGTCGACCTGGACGCCGGAACCGGCGCCCATGACGGTGGACGCCGAGGTTTCCAGAACCCGGCGGCCGTAGCCCTCGGTCAGCGCGTTCGAGATGTTCGAGGACACGACCTGGGCGCCCCGTGACGAGGCATTGAGCCCGGACAGGGCGTTGGACAGGCTCGAACTCAGGCTCATCTCTCACCTCGCAATGGGCCGGCCGCGGGCACGCGGCCTAGCGCTTGATGTTGGTCGTCTCCTGAAGCATCTCGTCCACGGTCTGGATGACCTTGGCGTTCGACGAATAGGCGCGCTGGGTCTGGATCAGTTCGGTCAGTTCGCCCGCCACGTCGGTGGCGGATTCTTCAAGCGAATAGCTGATCACGTCGCCAGTGGGCCCGTCGCCCGCGTCCCACATGAAGAACGAGCCGCTGGTGTCGGAGGTCGTGTAGGTCTGGTTGTCCAGGGCAACGAGGCCGTTCGGGTTGGGCACGTCGATGATCGGCACCTGGTAGATCGTGCGGGTGATGCCGGTGTCGAAGTTCGCCTTGACGAAGCCGTTGCCGTCCACCTCGATCGAGGTCATGTTGCCGACCGGAAAGCCGTTCTTGTTGATGCCCGTGGGCCCGAAACTGTCGGACAGCTGGGTCATGACACCGCCGTCGCCGACGGCGCCGATGGAGATGTCGATCGGGCCGCGATCCACCGTCACCTGGAATTCGCCGCTCGTCGCGTTGTAGGCGCCGCCGATCGGGCCGCCGGCCGGCGGCGGGGTGGGCACACCGCTCGCGTCGACATCGGGTTGCGTGACCGATGCCAGGGTGCCGCCGGACCCGGTGGTGTTGTCGAAGTTCAGCGTGTAGACGCCGACCACCGCACCGCCCTGCGCGGAGTCGCGCAAGGTCATCGTCCACTGGTTCGAAGCCCCCGAGGCCGGCACCGTGGGTGTATAGGTGACATTGATGCTTTGCGACGTGCCCAGGTTGTCGAAATACTCCACCGACAGCGGGATGGTCGTGCCATCGGCCCCCGCGATCGTCTCGGTCGCGGGAAGGTTCACGCCCAGCGTGACCTCCGTCGTCGGTTCCGCGGCGAACTGGTTGGTCTGGATCTGCACCGGACGCAGACCGTCGGAGGTATCGCGCGGGTAGGCCGGGATCGTGCCGTCCGGGTTCGCCGGCCATCCCATCAGGACAAGCCCTGTGGAATTCCGCAGGACCCCGTCTTCATCCGTTCGGAAGGACCCCGTCGTGGTCAGGTACATCGGGTAGTCGTCCGTGTTCGATATCAGCGCCGTCTCCTGCGTCACCGGCAGGAACCCACGTCCGCGCACCGCAAGGTCGGTCGGGTTGTCCGTGGTCTCCAGCGCGCCGGCCTGGTCGATCATCCGGCTCGTGGTGATGCGCACCCCGCCAGCCGAATAGGTACCGGCCACGCTGTCGATAACCATCGAGTGGAAATCGGCCTGGGCCCGCTTGTACCCGTAGGTCTGCGAGTTGGCGATGTTGTCGGAAATCGTCGAAAGACGGTTCGCGTTCGCGGCAAGGCCGGCGACACCGGCATTCAGCGAGGAGGAAATCGTCATCTAAGCACCTTTCTGCTGCTTGGACCCCAGCCCAGAGCAGCGTTACCGAGCGGGGCTTAATGCGGCCCTAACAAGTAAAATGCGCCCTAGTTTGTGATGTCCGATCGCAGAAGCACGAGTTCCAGACGGTTGTTGCGCGGGGCCATCGGGGCATCCACGGCGGGCTTCCGGTCGGCATAGCCGCTGATGCGCTGAAACCGCTCGGGGTCGATGCCCATGTCCTGCAGCATGCGCCGCACCGTCTGCGCCCGCGCCGTCGACAGGTCCCAGACGGGATTCTCGGCCAGCACCACCGGGCGCGCGCTTACATGGCCCGAGACCGAAACCCCGTTGCGCACGATCGCGAAGGCCTGGCCGATGATGGCAACGAGCTCGTCGAGCACGGGCATCGGCGTGGTCGTGTCGGTCTCGAAGAGCGCCGCGTCGTCGAGGTCGAAGATCTCGACGATGAGCCCCTCGTCGGTGAGCCGGGTCACGATGTGGCGCATCATCTGCTCGCTGAGCAGCGTCTCGCCGGCCTTGCCGTTCAGCATGTCCTCGATCTCGCGGAAGACGCTCGCCTCGGCCTGAGACCGGGCCTCGGCGCGGTCCTCGGAGGAACTCTGCGCACCGATCGTGCCGCGGGCCTGGCGTTCGGGCGTCGGGCTCGGCTGGGCCGCGCCGGTGCCGGTCTGGGCGAGCACACGCTCGGAAAACACGCTCTCGCCGCCGAAGGCGCCCTCGCCGCCCCCGGAGACCCGGTTCACCGGGATCGTGGGATTGAAATAGTCCGCAATCCCCTTGCGTTGCTTTTCCGTCGTCGCGTTCAGCAGCCACATCAGCATGAAGAAGGCCATCATGGCGGTCACAAAGTCGGCATACGCGACCTTCCACGCCCCCCCGTGGTGTCCGCCGCCGCCCACGACCTTCTTACGCTTGATGATGACTGGCGCGTTCTGTCCATGCGCCATAGCACCACCTTCGTATTCACCTCACCCCGGTTCTGGCGAGCGGCCCAACCTCCGTGCTAGCGCGCAATCCTGGCGGAATTCGGGCGCAAGACGGCGGCCCCAAGGCATTTTCCGGCCGGCGTGAGCCGCCCGCCCGTGCGATTCTGCACAGGGCCGGTGTCCGATGGCGCCCTTGCCGCGGACGCAGGGGCACCCACCTGCACGGGACACAAGCCAAGGGAGAAGGAACAATGGCACAGCGTGTCGATGGGCTGCATCACGTCACGTCGCTGGCGGGGAATGCGGTGGCGAACAACCGGTTCTTCACCGAAACGCTCGGTCTTCGGCGGGTCAAGAAGACCGTCAACTTCGACGCGCCTGACGTCTACCACCTGTATTTCGGCGACGAGGTCGGCCAGCCCGGCACGCTCATCACCTATTTTCCCTTCGAGGGCGCCCGCCGCGGACGCGGGGGCACGGGCGAAGCCTCGGTCACGGGCTTCTCCGTGCCGCCGTGCAGTCTCGACGCATGGCAGGCCCGGCTCGAAGCAGGATCGGTCGGACCTGTGCACCGGGACCGGCCGTTCGGCGAAGACCGGCTGCTGTTCGAAGGGCCGGACGGCGAGACGCTTGCCCTTGTCGGCACGGCGGACGACCGGAGGCCGTGGGCGGACGGCCCCGTGGCGGCCGACATGGCGATCCGCGGCCTGCATGCGGTGACGCTGCGGCTAGGCGAGAACGAGCCGACGGCCGAGCTTCTGCGGCTCATGGGGTTCCGAGAAATCGGGCGCGAGGGCACGGTCACGCGGCTTGCGCTGGCCGAGCACAACGGCGCGGGCCTCGTCGACCTTGAACGCGTCGACGGTCCGGCGGCGGCGCAGGGGGCGGGGTCGGTGCATCACGTCGCCTTCGCGGTGCCCGACCGGGACGCCCAGGACGCGATGCGCCGAACGCTCGCCGAAGCGGGCCACGGCACGACGCCCGTCATCGACCGAGACTATTTCCACGCGATCTATTTCCGCAGCCCCGGCGGGGTGCTGTTCGAGATCGCGACCAACCTGCCCGGCTTCGCCCGCGACGAGGACCCCGCCCATCTTGGCGAGGCGTTGCAGCTGCCCGAGCAGCACGCGCATCTGCGCGATCGGCTGGAACGTGAGCTTGTCCCGCTGGAGGGGTGAAACGGAAACGGCGCCCCGCGGGGCGCCGTTTCGGTGGTGCCGGTGAAGGGACTCGAACCCCCGACCCCATCATTACGAATGACGTGCTCTACCAGCTGAGCTACACCGGCATCGTGGCGCGGTCTTTAGCACCCCCGCCCGGGGGTGTGTAGACCCTTTTTTCGTCTCAGCCCGCAGGCTTTTCCTTCGGCCCGCCCACCAGCAGCGGCAGCATGTCGGACGCGCCGGGCAGGGCCGCCTGGCCCGAGGCCGCCCGTGTCCACGACATGGTGTCGAACCCGTTGCAGGCGCTGCAGACCGGCGCCCAGGTCTCGTGCACCGTGCCGCAGCTCTCGCAGACCCATTGCGGCCCCTGGGGCGCGCTCAGCGCCCGGGCCAGATAGCCGCGCACCACGCTGTCGTCGGCCCCCATGCCGCGCTCGATCGCGGCCATCAGGGTCAGGACACGCGCGGTCGGATCGCTCTCGGCCAGATCGCCCAGCGCCTTGCGCGCCGCGGGGAAATCCTCGGCGGCAATGTGAAGCTCGGCCATCAGCATGCGGCTTTCGGAGTCGTCGGGGCGCAGCGCAGTCAGGGCCTCGAACCGCTTGATCCGTTCCTCCGGCGTTTCCTCCGGCGCGATCTCGGCGAAGGCGGCGGCAAGGTCGGGATGGGGCTGCACCTCCCAGGCACGCTTGAGCACCTTGGCGGCGGGCTTGGGCTTGTCCTGCTCGACCAGCGCCCGGGCGGCCATGGCAGCCGCGGGCACCAGCGTCGGCGCAAGGCGGTTCGCCTCGATGGCAAGGTCGCGGGCCCGCGGGCCGTTGCCGTCGACCAGCAGGTCGCGCGCCTCGGCCAGCGCCAGCACCGCGTCGCGCCGCTTGTGCACGTCACGCGGCAGGGTGCCGTGGCGCAGCTTGGCATTCAGGGTCGTTCGCGCGCCCTTCCAGTCCTCGTTCCGCGCCTGCAACTGCAGCAGCGCGTCCTGCGTCTCGCCGTGGCGCGGCTTCAGCGCGAACGCCTTCTCGGCAAGCTTCAGCGCGGTGTCGGTGTCGCCCTCCGCCAGCTTCTGCTTCATCAGCCCGCAGACCCCGACAAAGCGGGTGCGGTCGTCCACGACCAGCTTCTTGTAGATGTCGATCGCGCGCCGGGTGTCACCGGTCATCTCCGCCGCCTGGGCGGACAGCAGGTTCGTCAGTTCCGGCCGGCCGAGCAGGCGTTCCGCCTTGGCCGCGTTCGACATCGCCAGCCGCGGTTCGCCCGAGGCGAGCGCGATCATGCCGTCGGCCAGCGCCTGAAATCCGCGCCGCTCGCGCGAGCGGTTGAAGTAGCGCGAAATCGCGGTCTCGTCACCGCTGAGGAAGCGCAGCGTGGCCAGGAGGAGGCCAGCCAGCTTCAGCAGCAGCCAGACGGCGATCACCACCAGAAGACCGAGGATCACCGCCTGCAGCGGGCCCAGGACGAACTCGACCTCGCCGACCGCGATCCGCAGACCCGGCGCGTTTTCCATGAGCACGCCGGCACCGAAGGCCAGCGCGGCGACGAGCCCGACGAAGATGAGGATCTTGAGAAGTGACCAGAGCATGTGTCGCGCGTCCTCAGTTGTTCAGGCTTTGCTCGAGCGCCTCGGCCGCCTCGACGGCGTCGGCACGGGCGGTGGCGTCGGCGATCCAGCCCGACATCTCGTCGCGGACAGGCTCGGGCAGGGTGTCGAGTTCGGCCAGCGCGGCGCGCAGGTCGCCGCCGCGCAGCGCGGCCTCGGCGCGCGACAGGACGGCGTCGGCATCGTCGCCCTCGCGCGGCTCCAGCGAGCGCACGCCCAACTGGTTGCGCAGGAAGGCTCCCACGCGATCGCCGGGATCGCCCTGGGCCTCGACCTCGCGGGCGACGGCCAACGCGGCGCGCGCGGCGGGCGGGAAGTCGTCGCGCAGCTCGGCCATGGTCGGCACGCCCTCGGCGGCGACGGCGGCAAGCGGCTCGGGCACCTCGATGCCCTGGATCTGGTCCAGCGCGCTCTCGAAGGACGCCCCGCTGGCCAGCGCGGCACCGATCCGCATGAGCGCGGCGCGGCTCTCGATTTCGGCGGTGCGCTGCATCGCGGCGTCAAGCTCGGCCTCGGCCTCGTCGGCGACCGAGGCAACCGATTCCGCCAACTGCGCGTTCTCTTCGCGTTGCGCGACCAGTTCGTCGCGCATCGCCGCGATCTCGCGTTCATAGGCGGAGACCGCTTCGGCCGCCTGTTCGCCCGCGGCGGCGACCTGCGTCTTGGCGATCTCCTCGACGCGACCGTCCATCTCATTCAGGCGGCTTTCGAGCCCGCCGATCCGGCCGGCCAGGCCCGACAGGTCGGCTTCGATGGCCTGCAGCGGCTCCGACAGGTCGGGCGGGGCATCGCCGGCGGCACCAAGCTCCGCGACCTGCGCTTCGAGATCGGCCAGCCGCGCGGTGGTCTGCGCAAGCTCGTCCCGGGTCGAGCGCAACGTGGCCTGGGCCTCCTCGCCGAGCCCGGCAATGCCGGGAAAGGGCCAACCCTCGGGCTTGACGTATTGCGCGGCGCCATAGCCGATGCCGGCGGCCAGAACCCCGCCGATAACGGGACCGAGAAGCCCGCCGCGCCGGCGTGCGGGCGCCTGCGACGCGGTCGTGTTATCGGCCGGGCTGTCGGCCCGGAAACCCGCCTGGTCGTCGTCGAGCGCCGTCGGATCCTCGCCGCTGCGCTCTTCCGTTTCGGCTTCCGCCTCTGACGGCGTGTTCGACATGGCCTCTTCGGCCGCAGGGGCGGCGTCGGATTGCGACCGGTTGTCGGGCTCCTGCGAGTCCTTGTCGTCTTTGGTGTTGGCCACGGAAAACCGCCTTTCGATTCGTTCAGTCCCAGACCGCGCCCGGCGCGACGCAGCGCACCATAAAGAGTTGCCGTAACGGCCTCAAGGCGCTGCAGGCGCCGCGAGCAATTCGCCCAGCGCGTCCAGCATGGCCTCCGCATCGGGCCGTGCGGCCTCGCGCAGGCGGAACGGTGCGGGGCCGCGCCACGCCTGCGTCACCGCCGGACTCATCGCCACGATGTCGAGCCGCGCCGACCGGCCCTCGAAGGCGGCGCCGACAAGTGAGGCCGAGCGGGGCGAGAACAGCGGCAGCAAGGTCGCGGGCGCCGCGGCGGCACGCGCAAGCGCGGCATCGTCCAGGGGGATCGCCCGCTGCCGGTAGATGACCCGCGACTCGACCTCGAAACCCAGCGCCGCGAGATCGCCCACCACGTCGCCGGCGGCATGCTCGCCGCGCAGGTGCAACAGCCGGCCGCCGGGCGCGTGGGCCGCGATATCGCGCACCAGCGCGGTTGCCGTGCCATCCGAGGCGGTGGCGGTGGCGAATCCGGCGGCCCGTGCCGCCTGGGCGGTGCGGTCGCCAACGCACCAGGCAGGCAGCGTGCGGTCGGATTGCACCTCCGCGAAGGCCGCGACGCCGTTCTCCGAGGTGAAGATGAGGCCGTCCACCCCGTCGAGCGGAACCGGGTCGTCGTCGGGCACGATCTCCATCACCGGCGCGGTCACGATCTCCACGCCCGTGCCGAAACGGGCGGTGAAGGCGTCGGCGAAGCGGGCCGACTGCGGGCGAGGACGGGTCAGCAGCAGAAGGGGCAGGTCGGGGGGCAAGGCGGGTGTCCACGGGATTGTGCCTGTCGTGGCGGTGGTGTTACCTGCCGACGACAGACGAGGCAACGGCAGAACCATGGGCGAGACGCTCACGATCCTTGGGCTGGAAAGCAGCTGCGACGACACGGCCGCGGCGGTGGTCCGTAAGCGCGGGGAGGCGCCGCCCGAGATCCTGTCCTCAGTTGTGCGCGGACAGGCCGAGTTGCACGCGCCCTTCGGCGGCGTCGTGCCAGAGATCGCGGCCCGCGCCCATGCCGAGAAGCTGGATCTTTGTGTGGAAGAAGCGCTGGCGCAGGCCGGGGTCGGCCTCGGCGATCTCGACGCGATCGCGGTCACGGCGGGGCCGGGGCTGATCGGCGGCGTGCTCTCGGGCGTGATGTGCGCCAAGGGGATCGCCGCGGCGACCGGGCTGCCGCTGGTGGGGGTGAACCACCTGGCAGGACACGCCCTGACGCCGCGGCTGACCGACCGGCTGACCTTTCCCTACCTGATGCTGCTGGCCTCGGGCGGGCATTGCCAGTTCCTCGCCGTCGAGGGGGCGGAGACCTTCACCCGGCTTGGCGGCACCATCGACGACGCGCCGGGCGAGGCGTTCGACAAGACCGCCAAGCTGCTCGGCCTACCGCAACCGGGCGGGCCGGCGGTCGAGGCCGAGGCCGCGCAGGGCGATGCCGCCCGGTTCGCCTTTCCGCGCCCGCTGCTCGACCGGCCGGGCTGCGACATGTCCTTTTCGGGTCTGAAGACCGCGCTCCTGCGGGCGCGCGATGCCCTGATCGCCGAGAAAGGCGGGATCACTCGGGCCGACCGCGCCGATCTGTGCGCCGCGTTCCAGGCCGCGGTGCGCGACGTGCTGGCCGAAAAGGCGCGCCGCGCCATTGCCGCGGCGCCGGCGGGCCTGACCGCGCTAGCCGTTGCCGGCGGGGTCGCCGCGAACCGCACGGTCCGCGCGGCATTGGAAGAGGTGGCCGGCGCGGCGCAGTTGCCCTTCGTCGCCCCGCCGCTCGCGCTCTGCACCGACAACGCCGCGATGATCGCCTGGGCGGGGCTGGAGCGGTTCCGGGCGGGCGGGCGCGACGACATGCGGCTGGCCGCGCGCCCGCGCTGGCCGCTGGACGACCGCAGCCCCGCGCTGGTGGGCGCGGGCAAGAAGGGAGCGAAGGCATGAACCGGATCGGAATCGCAGGCGCCGGCGCTTTCGGAACGGCGCTGGCCGTGACGCTGGCACAGGCGGGACGGGAAGTGGTCCTGTGGGGCCGGCACGCGGCGCGTGTCCACGAGATGCGTGCCGCGCGGGAAAACCCGTTGCTCACGGGGGTCGCGCTGCAGGAAAACGTCTCTGTTTCGGCCGAAATCGGCGATATCGCCGCCTGCGACGCGGTGCTTCTAACGGTGCCCACACAGGCGCTGTCCGGCCTTCTGGACGACCACGGCGCGGCGCTGGACGGCCGCGCGCTGGTGGCCTGCTGCAAGGGGGTGGACCTGGCCACGGGGCGCGGCCCCACCGCGTTGATCGCCGAGGCGTGCCCCGGCGCGACGCCCGCGGTCCTGACCGGGCCGAGCTTCGCCGCCGATATCGCGCGCGGCCTGCCCACCGCGCTGACGCTCGCCTGTGCCGAGGCCGATGCCGGCGCGCACCTGCAGGACCGGCTGTCGACCCCGAGCCTGCGCCTTTACCGCTCCACCGATGTCGTGGGGGCGGAACTGGGCGGCGCGCTCAAGAACGTGATGGCCATTGCCGCGGGGATCGTGATCGGATCGGGCCTTGGCGAAAGTGCGCGCGCGGCGCTGATCACGCGGGGTTTTGCCGAGATGCAGCGATTTGCCCGCGCCTACGGGGCCGACCCCGAGACCCTGGCCGGGTTGTCGGGCTTCGGCGACCTCGTCCTGACCTGCACCAGCGCGCAGTCGCGCAACTTCGGCTACGGCGTTGCGCTGGGCGAGGGGGCGTATTTCGACCCGCATGTGACGGTGGAGGGCGCGCCCACCGCGCGGGCCGTCGCCGCCATCGCCCAGGCCCGCGCCATCGACATGCCGGTGACGCAAAGCGTGGCCCACGTGATCGACGGCAGGCGCAGCATCCAGGAAGCCGTGAAGATCCTGCTGAGCCGCCCCCTTAAGGAGGAATGATCTTGGCCCTTTTCGCGCTGATCTGCCGGGACAGGCCCGGCCAACTGGACACCCGCAAGGCCAATCGCGACGCGCATCTGGCCTATATCGAGAAGACCGGCGTTGTGGCCCAGGCCGGGCCGTTCCTCGACGAGGCCGGCGACATGTGCGGCTCTCTGGTCATTCTCGACGTGGCCGACCTGTCGGCGGCCGAGGTTTGGGCGGCGGGCGATCCCTACGCACGGGCCGGGCTGTTCGAGGAGGTGTCGATCATGGCGTGGAAGAAGGTGGTCGGGTGATGGCGTACTGGCTGTTTAAGTCCGAACCCAACACCTGGAGCTGGGACGACCAGGTCGCGAAGGGTGACGCCGGCGAGGAATGGGACGGCGTGCGCAACTACCAGGCGCGCAACAACATGCGCGCGATGCAGGTGGGCGACCTCGGCTTCTTCTACCATTCGCTCAAGGAGAAGGCGATTGTCGGCATCGTCGAGGTGATCGCCGAGGCGCATCCCGACAGCACCACCGACGACGCACGCTGGGAGTGCGTGGACGTGAAGGCGGTGGAGCCGATGCCCAACCCGGTGTCGCTGGACATGTGCAAGGCCGACCCACGGCTTTCCGGCATGGTGCTGGTCAACAATTCGCGGCTTTCGGTCCAGCCGGTGGCCGAGGAGGAGTGGCGGATCGTCTGCGAGATGGGCGGGCTGTAGGCCCGCTCAGAAGCGGTTCACCGGTATCGTTAGATACGAGACCCCGTTGCCCTTCGGCTCGGGCAGGCGGCCGCCGCGGATGTTGACCTGCAGTGCCGCCAGCATGCGCCGGGGCAGGCCGAGCGTGGCATCGCGGGCATCGCGCAACTCCATGTATTCCGCCTTGTCCCGACCGGAGAGATGGGCGTTCTTGGCCTTGTGCTCGGCGACGCTGGCCTCGCAGCGCGGCGCCTCGCCTGCGTCGGGATAATTGTGACCGATGAAGATGCGCGTATCTTCCGGCAGGTCGAGCAGGCGCTGGAGCGAGTCGTAAAGCTCCGACGAGCTGCCGCCGGGGAAATCGGCCCGCGCGGTGCCGTTCTCGGGCATCATGAACGTGTCGTTGGCAAATGCCGCATCGCCGGCCACGTAGGTCACCGTGGCCATCGTGTGACCGGGCGTGAACAGGACCCGCACCGGGATGTCGCCCACCGCGAATTCGTCCCCGTCAGCGAAGAGCCGGTCCCACTGCCGGCCATCCGTGGGGAAATCGTCGGGCAGGTTGTAAAGGTCTTTCCAGAGGCGCTGGACCTTGACGACGTTCTCGCCGATCCCGCGCGGCGCGCCAAGCTTGTCGGCCAGGTAGACCCCGGCGGAGAAATGGTCGGCATGGGGATGGGTATCGAGAATCCACGCAACCTCGATGCCCTCGGCCCGCACGAAGTCCAGCAGCCGGTCGGCATTGCCGGTCGCGGTCCGGGCATGGTCGGGATCGTAGTCCAGCACCGGATCGACGATCGCGCCCTTCATCGTGTCAGGATCGTGAAAGACGTATTGCCAGCTTCCGGTATCGCGGTCCCAGAACGGTGTGACGACGGGCTTATGCGCCATGGGCTCCCTCCGTTGTCCAGTCGCGGCGTCGGTCGCACGCCGCCTTCAGGCAACACCTAGGCACCGCCGGCCGCGATACAACCAGCTGTGGCGGCACGTCTGTCTGCCGGGGCATGGGCGCCACGAAAACATAGAAATGGAGGGTTCTACCGGTTGCAGAACCCTCCATCACCCCACGTGCACCCTGCGCACCACACGTGAATTCTATGAGGGCCCTGCCATCCTGCCGGGCAAGCACAACCCTAGCCCACTCGCGCGGCGCGCGCAAAGGCCGAGTGCCGAGAATTTAAGACAACCGCCGGCGCAAAACCGGCCCCGGAGCCGCCTACCCGTAGACGTGTTCCTTGCCGAAATGCTTGGTCAGCATGTAGTAGACGACCGCGCGGTACTTGTTCCGCTCGGACTGGCCATAGGTCTCGATGACGGCATTGATCGCCTCCATCAGCTCGGGCCCGTCCGAAAGCCCCAGCTTCTTGACCAGGAAGTTGTTCTTGACCGTTTCCAGCTCGCCGGGCTGGGAGGCGGCCACGGTTTCGGCATCGGCATCGTAGATCGCCGGGCCGCAGCCGATGGTGACCTTGGTCAGCAGGTCCATGTCCGGTGCCATCCCGCACTTGTTGCGCAGGTCGTCGGCGTATTTCTCGATCAGCTCTTCGCGTTTACCCATGGTCTCATCTCCCTGGTCCTCGTTCCCTCGGCGGAAGCCTAGCCGCAAAGCGAATCGCGCTCCAACAGGAATTGCACCGTATGTCGCCGGTGTGTGGCGCTTTCGCGCCTTGCAGGGGAGTCCGGCAGGGTGTCAAATCGCCGGCGCCGACAGAGAAGGACTGCCCGGATGACTGCTTACCTCAAGACCACCCCCACGCGGGACGGCTATTTCGGCGACTATGGCGGGGCGATGCTGCCACCGCCGCTGGAGCCGCATTTCAAGGACATCCGCAAGGCGTATGACAGGATCGCGAAATCGGCCGACTTCATCCGCGAGCTGCAGTATATCCGCAAACATTTCCAGGGGCGGCCCACCCCGGTCTCGCATTTCCGCAACCTCTCGGAGGTCTGCGGCGGCGCCCAGATCTACGCCAAGCGCGAGGACCTGAACCATACCGGCGCGCACAAGCTGAACCACTGCATGGCCGAAGGGCTGCTGGCCAAGTTCATGGGCAAGACCAAGCTGATGGCCGAAACCGGGGCAGGGCAGCACGGCGTGGCGCTGGCCACCGCGGCGGCCTATTTCGGCATGGAGTGCGAAATCCACATGGGCGAGATCGACATCGCCAAGGAGGCGCCGAACGTCACGCGGATGAAGCTCCTCGGCGCGACGGTTGTGCCGGTCTCCTTCGGCGGGCGGTCGCTGAAGGAGGCCGTGGACTCCTGCTTCCAGAGCTATATCGAGCAGGCCGACACCGCGCTCTTCGCCATCGGATCGATCGTGGGACCGCACCCGTTTCCGATGATGGTGCGCAACTTCCAGCATGTGGTGGGTGTCGAGGCGCGCGCGCAGTTCCTCGAGATGACGGGCGACTTGCCCGACATCGTCGCGGCCTGCGTCGGTGGCGGGTCGAACGCGATGGGGCTGTTCTCGGGCTTCATCGACGATGACGTCGCGCTTTACGGGGTGGAGCCGCGCGGCACCTCACCCGAACTCGGCGATCACGCCGCAACGCTCACCTATGGCGCCGATGGCGATATCCACGGGTTTCGGACCGTCGTACTGACCGACGCGAACGGCGATCCCGCGCCGGTCCATACCGTGGCGTCGGGGCTCGATTATCCCGGCGTGGGGCCGGAGCACGCCCATCTGCGCAAGACCGGCCGCGCCACCTACACCGCCGCCGACGACAAAGAGGCGCTGAAGGCGTTCTATGCCCTCTCGCGTCACGAAGGCATCATCCCCGCACTGGAATCCGCCCATGCCGTGGCCTTTGCCACGCGTGAGGCGCCGAACCACCCGGGCAAGTCGATCCTGATCAACCTCAGCGGCCGGGGCGACAAGGATATCGACTACGTGACCGAGAATTTCGGGCTGGGCGAGGGGCTATAGGGGCGCGGGCCAGCGTGATCCGCAAATCGGACGAACGGCCCGGCGGCGACGCCGGGCAGCGCCCGCCCGCGCCCCGGGCGGGCGCTGCCCTTATCTAGCAGATCAACCGAACAAGACTGCCGCCCGGGCTATTCCGGACGGCGGTTCCTGTTGTCTCGAGCCGCGGCTCAATACCTGTAATGTTCTGGCTTGAACGGGCCTTCTTGTGTGACGCCGATATAGGCGGCCTGTTCGGTGGAGAGTTCGGTCAGCTTCACGCCGATCTTCTCCAGGTGCAGGCGGGCGACCTTCTCGTCGAGATGCTTGGGCAGGATGTAGACCTCGTTGCCGTACTGCTCGCCCTTGGTCCAGAGCTCGATCTGCGCCAGCACCTGGTTGGTGAAGCTCGCCGACATCACGAAGCTGGGGTGGCCGGTGGCGTTGCCCAGGTTCAGCAGCCGCCCCTCGGACAGCAGGATGATCCGCGCGCCCGAGGGCATCTCGATCATGTCCACCTGGTCCTTGATGTTGGTCCACTTGTGGTTCTTGAGGGAGGCCACCTGGATCTCGTTGTCGAAGTGCCCGATGTTGCCGACGATCGCCATGTCCTTCATCTCGCGCATGTGCTCGATGCGGATGACGTCCTTGTTGCCGGTGGTGGTGATGAAGATGTCGGCGGTGCCGATCACGTCTTCCAGAAGCACCACCTCGAACCCGTCCATCGCGGCCTGAAGGGCGCAGATCGGGTCGACCTCGGTCACCTTCACCCGCGCGCCGGCCCCGCGCAACGAGGCGGCCGAGCCCTTGCCCACGTCGCCATAGCCGCAGACGCAGGCGACCTTGCCGGCCATCATCGTGTCGGTGGCCCGCCGGATGCCGTCGACCAGGCTTTCCTTGCAGCCGTACTTGTTGTCGAATTTCGACTTGGTGACGCTGTCGTTGACGTTGATCGCCGGGAAGGGCAGCAGGCCCTTGTTCATCAGTTCGTAGAGACGGTGAACGCCGGTCGTGGTTTCCTCGCTGACGCCCTTGAGCATGTCGCGCTGTTTCGTGAACCAGCCGGGGCTTTCGGCCATCCGCTTGCGGATCTGGGCAAACAGCGCCTCTTCCTCTTCCGAGGTCGGCACCGCGATCAGGTCGTCCTCGCCGTTCTCGACCCGCGCGCCGAGCAGGATGTAGAGCGTGGCATCGCCCCCGTCGTCCAGGATCAGGTTGGCGCCGCCCTCGGCGAACTGGAAGATGCGGTCGCAATAGTCCCAGTACTCGGGCAGCGTCTCGCCCTTGACGGCGAAGACGGGAATGCCCGCCTCGGCGATCGCGGCCGCGGCATGATCCTGGGTCGAGAAGATGTTGCAGGACGCCCAGCGCACCTCGGCCCCCAGCGCCACCAGCGTCTCGATCAGAACCGCGGTCTGGACCGTCATGTGCAGGCTGCCGGCGATCCGCGCGCCCTTCAGGGGCTGCGCCGCGCCGAACTCCTCCCGGCACGCCATCAGACCCGGCATCTCCGTCTCCGCAATCTCAAGCTCCTTGCGGCCAAAACCCGCAAGCGAAAGGTCCTTGATGATGTAATCTTCAGCCATGACGGCCTTCTCCTCAGGGATTTCCGTTGCCGCTGGCCATAGCATCACCCGGGTGTCTCGACAATCCAAACGGGCCATGGCAAGCGGGCGGGGCCAGAACGGGGACGAGGATGAAACAGGCGCGCGCGTGGCAAAGGATGCTGTCGGGGCGGCGGCTGGACCTGCTGGACCCGACGCCGGTCGATATCGAGATCGAGGACATCGCCCACGGGCTGGCCTTCGTGGCGCGCTGGAACGGACAGACGGCGGGCGACTTTCCCTACTCGGTGGCCGAGCATTCGCTGCTGGTCGAGGAGATCTTCGGAGGGCTGGCCCCGAAGGCGCCGGTGAAGTGGCGCCTGGCGGCACTGCTGCACGATGCGCCGGAATACGTGATCGGAGACATGATCTCGCCGGTGAAATCTGCGGTCGGCCCCGGCTATGGCGACCTCGAACGACGACTGGCGGCGGCGGTGCATCTGCGCTTCGGGCTGCCGGCGGCGGTGCCGGCGAAGGTCAAGTCGCAGATCAAGAAGGCCGACCGGATCTCGGCCTGGCTGGAGGCCACGCAGATCGCCGGGTTCGACGAGCGCGAGGCAACGCGGTTCTTCGGCCGACCGGACCCGGCGGCGATCGAAGGTCTGGCGATCCGGCTGCGTCCACCGGTCGAGGCGCGCGCGGCCTACACGGCCCGGCATGCCGAACTGATTGCCGCCCTCTGACCACCGTGCGGGCTGGGCAACGCGGCGCGGACGCAGCTCAGGAATCGGAAGGGCGCTCCCGGCGCATTGTTTTCCTGGGGGCAGGTGACGGGAAAGACCTGGAAGCGGTTTCTCCCGCCGGGGCGCAGCCGCGGCCGGCGGCGGCGGTGGCGGTCTGCCAGCCGACGAAGCGTTCGCGGCTGAAGGTCAGATCGAGGGCACCCCAGGCGCGGCGCTGAACGATGCCCTCGGCGCACCCGGCGAGCGGGCGCGGGCGGCCGGGGCCGAGTTCGCGGGCCAGGGCCGAGATCACGCCATCCGGCGCCCGGCCGAAATCGATACGCAGGGTCGATCCGACGATGGCCAGACCGCGGGCGTCGGGCAGGAACAGGGTCGAAGGCGCCTCCGCCGGCGGGGCGGCGCATCCCGCGGCGAGCGCAAGGCCCAGCGCCGCCGGGCCGAACCTCAACGCGGGCTGCGTTTGGCCAGGATCCGTTGCAACGTGCGGCGGTGCATGTTCAGCCGCCGCGCGGTTTCCGACACGTTCCGGTCGCACTGTTCGTAGACGCGCTGGATGTGCTCCCAGCGGACGCGGTCGGCCGACATCGGGTTCTCGGGCGGCGGCGGCAACGCCTCGCCATCGGCCAGCAGCGCGGAAGTGACGTCATTCGCATCGGCCGGTTTCGAGAGGTAGTCGGTCGCGCCGATCTTGACCGCGGCGACGGCGGTCGCGATCGCGCCATAGCCGGTCAGCACCACGATCTTGGCCTCCGGCCGCTTCTCGCGCAGCACCTCGACCACGTCGAGGCCGTTGCCATCCTCCAGCCGGAGGTCGACCACGGCGTAGGCCGGGGGCCGCGCGGTGGCGATCGCCTTTCCGGCGGCGACGGAGTCGGCGGTTTCGGTCTGAAAGCCGCGTTTTTCCATGGCGCGGGCCAGGCGCCGCAGGAAAGGCTCGTCATCGTCGACGATCAGAAGGGAGGGATCTTCGCCGATGTCCTTGAATTCGCCGTCTGCCATTGGGGCAACCTCCTGACCGCGCCTTGGATTTTCGCCTTTTTATGACGTTAACGCGGGAGGGTCAATTTCAGTCGCGCATATCGACGAAACAGGCGACGCGCTCGGCCATCTCCTCGGGGGTGGTGCCGCGGGAGAATACCTCGAGCACGCCGAGGCCGGGAAAGGCGAGATAGGTGAAGGTCGAGTGATCGATGAGGTAGTAATCATCCTCCGGGTCCTGCACCTGGTAGAAGGTGCGGTAGGCCCGGCTGGCCGCCTTGACCTGCTCGGGGCTGCCGGTGAGGCCCAGCATGCGCGGATGCATGTAGCCGGTGAACTCCGCCAGGACCTCGGGCGTGTCCCGATCCGGGTCCACGGAAATGAAGACCGGCGTCACCTCGTAGCCTTGCGCGTCGAGAAGGTCGACGGCGGCGGCGTTCCGCGCGTTGTCCAGCGGGCAGACATCGGGGCAGAACGTGTAACCGAAGTAGAGGAGCGTGGGGCCGGTGATGACATCGGCCTCGGTCACCGTGCGCCCGGTCTCGCTGACAAGCGTGAAGGGGCCGCCAATCAGGGACGGGTCGCCGCCGATACCGCCCGACCGGCACGCGGCGAACCGGTCCTGCCCCGGGTCCGGCCGGAGAAGAAAATAGCCGCCAGCGACGGCCGCAGCGATCACGAAGAGGGCGAGGCCCAGCGCGGCGATGCGGGTCATGCGTGTGTCTCCTGACATGCGCTCTCCTCATTGATCGGGGTTTGCCGCCGGATTAACAAGGGGCGAGCCTCAAAACGGAACACGTCATGACCGATCGCGCCGCCGGACTTCTGCCACCCACGGAACGCAGCAACTGGATCCGGCTGCGCACGCTGATCCTCCTGCGGTGGGCCGCGGTGGTGGGCCAGGTCATCGCGATCGCGGTGGCGCAGCTCTATTTCCAGATCAGGCTGGACCTCGGTCTGTGCCTGCTGGTCGTCGGGGCCGCCGTCCTGGCCAATATCGTCGCCGTCGCGATCTATCCCGAGAACCGCCGGCTGTCCGAGAACGAGACGATGCTGAACCTGTTGTTCGACATCGCGCAGCTCTCGGCGCTGCTGTTCCTGACCGGCGGGCTCAACAACCCCTTCGCGCTCCTGATCCTGACGCCGGTGACCATCTCGGCCACGGCGCTCAGCCAGAAATCGACCCTGTTTCTGGCCCATGTGGCCTTCGCGCTGATCACGTTGGTCGCGTTCTACAACCTGCCGCTGGTCACCCTGGACGGCGCGGTGCAGCGGCTGCCGACGATCTTCCTGTTCGGGTTCTGGGCGGCGATCGTGATCGGAATCTCGTTCCTCGGGCTCTATGCCGACCGGGTGACCTCGGAGATGAACAACATGTCCGACGCGCTGCTGGCGACGCAGATGGCGCTCGCGCGCGAGCAGAAGCTGACCGATCTCGGCGGGGTGGTCGCGGCGGCCGCGCACGAGCTGGGCACGCCGCTGGCCACCATCAAGCTGGCGAGCTCCGAACTGATCGAGGAACTGGGCGACCGGCCCGAACTGCGGGAGGATGTTGAACTGATCCGCGACCAGGCGGACCGCTGCCGCGACATCATGCGGTCGATGGGACGGGCGGGCAAGGACGACCTGCACATGCACACCGCGCCGCTCGAGGCGGTGATCGAGGAAGCGGCCGAGCCCCATGTCGAGCGGGGCAAGGAGATCATCTTCAAGGCCGAACCGATCCAGGGCGGCGCGCCGCGCATGCCGGTGATCTATCGCCGGCCCGAGATCATCCACGGGCTCAGAAACCTCGTCCAGAACGCTGTCGATTTCGCCGACAGCAAGGTCTGGGTCGTCGCGCAATGGACCCCGGACGCGATCACGGTGCGGATCATGGATGACGGGGCGGGCTATCCGCCCCACCTGCTGGGCCGCATCGGCGACCCCTTCGTACGCAAGCGCAAGGAGTCCCAGTCGCAGAACAAGCGGCCGGAATACGAAGGCATGGGCCTTGGCCTGTTCATCGCCAAGACGCTGCTCGAACGGTCGGGCGCCCGGCTGAGCTTCGCCAACGGGTCGGACCCGTTCCTGACCGCGTCGGACCGGACCGAGCGGAGGGGCGCGGTGGTCGAGGTCGAATGGCCGATCGCGCATATCGGGGTCAGCGCGGAATCGCAGCTTTCCGCACTCGGGGAGAACATGCCCATCGAGGCCTAGGCGTGGCAGAGTTGCCGCGTCTTCAACCGGATAAACGCTGTATTAACGGGTCGTTAACCGTTCTGTCGGAAATCTGGGACGCACTTGCGCTGGGTTCTGGGCAGAGATATGGCTTTCGACTGGGTAGTTGCGCTGGTTTTCGCGGCGATGTCGGTATCGGCGGCGCTGGTGGCGCTGGCGCTGATGCCGGGCGTCGCCTTTCCGGGCGGGCGCGCATCGGGTCGCGCCGGCAACAGGGAACTGGTCTTCCTCTTCGAGGGCGAACACCTGGTCGATGCCACGCCCGAAGCGCGCCGCTTCCTCGCCGCGGGGCCGGCCGGGCTTTCCGACTGGCAGCGGCTTTGCGCGCGCGTTCTGCCGCGCTTTCCGTGCTTTTCGCAGCGCATGGCGAACCTGCCCCATGATGGCAGCACGCATCTGACCGAGGCCAGCGGCGACGGTCAGCTTTCGGCCAACTGGCTCGGCGGCGTCACCCGGCTGTGCCTGCGCCTGCCCGAACCCGCGGCGGCAGAGGGCGTGCCCGACGCGCAAAGCCTGTCGGCGATGACGGCCGAACTTTCCACCCTGCGCGACGTGGTCGAGGCGATGCCCACCCCCGCCTGGCAGCAGGACGACCACGGCGCCGTGAGCTGGGCGAACAGCGCCTATCTGGACCTCGCCCGCGCGCAGCAGGGCGAAGACAGACCGCTGGGTTGGCCGCTCCCCGCCCTGCTGGCCCCGCCGCCCGGCGACGAGGCCGAGCGCCACCGCGTGGTGCTGCATATCGGGACGGAAGAACGCTGGTTCGACTGCGCATCGGTCGCGACCGGCGGCACGCGGTTCCATTTCGCCTTGCCGGCGGACGGCGCGGTGCGCGCCGAGACGGCGCTCAGGAACTTCGTCCAGACGCTCAGCAAGACCTTTGCCGAACTGCCGATCGGGCTGGCCGTGTTCAACCGGGCGCGCGAACTGGTGCTGTTCAACCCCGCGATATCCGACCTCTTCAACCTCGAGCCGGAATTCCTGACCGGACGGCCCACGCTGGTCGCCGTGCTCGACCGGCTGCGCGAAACCCGCATGATGCCCGAACCCAAGGACTACCGTTCCTGGCGCGAGCAGATCGTGCGGCTGGAACGCGACGCGGCGGACGGGGTCTATTCGGACACCTGGACGCTTCCCAACGGGCAGGTCTACCGGGTCACCGGGCGGCCGCACCCGGACGGGGCGGTCGCGTTCCTGTTCGAGGATATCAGCGCCGAGATGTCGCTGACGCGCCGCTTCCGTGGCGAGATAGAGACCGGGCAGGCCGTAATCGACAGCCTGAGCGAGGCGATCGCCGTGTTCTCGAGCGGGGGCATCATGACCATGTCGAACGCCGCCTATTCCGAGCTTTGGGGGGAGGACCCGCGCCTGGTCATGGGCACGCTCGACATCGCCGCAGCCACCGCCCAATGGCAGGAGAACGCCATGCCCGAGGAGACCGGCACCGCGCTTGAGATGTCGCGGCATATCCGCCAGCGCAAGCCGTGGTCCGGCACGCTCGTGCATGCAGACGGCCGGCGGCTGGTCTGCCGGCTCTGCCCCATCGGGGCGGGCGCCGTGCTGGCGGGGTTCCGGCCCGAACATCTCGACCGCGCCGGCGACGACGCGGCATCCCGCGCCACCGGCTGATCGGGCCTTGCAGGGACCGGCGCCGGGCGTAAGACTGCGCCCATGCAGAGCGCGCGCCCCTTCGCCCCCATCTCTCTAACGCTCGCGTCCGAGGACGCAACCGCCGGCCTTGCCGACCGCCTGGGCGAACTGCTGCGCCCGGGGGACACGCTGTTGCTGGAAGGGCGGATCGGCGCGGGCAAGACCGCCTTCGCCCGCGCGCTGATCGGGGCGTTGCGCAGGCGGGCGGGCGACCCGCCGGAAGAGGTGCCTTCGCCCACCTTCACCCTGATCCAGGTCTACGCGGCCGGCCCGCTCGAAATCTGGCACGCCGATCTCTATCGCCTCGGGCACCCGGACGAGGTGGTCGAACTCGGCCTGGAAGAGGCGTTCGCGTCGGCGATCTGCCTGGTGGAATGGCCCGACCGGCTGGGCGACCTTGCACCGCCGTCGGCGCTGACGCTGAGCTTCGCGCCCGGCGCGTCGGAGACCAGCCGCACCCTTCGCCTCTCGGCGTCCGACCCGGCGTGGCGCGACCGCCTGTCCCCGCTTCTCGAGACGTCCACGAAAGATGCCTGATCGCAGTGCGGAGAAGGCGGCCTTTCTCGCCCGGGCCGGTTGGCAGGACGCCGCGCGCGCGCCGCTCGCGGGCGATGCCTCGAACCGGCGCTACGAACGGCTGCGGGGCGGGCCGGAGGGAACGGGCGCGGTCCTGATGGACGCCCCGCCCGACACCGGCGAGGATGTCCGGCCGTTCGTCGGGATCGCGCGCCACCTAGCCGGGCTCGGTCTGTCGGCGCCGGGGATTCTCGCCGAGGACACGGCGCGCGGCTTCCTGCTGATCGAAGATCTTGGCGATGCGCTGTTCGCCCGGGTCGTGGCCGCCGACCCGGCGTGCGAAGAGGACCTCTATGCCGCGGCGGTCGACCTGCTCGTCGACCTGCACCGGGCCGCGCCGCCCGCGCGTCTCGACCCCTACGATGCCGCCACCATGGCGCCGCTGGCCGGGCTCGCCTTCGATTGGTACGCGCGGGCTCTGGACGCACCGGTGAAGGACGCCGAGGCGACGCGGCTGCTTGCGGCGTTTCAACACCGTCTGGAGGAGGTCGTCCCCTCCGTCCTGATCCTGCGCGACTACCACGCCGAGAACCTGATCTGGCTGCCTGAACGCACGGGGACGGCGCGTGTCGGACTGCTCGACTTCCAGGACGCGCGCATCGGGCACCCGGCCTACGATCTCGTCTCGCTGCTGGAAGATGCGAGGCGGGATGTGCCCGAGCCGCTGCAAACCCGCATCAAGGCGCGCTATGTCCAGGCCAGCGGCGCCGACCCGGCCGCGTTCGACCGCGCCTACGCCCTGCTGGGCGCCCAGCGCAACCTGCGAATACTCGGCGTCTTCGCACGCCTTTGCCTGCGGGATGGCAAACCGGGTTACCTGCCGCTTCTGCCGCGGGTCTGGGGGCACCTGATGCGCGACCTCGCCCATCCCGCCCTTGCCGATATCCGCGACAGCTGCCTGGCCCTTCTGCCCCCGCCGGACCCGGCCCAGTTCGACAGGATCGCCCGCAGATGCCACCCGACACCTTGATGCTCTTCGCCGCGGGCTTCGGCACCCGGATGGGGGCGCTGACCGCGGACCGGCCAAAACCGCTGATCGATGTGGCGGGCAAGCCGCTCATCGATCACGCGCTGACGCTGGCGGAGGAAGCGAACCTCGGGCGGATCGTCGTGAACACGCATTACCGCGCGGCGCAACTCGAAGCCCATCTTGCCGGGCGGGCCGCCGTGCGCATTTCGCGCGAAACGCCCGAAATCCTCGATACGGGGGGCGGCCTCCGCCATGCCTTGCCGCTGCTTGGGGCCGAAACCGTGTTCACCCTGAACAGCGATGCGGTTTGGGCCGGCCCGAATCCGCTGCGCCACCTTGCCGGGGCGTGGGATCCGTCGCGGATGGACGCGCTGCTGCTGCTGATCGAGCCGGGGCGCGCACGGGGCCGGTCCGGCGACGGCGACTTCACGCGCGCGGCGGACGGCGCGCTGAGGCGCGGGGGGCCCATGGTCTACACCGGGGCGCAAATCCTGCACACCGGCGGCCTTGGCCGGATCGACCAACCCGTGTTCTCGCTCAACCGCGTCTGGGACCGGCTGATCGCGGACGGCCGGCTTTTCGGCGTCCGCTATCCCGGGCTCTGGTGCGATGTCGGCCACCCCGAGGGCATCGCCGCCGCGGAGCGTATGCTGGCGGAGACGCGCGATGTTTGACGGCCCCGGCCCGCGCCTTTTCGGCTTGCCGCCCGGTGCGGATTTCCCGCGCGGCCTCTTGTCCGGGCTGGAACAGAGGCTGTCCGACGCCCCGGCCGAGGCCTGGGCCGAGGTCGAGATCTGGGTCAACACGCAGCGCATGCGGCGCCGGCTTCAGGACCTTCTGCAAGCTGGGCCGCCCCGGCTCTGGCCCCGCATCCGCCTTGTCACCGAACTGGCGCGCGACCCGGTTCTGGCCGACCTGCCGCCGCCGGTGTCGCCGCTGCGGCGGCGCCTCGAACTCGCCCGGCTGGTGGCCGCACTTCTCGAGCGCGAGCCCGGTCTCGCCCCGCGCAGTTCGGTCTACGACCTCGCAGACAGCCTCGCCCGCCTCCTCGACGAGCTTCAGACCGAGGGCGTGCCGCCGGGCGCGCTGCATGAGCTGGATGTCGGAGAGCTCTCGGCTCATTGGGCGCGCGCGCGACGCTTCGTGAGCCTGGTGGAGACCTATCTGGGCCCCGAGACGACGGGGCGGCTGGACGACGGGGGACGCCAACGGCTGGCGGCGGAGCGGCTGGCGGCGCTCTGGCAAACGGCCCCGCCCGGGCATCCGGTGATCGTCGCTGGCACGACCGGCTCGCGCGGCGCGACCGCGCTGTTCCTGGCCGCCGTCGCGCGCCTGCCGCAAGGCGCCGCCGTCCTGCCCGGCTTCGATTTCGACATGCCCGAGCCGGTCTGGAACACGGTCGAGGACGCGCTGACCGCCGAGGATCACCCCCAGTTCCGGTTTCGCCGCCTGCTGGATGCGCTCGACCTCGCGCCCGGAGCGGTGCGGCCATGGCACGGCGCCGCCGCGGCCCCCAGCCCGGCCCGCAACAGGCTGGTGTCGCTCGCGCTGCGGCCCGCACCGGTGACGGATCAGTGGATGGACGAGGGGCCCGCCCTGCCCGAGCTGACCGGCGCCACGGCCGATGTCACGTTGATCGAGGCGCCCGCGCCCCGCGCCGAGGCGCTCGCGATCGCGCTGTGCCTGCGGCGCGCTGCCGAAGACGGCACGCGCGCCGCGCTGGTCACGCCGGACCGGACGCTGTCGCGGCAGGTCACCGCCGCGCTCGACCGCTGGGGCATCCGGCCCGACGACAGCGCGGGCCAGCCGTTGCCGCTGTCGCCGCCGGGCCGACTGCTGCGGCAGGTCGCGCGCCTTTTCGGCACGCGGCTGACGGTCGGCGCGCTGCTGGCGCTGCTCAAACACCCGCTGACGGCCTCGGGCACCGGGCAGCGTGCGACCCACCTGCTCTGGACGCGGGAACTGGAACTGCACCTGCGGGGGCGCGGCCCGGCCTTTCCAGACGGCGCCGCCCTGCGCGCGTGGGCGGAGTCGGGCCGCAACGACGGGCGCCACGATTGGGCAGACTGGCTTGCCCGCACGCTCGACGGGCTCGACCGCGCCGGGACAGAACCGCTGCCCGACCATGTGTCGCGCCATATCGAGGTCACGGAGGCCCTTGCCGCCGGTCCGGCAGAAGACGGCACGGGGGGGCTTTGGGAGGAAGAGGCGGGAATCGAGGCGCGGACGATCTGCAACGGCCTGCGGGCCGATGCGGAGGCGGGCGGCGAGATGACCCCGGCCGACTACGCGGCGCTGTTCGAGGGCGTGCTGCAAGCCGGCCTCGTGCGCAGCGCCGTCGAGCCGCACCCGGACATCATGATCTGGGGCACGCTGGAGGCGCGGGTGCAGGGGGCCGACATGGTGATCCTGGGCGGGCTCAACGAAGGGGTCTGGCCCGAGACTCCCCCGCCCGACCCGTGGCTGAACCGGCGGATGCGGGCCGAGGCCGGACTGTTGCTGCCCGACCGCCAGATCGGCCTCGCGGCGCATGATTTCCAGCAGGCCGTTGCTGCACCCACCGTCGTGCTCAGCCGGGCGATCCGCAATGCCGAGGCCGAAACCGTGCCCGCGCGGTGGCTGAACCGGCTGACCAACCTCATGCGCGGCCTGCCCGGCCGCAACGGACCCGAAGCGCTGGAGGCAATGCGGTCGCGCGGGCAGGGCTGGCTGCGGCTGGCCTCGGCGCTGGAACGTCCCGACCGCCGCGTCGCCGCCGCCCCGCGCCCCGCGCCATGCCCGCCGGTCGCGGACCGGCCCGCCCGCCTGTCGGTGACCGCGGTCGAGCGGCTGGTGCGCGATCCCTACGCGGTCTACGCGCGACATATCCTGCAACTCAAACCGCTCGACCCGCTCGTGCATGCCGCCGACGCGCCTCTGCGCGGCACGGTGCTGCACAAGGTGATGGAGGAGTTTCTTGAAAAGTCGCTGGAGCCAGAGCCGGCCGCCGCGCGGGACCGGCTGCTGGCGATCGCGGACCGGGTCCTTGCGACCGAAGCGCCATGGCCCGCGGCGCGGCTCCTCTGGCGTGCGCGGCTCGAACGGGTGGCCGACAGCTTCCTCCGCGATGAGGCGGCGCGCCACGCGGCGGCCACGTGCATCGCGCGGGAAAGGTCAGGCGAAGTGACATTGCCGGGTGGCTTCACCCTCTCGGCCGAGGCCGACCGGATCGACCGGCGCCCCGACGGCCGCCTGATCCTCTACGATTACAAGACCGGAACCCCGCCCAGTCAAAAGGCGATGGAACTGTTCGACAAGCAGCTGCTTCTCGAAGCGTGCATCGCGGAACGCGGCGGCTTCGACGAGATCCCGGCGGCGCCCGTCGCCCATGTAAGTTATCTGGGCCTGGGAAACCCGCCGAAAACGGTAACGAACGCGCTTGAAGACGGGCTTGTCGACCGCACCTGGGCGGAGCTTGGCCGCCTGATCGCCCATTACGAGGACCGGTCGCGCGGATACGTGGCCCGCAGCCGCCTCCAACGGCGCGGCGACGTCACCGATTACGACCTACTGTCGCGCCACGGCGAATGGGACGAGACCGACAGCCCGCACCCGGTCGAGGTGGGCCAATGAGGCGCGACCCGGCGACCGAGCGGCAGGTTCAGGCGGCCGATCCGGCCAACTCCACCTGGCTGTCGGCCAATGCCGGCTCGGGCAAGACGCGGGTGCTGACCGACCGGGTGGCGCGGCTGTTGCTGAACCGCGTGCCGCCCGAGCGCATCCTGTGCCTGACCTACACCAAGGCGGCCGCCAGCGAGATGCAGAACCGCCTGTTCCGGCGGCTAGGGGACTGGGCAATGCTGGGCGATGCCGATCTGCGCAACGCGCTGCGGCGGCTCGGCCAGGACGGACCCATCGAGGCGCCGATGTTGCGCGAGGCCCGGCGGCTGTTTGCGCGCGCGATCGAGACGCCGGGCGGGCTCAAGATCCAGACCATCCACTCGTTCTGCGCGGCGCTTCTGCGGCGTTTCCCGCTCGAGGCCGGGGTCTCGCCGCAATTCGTCGAGATGGACGACCGCGCGGCACGGCGCCTGCGCGCCGAGATCGTGGAGGAGATGGCCGACGGGGCGGACGCGGCGGCCTTCGCGGCGCTGGCCCGATTTCATGTCGGGGACGATCTGGACGGGCTGACGGCCGAAATCGGGCAGCACCGCCACGGCTTCCCCGTGCGGCCCGACGCGGAAGCGATCTGGCGCCAGTTCGGGCTGGCGCCCGGAACGGACGCCGCATGCGTCTTGCGCGGCGTGGTCACGGGCGACGAACCCGAGCTCATGGCTCGGGTCCTGCCGGTGCTGCAGGCGGGCACCAAGACCGACGCCAAGGCGGCCGCCCTGCTGGGCGGGCTCGATTTCGGCCGGCCGTCGCTCGGCCTTCTGGAGGCGCTGGAGGGTCCGTTTCTTTACGGGGCCAAGACAAGCGCGGCCGAGCCGTTCTCGGCCAAGGTCGGCGCTTTCCCGACCAAGGCGACGCGGGCGGCGCTGGGCCCGGCGCTGGCCCGTCTCGATGCGCTGATGGAGCGTGTCGCCGAGGGGCGGCGCCAGCGCCTCGCCCTGGCCGCCGCCGAGCGCACGCTTGCGCTGCACCGGTTCGCGGCCGCCTTCCTGCCGCGCTACGACCGGCGCAAGCTGGAACGGGGCTGGCTCGACTTCGACGACCTGATCCTGAAGGCGCGCGCCCTGCTGACCGATCCGGGCGTGGCGCAATGGGTGCTGTTCCGGCTGGATGGCGGGCTCGACCATATCCTTGTGGACGAAGCGCAGGACACGAGCCCCGCCCAGTGGGACGTGATAGAGCGGCTCGCCGAGGAATTCACCGCCGGCGCCGGGGCGCGGGCCGACGTCGAACGGACGATCTTCGTCGTCGGCGACAAGAAACAGTCGATCTATTCCTTCCAGGGCGCCGACCCGGACGGGTTCGACCGCATGAAGGACCTGTTCAGGACGCGGTTGCAGGGCATCGACCGGGCACTTGTGGAACTGCCGCTGGAATACTCCTTCCGGTCCTCGCCGGCCATTCTGGGGGTGGTGGACCAGACCTTTCCCGAAGGCGCACGCCAAGGTCTGGGGCGCGAGATGCTGCACCGGGCATTCCATGACGACCTGCCCGGCCGCGTCGAGCTGTGGCCCGTGGTCGAACCCGCCGGGCCCGGCGAAGAGGGGCACTGGGCCGACCCCGTCGATACACCGTCCGAGCGGCACCACAGCGTCACGCTTGCACGGCGGGTCGCGGGCGCGATCCGGGCGATGATCGACGATGGCGCGACCATCGCGAAAAAGGTCGAGGGCGGCGGCCTCCGCCGGCGGCCGGTGCATGAAGGCGATGTGCTGATCCTGGTCCAGCGGCGGTCGGACCTGTTTCACGAGATCATCCGCGCCTGCAAGGCGCAAGGGCTGGAGGTGGCCGGCGCAGACCGGCTTAAGATCGGGGGCGAACTGGCGGTGCGCGACCTGACCGCGCTCCTGTCCTTTCTCGCGCTGCCCGAGGATGACCTGTCGCTGGCCTGCGCGCTGCGTTCGCCGCTGTTCGGCTGGGACGAGGCTGCGCTTTACCGGCTGGCGGCGAAGCGCAGCGGGGCGCATCTGTGGCAGGTGCTGCGGCACGCGGATTGGGCCGGAACAGAAACCAAAGCGGCCCTCGACGACCTGGCGCGCCATGCCGATTTCCTGCGCCCCTACGAGGTGCTGGAGCGCATCCTCACACGGCATGACGGCCGTCGGCGGCTGATCGCGCGGCTGGGGGAGGAGGCCGAGGACGGCATCGACGCGCTGCTGGCCCAGGCGCTGTCCTACGAACGGCTCGAGGTGCCGTCGCTGACCGGGTTCCTCGCCTGGATCGAAAGCGACGAGGTCGAGATCAAGCGCCAGCTCGACAGTGCGGGCGACAGGCTGAGGGTGATGACGGTGCATGGCGCGAAGGGGCTGGAGGCACCGATCGTGATTCTGCCCGACACGGCCCAGCGCGACGTTCGCATCCGCGACCAGCTGTTGCCGCTGCCCGCGGGCGGCATGGCCTGGACCGCGCCCGCCGACGCCCGGCCCGACCTGCTGGCCGCGGCGCACGAGGCGCGGGTGCGGCGCGAGGAGGAAGAGCGCCAGCGCCTGCTTTACGTGGCCATGACCCGGGCCGAGCAATGGCTGATCGTGGCGGCGGCCGGCAACCTCGCGAAGGACGGGAGCGACTGGTACAGCCGCGTGGCCCGCGGGCTGGAAAGCCTGGGCGATGCGTACGCGTTCGGCTTCGGGACCGGGCTGCGCTACGAAACGGGCGATTGGTCCGGCGCGGCCGAGACACCGCCCGCGCCACCGGCACCCGTAGCGACCGCCTTGCCGGACTGGGCGCGGCGGGAGGCACCGGCGCGGGATCGCGAAAGCCCGCCGCTCACCCCGTCCGACCTCGGGGGCGCCAAGGCGTTGCCGGGCGAGGGGGAGCAGACCGATGCCGAGGCGGCCAAAGCCCGCGGAACCTGGATGCACCTGTTGCTGGAGCATCTTCCCGGGACACCCGTGCCAAAGCGCGAGGCGCTGGCACACACCCTGCTGTCCGCCTGCGACCCGCCGGCGCCCGCCAACGCCATCGCCGCGCTTCTGGCAGAAGCCCAGGAGCTGATCGCGCACCCGTCACTGGCCGAGGTCTTCGCGCCCGGAACGCTGGCCGAGGTGCCCTTCGCGGCCGAGATCATGGGCCGGCCGGTGCGCGGGGCGATCGACCGGCTGATCGTGACGCCGGAACGCGTTTGCGCGGTCGATTTCAAGACGAACCGGCTGGTGCCCAGCGACCCCGGGGACGTGCCCGAGGGTCTGTTGCGCCAGGTCGGGGCCTATGCCGCGGCGCTGGCGCAAATCTTTCCCGGCCGCCGCGTCGAGACCGCGATCCTGTGGACGCGGACGGCGGACCTGATGCCGATCCCGGAGTCGCTCGGCCGGGCCGCGCTGGGGCGCCTGCCTGCGCCTTGACGGCCCAAAGCCCGCTACTTACTGTCCCGCATCAACCGTTGGTTCCAAGGAGAGAGCAGATGCCGACCCAAGCCGTCACCGACGACACGTTCGACGCCGAGGTGCGCAACTCCGACATCCCCGTCGTCGTGGATTTCTGGGCCGAATGGTGCGGCCCCTGCAAGCAGATCGGCCCCGCCCTCGAAGAACTCTCGAACGAGATGGAGGGCAAGGTGAAGATCGTGAAGGTCAATGTCGACGACAACCCGAACACGCCCGCGCAGATGGGCGTGCGCGGCATTCCCGCGCTGTTCCTGTTCAAGGACGGGCAGATCGTCTCGAACAAGATCGGCGCGGCGCCCAAGGCCGCGCTGCAAAGCTGGATCGAAGAGTCGGTCTGAGCCCGATCCTTGGGAACTGAGACAAAGGGGCGCTGCAGCGCCCCTTTCTGTTTGCCGGGTTGTGGCGCAACATCCCGCACATATATGGGCCGGAGCGCGAGAGACGGAGGGCGCCCGATGGCAAGAGACGAGTTCCCCGGATGGCACGGCACGACGATCGTCGGCGTGAAACGGGGCAACGAGGTGGTGATCGCGGGCGACGGGCAGGTGAGCCTGGGCCAGACCGTCATCAAGGGCAGCGCGCGCAAGGTGCGCAGGCTGTCGCCCGGCGGCTATGACGTGGTCGCGGGCTTCGCGGGCTCGACCGCGGATGCCTTCACCCTGCTCGAGCGGCTGGAGGCCAAGCTGGAGGCGACGCCGGGGCAGTTGCAGCGCGCGGCGGTGGAACTGGCCAAGGACTGGCGCACCGACAAGTACCTGCAGAAGCTGGAAGCGATGCTGATCGTCAGCGACGGGGCCGAGATGTACGTGATCACAGGCGCGGGCGACGTGCTGGCGCCCGAACATGACGTGGCGGCCATCGGCTCGGGCGGGAATTTCGCGCTGGCCGCGGCCCGCGGGCTGATGGAAAAGACCGACCTCTCGGCGGAGGAGATCGCGCGCAAGGCGATGGCGATCGCCTCTGACATCTGCGTCTACACAAACGGCAACCTGACCGTAGAGACGATCTCGAAAGACTGAGATGGGCTGGCTGATTCTCGTTGTTGCAGGAATCTTCGAGGTTGGATTCACCACCGCGATGAAGGCCTCCGACGGGTTGACGCGGCCGCTGCCCTCCATGGCTTTCCTGGTCTGCGCGATCACCAGCTTCTACCTGCTGTTCCGGTCGCTGGACTACCTGCCCCTCGGGACGGCCTATGCCGTCTGGACAGGCATCGGCGCAGTCGGAACCGTCCTGGTGGGGATCTTCCTTTACGGCGAACCCGCCGGCCTGCTGCGCGTATTCTTTCTCGGCCTGCTGATCTTCTCGATCATCGGGCTGAAGTTCGTGTCATCCCAATAGGAGTCCCCATGACCGACCTGACCCCGCGCGAGATCGTCTCGGAACTCGACCGCTTCATCATCGGGCAGAAGGACGCCAAGCGCGCGGTCGCCGTGGCGCTGCGCAATCGCTGGCGGCGCAAGCAGCTGGCGGACGACCTGCGCGAAGAAGTCTACCCGAAGAACATCCTGATGATCGGCCCCACCGGCGTCGGCAAGACCGAAATTTCACGTCGGCTGGCCCGGCTGGCCCGCGCGCCCTTCATCAAGGTCGAGGCGACCAAGTTCACCGAGGTGGGCTATGTCGGCCGCGACGTGGAACAGATCGTCCGCGACCTGGTGGACAGCGCCATCGCCCAGACCCGAGAATACATGCGCGACGAGGTGAAATCCGCCGCCCACCAGGCCGCCGAGGACCGGGTGATCGAGGCCATCGCCGGAACCGACGCGCGCGAGCAGACCCGCGAGATGTTCCGCACCAAGCTGAAGAAAGGCGAGTTGGACGACAAGGTGATCGAACTGGAAATCACCGACACGTCGAACCCGCTGCCGATGATGGACCTGCCGGGCATGCCGCCGGGACAGCAGGGCGGCATGATGTCGCTTGGCGACCTGTTCGGAAAGGCGTTCGGGGGGCGCACCGTCAAGAAGAAGACGACCGTGCGCGACAGCTACGAGGTGCTGATTTCCGAAGAGGCCGACAAGCTTCTGGATGACGAGACGGTGAACCGCGCGGCCCTGGAAGCGGTGCAAGAGAACGGCATCGTCTTCCTCGACGAGATCGACAAGGTCTGCGCCAAGTCCGAAACCCGCGGCGGTGATGTCAGCCGCGAGGGCGTGCAGCGCGACCTGCTGCCGCTGATCGAGGGCACGACGGTATCCACGAAATACGGCCCCGTGAAGACTGACCACATCCTGTTCATCGCGTCCGGCGCCTTCCACATCGCCAAGCCCTCGGACCTGTTGCCCGAATTGCAGGGGCGCCTGCCGATCCGGGTGGAACTGCGCGCCCTGACCGAGGCCGACTTCGTCCGCATCCTGACCGAGACGGACAACGCGCTCACCCGGCAATACTCCGCGCTGATGGCCACCGAGGAGGTCGCGGTCAGCTTCACCGAGGACGGGATCGCGGCGCTCGCCCGGATCGCGGCCGAGGTCAACGAGAGCATCGAGAATATCGGGGCGCGGCGGCTTTACACCGTGATGGAGCGCGTGTTCGAGGAGCTCAGCTTCACCGCGCCGGACCGCACCGGCGAGACGGTTGAAGTGAACGCGGATTTCGTCGAGAAGAACCTTGGGGAACTGACGCGGTCGGCGGACGTGACCCGCTATATCCTCTAACGCTTTCCGGCGGGGGCCTCCGTGCTCCGACAGCATGCATTCCTGATCTGCCTGGCCTGCCTCGTGACGCTTGCGGGCTGCGCGCCGCGGGGCGTGCTCCACTTCGTCCCCGCGCCCGATCCCTCGGCGGTGACGCGCAGCGTGTTCGTCGGCACAACCCGGGTGCCCGAAACCGGGGCCGGGTTCTCCGAAGACCGCGCACCGGAGCTGCGGTTCGCCAGTTACGAGGTCGCGATTCCTGCGGATCGTGCGCCAGGCCAGATCAGCTATCCGCGCGGCGCGCCGGACCCGCGCGAGGATTTCGTGACCGTGGCGGCCCAAAGCTATGGCGCGGCGCCCGAGTTCACCGCGGCGCTCCGGCGGGCGCTGGTCGACCGGCCGCGCGGCGAGCGCGCAGTCGTGCTTTATGTCCATGGCTTCAACACGAATTTCGCCGAGGGGCTTTACCGGTCGGCGCAGCTGTCGCACGATTTCGGGATCGGTGGCGTGACGCTGCACTATTCCTGGCCGAGCCTCGCCAGCCCCTTCGGATATGCCCATGACCGCGACAGCACGCTGTTCGCACGCACGGGGTTCGACCGGTTCCTCGACGCCGTGATCGCCGCCAAGCCCGACGATGTCCTGATCGTCGCGCATTCCATGGGGGCGCTGCTGACGATGGAGGCGCTGCGCCAGATGGCGCTGGAGGCGCCGGGCCGCGTCGGACGCGAGATCCACGAGCTTGTGCTGCTCTCGCCCGATATCGATATCGACGTGTTCCGCGCGCAGGTACGCGATATCGGCCGCATGCCCGACAGCGTGATCATCGTGACATCGCAGCGCGACCGGGCGTTGACGCTCTCGGCCCGGCTGTCGGGCCAGCGCGACCGGCTGGGCAATCTCGACAGTGTCGATGAGGTGGCCGATCTCGACATCACACTGGTCGACGTGACCGAGTTCTCGCGCGGGCTGGGCCATTTCACGGCGGGCAGTTCGCCCGACCTGATCCGGCTGTTGCGTGGGGTCGAGGATCTGGACCGTGCCTTCAACGAGGGGGCGCCGGGCCGACCCGGGCTCTTGCCGGGGACGGTACTGACGGTGCAGAACGCGACGGCGATCATCCTGTCGCCGCTGACCGCGCTTTCGGCGCAGTAGGGCGGCCCCCAAAGAAAGCCCGACCGCATGCCATTCTGGCACTTCCTGCGCGAGAACCGCGCCTGGCTGGCCGCCGGGGCGCTGCTGACCTTCACATCGAGCTACGGCCAGACCTTCTTCATCGCGATCTTCGCGGGCGAGATCCGCGCGGAGTTCGGACTGAGCCACGCCGCCTGGGGCGGGATCTACACGCTGGGGACGGCGGTCTCGGCACTCTTGATGGTCTGGGCCGGCGCGCTGACCGACCGCTGGCGGGTGCGCAGCCTGGCGATTGCCGTACTCGGCCTGCTGGCGCTGGCCTGCATCGCGATGGCGACGGTCAGCGCCGTCTGGGCGCTGCCGCTGGTCATCCTGGGGCTGCGGTTGTTCGGGCAGGGGATCACGAGTCAGCTTGCGATGGTGGCGATGGCACGCTGGTTCGTGCGCAATCGCGGGCGCGCCCTGTCGATCGCGATCCTCGGGGTGCAGGCGGGCCAAGCGGTGTTGCCGGTCGTCTTTGTCGCGTTGATGCAGGTCATGCCCTGGCGCACGCTCTGGCTGCTGGCCGCCGGCCTGGTGCTCGCGGCCCTGCCGGTGCTTCTGCTCCTGCTGCGGCAGGAACGAACGCCACAATACCACGCCGAAACGACCCAGTCGGAGGGCATGGACGGCCGGCACTGGCGGCGGGGCGAGGTGGTGCGCCACTGGCTTTTCTGGCTGGTGGTGCCCGCGGTGGCCGGGCCGCCCGCCTTCGGGACCGCGCTGTTCTTCCAGCAGGTGCACTTGGCCGAGATCAAGGGCTGGCCGCTGGTCGATCTCGTCGCGCTGTTTCCCCTGTTCACCGCGATCTCGGTTCTGGCGATGCTGATCGCCGGATGGGCCATCGATCGCGTCGGCACGGCGCGCCTGATGCCCGGTGCGCTCTTGCCCGTCGCCGTCGGCTTCGCACTAATGGCCGGCGCCGACAGCCTGACCGGTGCCGCGCTTGCCTTTGGCTTCAGCGCGCTGTCGATCGGCGCGTTCACCACCCTGCCCTCGGCGTTCTGGGCCGAGTTCTACGGCACTCGCAATCTGGGTGCCATCAAGGCGCTGGGGGCGGCGGTCATGGTGCTGGGCACCGCGCTCGGCCCCGGCCTGACCGGCGCGTTGATCGATCTGGGCATCGGCTTCGAGGCGCAGCTTCTGGGCATGTCGGTCTATTTCGCGCTGTCCGCGGCGCTGCTGGCGACAGGTGTCTCGCGCGCGGCGCGCCTGCTACCGCGCACGTCGTAGATAGACGTAATAGGCCCCGCCGCCCCCGTGCTGGCGATGCGCCTCGGTCACCTGCAACACGGCCCCGGCAAGGGGGGCCTGCCGCAGCCAGTGGGGCACCTGCCGCTTGAGAACCCCGCGCCGCTCCGGGATGGGCCCGTCGCCATCAGGCCCAGCGCCCTTGCCGGTGATGACAAGGACAAGGCGCCGGCCCGAGGCCTGGCTTTGCAGGATGAACCCCATCAACGCCGGGTGGGCCTGGGCCAGCGTCATCCCGTGCAAGTCGATGCGCGCCTCGGGCGCCATCTTGCCGCGCTTGAGCCGGGTGAAGAGCTTGCGGTCCATCGCGACCGAGCGCTCCGCCCGTGACCCGGCCAGCGTCGAGCCCGCCTGACCGGCCTTTTCGCCGATGCGGAACGCCGGCACGGGCGGCGGCGCGTCGGCCTGACCCTTGTCCGGCGCGCGCGCGTCCGCCTCGGCTAGTGGCGGCGGCTTGCGGGTCGGGTCGAGCGGCCGGGTGCGTCTGGCCACCTGCTCCCAAAGCGCGCGGTCCTCGCGGCTGAGGTCTTTCCGTCCCCTCCGGCTCAACGCTCAGCCCCCGGGTAGCAGCGCGAGCGCCGTGTCTATGGGCAGAAGCACGACCATGCGCCCACGGTCACGCACCCGCCCGGCCCTCTCGCCGGCGGCGTCGCCCGTGCCATAGAAGATATCCGCCCGCTGCGCCCCCTTGATCGCCGAGCCGGTATCCTGCGCCACCATCAGCCGGTGCAGGGGTCCGCGGCCGCCCTTTTCGATCCAGACCGGGGCGCCCAGCGGCACGAATTCGGGATCGACCGCGACGGTGCGCATCGGCGTGACCGAGCGGTTCATCGCCCCCAGCGGACCCTTGTCGGGCGGAACGCGCGTCAACTCCCTGAAGAACACGAAGGATGGGTTGTGCAGCAGCAACTCGCGCCCCGCCTCGGGATTGCGCCGCACCCAGGCGCGGATCACCTGCGCCGAGACCTGGTGCGGCGCATAGATCCCGCGGCGCACCAGTTCCTTGCCGACTGAGCGGTAATCATGGCCATTGGTCCCGCCATAGCCCACCCGGATCGCCGTGCCGTCGGTCAGGCGGATGCGGCCCGAGCCCTGGACCTGCAGAAAGAACGCATCGACCGGGTCGTCGAGCCAGGCGATTTCCAGGCCCCGGTCGCGCAACAGACCGAGGTCATGGATTTCGCGGCGCGAATGCCAGGTCTCGCCCGGAACGAGGTCGGGCGGCGTGCGGTAGATCGGATACTGGTAGCGGTCGTCGGGCGTGCGGGCGCCGTGCAGTTCCGGCTCGAAATAGCCGGTGAACAGCGCGGCCTCCTGCCCGCCGATCAGCACGGGGCGAAAGAACAGCTCGAAGAAGCGGCGGGCATCTGTCTGGGTTTCGGCGAGCGCACAGAGCGGCGCCCAGTCGGGCGCGTCGAGATTGCCGCAGGTTTCACGGAAGACCGACAGCGCCGCGCCATGGTCGTCGGCTGCCCACCCCTTGAGATCGGAAAACCGGAGGATTTCCACCGGCGGGTCGGCGCGGGTTGTTCCGGCACTCACGACAAGGGCCAAGCAGAGCGCCGCGCCGAGGCCCCGGGTCATTCGCCCGTGGCGACCAGCTGCCAGTTGGGGTCATCCACGCCCATCCGCCGGGCAAAGGTCCAGACGTCGCGCTGGCGCTTGATCTCGCTGGGGCTGCCCTCGATGACGTCCCCGGCCTTGTTGCGCACGACCGAGGTCAATTCGCCGACGTATTTCACGGTCAGTTCGCCCTCGCGCGTCTGGCGGTCGAACGTCGCGTCCTTCAGGCTGAGTTCGCGCACGCCCACAAAGTTCGCCTCGACCGTCAGCCCCTGGTCCTCGCGCAGCTTCACGACCTCTGCGAAGCTTTCGTAGACATCCGGCGCGAGGAACGGTTCGACCTCTTCAAGCTGACCCGTCTCGAAGGCCATCAGAATCATCTCGTAGGCGCCGCGGGCGCCGTGCAGGAACTCGCCCACCGAAAAGCCGGGCTCGGCCATTTTCATCGCGGCCAGTGCCTTGGCGGCATCGCTGCCGTCGGGGACGTGATCGGTGATGTCGGTATCCACCCCGCCCTCGATCACCTCGAAGTCCCGGCGCGCCTCCGACCGGCGCGAGGCCGGGTCGGGCATCGACAGGGGCGGCTTCTCGAATCCCTCGCGCGTGCCGAGCACCGAGCGAAGCCGCAGGATCAGGAACACGGCGATCCCCGCGAGAACCAGAAGTTGGATGATGGCAGAGCCCATTGAAACCTCGCAGTGCGCCGTCAGGGTTTGTATCCAAGCGTCATCGCACATATGTAAGTCACGGCTCCGATCAAGTCCACCAGCCCCGCCGTGCGAATGAGGTCTTCTCGCCATGTGGCTCTTCCTGATTTTCCTGTCGGTCCCGCTGATCGAGATCGCGCTGTTCATCCAGGTAGGCGGCGCTATCGGCCTTTGGCCGACGCTGGCGATCGTGGTGCTGACCGCGGTGCTGGGCACCTGGCTCCTGCGCCGGCAAGGGGCGCATGCGCTGGTGCAGTTGCGCCGATCCTTCCAGGAATTGCGCGACCCGGCCGAGCCGCTGGCCCACGGCGCGATGATCCTGTTCGCGGGGGCCTTGTTGCTCACGCCCGGGTTCTTCACCGATGCCGTCGGATTCGCACTTCTCATGCCGCCGGTGCGCAGTGCGGCCTATCGCTGGCTGTCGCGGCGCGTCGTGGTGCAGACCATGACCTATGGCCAAGGCCCCGAACAGCCGCGGACCGACCGGAGCGACGTGATCGAGGGCGAGTTCGAGGATCTGGGAACCCGTCCGCACCGCCCCGACGGCCCGTCACAATGGACACGGCATTGAGAGAACCGGGGCAAGCTGCTAAGGCAGCGACCGACTCAACATCCGGCAGGAGCACGCCATGAGCGAGACCGAAGGCAACGGCGCCGCGACGCAGCAGCCGCCCCAAGTGAAGATGCAGATCCTCGGTCAGTATATCCGGGACCTGTCCTTCGAGAACATGCTGGTGCGCAAGGGCGCACAGGGCGAGGTCAGCCCCGATATTTCGGTTCAGGTCGCGCTGGATGCCCGCAAGCGGACCGCCGAGAACCAGTACGAGATCATCACCAAGTTCACGATAAACTCGAAGAACAAGAGTGACGACGCGCAACTGTTCCTGATGGAACTGGAATATGCCGGGATCTTCCACATCGAGAACGTCCCCGAAGAACAGCTTCATCCCTTCCTGCTGATCGAGTGCCCGCGGATGCTGTTCCCCTTCGTGCGTCGGATCGTGTCGGACATGACCCGCGACGGCGGCTTCCCGCCGCTGAACCTGGAGCCGGTCGATTTCGTGGCGCTCTATCGCCAGGAGATCGCACGGCGGGCCCAGCAGCAGGCGCAGGACACGCCCGCCAACGGCGAGACCGCCTGAGCGCTTACTCCAAGCGCTTCCACAGCGCCTGGTCGCCCAGTCTCTCGACGAAACTGGCGTGGGCGGCCGCTTCCTCATCGGTCAGGCGCGGCGGCAGCGGGGCGGGACGTGGCGAAGGGCGCCAGATCTCACCCGTTCCCGAGCCCGTAGCCGGTCCTCCCGCCGACCGCGTCGCCAGCACCAGATCGGGCTGCCGCCCGCCGATCAGTTCCAGATAGACCTCGGCTAGGATTTCGGAATCAAGAAGCGCGCCGTGTCTCTCGCGGGCGGAGTTGTCGACCCCGAAACGGCGGCACAGCGCGTCGAGGGTCGCCGGCGCGCCGGGGAACCTTTGCCGCGCCATCACAAGCGTGTCGATGGCCTGCTCCATCGGCAGGCGCGGCAGGCCAAGCCATTCGAGCTCGGCATTGAGGAATTTCATGTCGAACGACGCGTTGTGGATGACAAGCTTGGCGTCGGCGACGAAATCCAGAAATCTCTGCCCGACATGGGCGAAGACGGGCTTGCTGCGCAGAAAGTCGTCGCCCAGCCCGTGAACCTCGAACGCCTCCTGCGGCATCGGGCGTTCCGGATTGACGTATTCGTGAAAGGTGTTGCCCGTCGGCAGGTGGTTCCACAATTCCACCGCTCCGATTTCAACGATCCGGTGCCCCTCGGCCGGTTCGAACCCCGTCGTTTCGGTATCCAGAACGATCTCACGCATCGCGTTTCCTCAGCCGTTTCACCAAGGCGTGCACCTCGGCGCGCGTCTGTTCAAGGGTGCGCGTCTCGATCACGAAATCCGCGCGCCTGCGTTTTTCCGCATCGGGCATCTGCTTGGCCAGGATCGCCCGGAACTGGGCCTCGGTCATGCCCGGGCGCGAGAGGACCCGCCGGCGCTGGGTGTCCGGATCGGCCGTCACGACGAGCACGGCGTCAAGCCACGCATCCGTGCCCGTTTCGAACAGCAGCGGGATGTCGAGCACGATCAACGGAATCTGTGCGTGATCGGCGATGAACCCCTGCCTGTCCTCGGCCACCAGCGGGTGAACGACCGCCTCGATGCGGGCCAGCGCCTCCGGGTCCTCCACGATCCAGGATTTCAGCACGGGCCGGCTGACGGCGCCATCGCGGACCGCCTCGTGCCGCAACTTCATGATCGGCGCAACCGCGGCCCCGCCTTTCGCATAAAGCCGATGAACCGCGGCATCGGCGTCCCAGACCGGCACCCCGAGATCACGAAACAGGGTTGCGGTCGTCGACTTTCCCATCCCGATCGACCCGGTCAGGCCAAGCAGAAAAGGCCGGGAGGTCATTCGCCGAGAACCACGCCGCGGGCGGCTTCGTCCACTTCGGGCCGGCGGCCGAACCACCGCTCGAAGCCCGGCGCGGCCTGGTGCAGCAGCATGCCCAGCCCGTCTACCGCCACGCAGCCCCGCTTGCGCGCTTCCTTGAGGAACGTTGTCTCAAGCGGGGTATAGACGAGATCGCAGACCACGGCCTTGGGCGAGAGCGCATCCAAGGGAACGCGGAAGGCCGACTTGCCGACCATCCCCAGCGACGTGGTGTTCACGACCGTTACCGCCCCGTCGATCATGTTCCCGGCCTGCACCCATTCATGGACCACGATCTTGGGGCCGAACTCGGCCCGCAACGCCTCGGCCCGCGAGCGGGTGCGGTTGCTGACGCGGATCTCGCGCACACCCTGTTCCGCCAGCGCCGCGACCACGGCCCGCGCGGCGCCGCCGGCCCCCAGAACCGCCGCCGGTCCCGAGGTCGGCTCCCATCCCGGGGCGCCCTGTCGCAGGTTCTCGATGAACCCGATGCCGTCGGTGTTGTCGGCATGCACCTTTCCGTCGGCACGAAAGATCAGGGTGTTGGCCGCCCCGATCAACGCGGCGCGATCTGAGACGAGATCGGCAAGACCCAGGATCGTTTCCTTGTGCGGGATGGTAACGTTCACACCGACGAAACCCATGCGGGGCAGAGCCGCCAGAACCTGTCGAAGGTCGGATTGGGAGACGTCCATCGGGATGTAGTAGCCGGGGATTTCATAACGCTCCAGCCAGTGGCGATGCAGAAGCGGCGACTTGGAATGGGCGACCGGAGAGCCGATCACGCCGGCGAGGGGAATCCGTTCACTCATGCCATCAGCACTCCACGCGTCGTCAGAAAGGTCAGCAGCGGCAGCAGGGGCAGGCCCAGGACATCGAAATAGTCGCCATCGATCCGCGAGAACAGCCGCACCCCTTCCTCTTCCAGCTTATACGCTCCGACCGACTCGCGCACGCTTTCCCAGTTCCGCGCGAGATACTCGTCGAGATAGGCGTCGGAAAACGGGCGCATCGTCAGCGTGACCTTGCCGACATGGCGCCAGAGCGCCGCGAGATCGTCGTAGACCACCACCGCCGAGAGCAACTCGTGCGGGGCCCCGCGCAGCGCGCGCAGCTGCGCGCGGGCCTCGTCGATCGATTGCGGCTTGGCCAGCACCTTTCCCCTGTGGGCAAGGACCTGGTCGCACCCGATCACCAGCGCGGTCGGGTCCCGTTCGGCCACCCGCCGTGCCTTGAAGTCGGCCAGAGCCTCGGCCACGACCTGCACCGTCGCGCCCTCGGCCGCCAGCCCGTCGCGAATGGCGCCTTCATCGAGGCGCGCGGGCAGAACGTCAAAGTCCAGTCCGGCGCGCTCGAGCAGCTGGCGGCGGATGGCCGAGCCGGAGGCGAGGATAACGCGCTGCGACATCTGCGAAGAACCCTGTGGATAGAAGAGGTCGAACACTCGGGATGTGAGCGGACAACTCAAGCGAGCATCTCCGGCGTGGCGACGACAGGGGAAAATGTCAAGCGTTCGGGGGTGAGCATCCACCGTGGACCGACCGACCGGTCGGCTGTGAACGACTCGGCTGCGTCGGAGGTATCCAAAAGCATCCACAGGCCGACGTGCGGCTATAGGAACGCAAAGTATTGATAATATGTATATTTCTCGTCCCGAACGTCGATTTCAAGAAATATCACCAGTGTTGTCAACAAGACGCGGTCTGTGGATGGAACCGGGGACGGTCACGTAATCCCCAATCTTCACAGCCCCAACAAAAACATCATCTTTCCTTTCCTTATTTTCTTGTTCTAGAAGGGGGCCGTGCAGCGTTGAGAGCGGGAGTGACGAAGAATGGGCGAGTTCCTTGCGTATCTCTATCCATGGATGAAAACGCTGCACATCATCGCCGTGCTGACCTGGATGGCGGGGTTGTTCTACCTGCCAAGGATATTCGTCTACCATGTCGAAAAGGCGGGCGTCGGCAGCGAGACCGACGAGATCTTCAAGATCATGGAGATGAAGCTCTACCGCTACATCATGAATCCCTCGATCATCGCGGTCTGGATCTTCGGGCTGGCGCTTGTCTTCACTCCCGGGATCGTCGCCTGGGATACGATCTGGCCGTACACCAAGGGGGTCGGGGTCATCGCGATGACCTGGTTCCACATGTGGCTGGGTCTGCGTCGGAAGGAATTCCTTGCGGGCACGAATACACGCAGCGGCCGCACCTATCGGATGATGAACGAGTTGCCGACGCTTCTTATGCTGGTCATCGTGTTCTCGGTGGTGTTCAAGTTCTGAGCGATTGACTCGCGGTCCGCACAAGCCTATTGAGCGAGGTCAGCACGGGCCGTCCGGCCCGTTGATTTTCCGCCCTTCTTCAAGCCGTGCCGCCTGAGGCACCCTGTTTCTGATAAGTTCTCCCATGACCCAAGACCGCCTGAACCTTGCCGATCTCAAGGCCAAGAGCCCCAAGGATCTCCTTTCCATGGCCGAGGAGCTCGAGATCGAGAACGCCTCGACGATGCGCAAGGGCGACATGATGTTCGCCATCCTGAAGGAACGGGCCGAGGACGGCTGGGAGATCTCGGGCGATGGCGTTCTGGAAGTCTTGCAGGACGGCTTCGGCTTCCTGCGCTCGCCCGAGGCAAACTACCTTCCGGGGCCGGACGACATCTACGTCTCGCCCGACATGATCCGCCAGCACAGCTTGCGCACCGGCGACACGGTGGAAGGCGTGATGCAGGCCCCGCGCGAGAACGAGCGGTATTTCGCGATCACGAAGGTCACCGCGATCAACTTCCAGGAGCCCGAGAAGGCGCGGCACAAGATAAACTTCGACAACCTCACGCCGCTTTATCCTGACGAGCGGCTGAAAATGGAAATCGAGGATCCCACGATCAAGGACCGCTCGGCCCGGATTATCGATCTGGTGGCACCGATCGGGAAGGGGCAGCGCTCTCTGATTGTGGCCCCGCCGCGGACCGGCAAGACGGTGCTCTTGCAGAACATCGCCCACTCGATCGAGGCGAACCACCCCGAATGCTACCTGATCGTCCTGCTGATCGACGAGCGCCCCGAGGAAGTGACCGACATGCAGCGTTCGGTGAAGGGCGAGGTGATCTCTTCGACCTTCGACGAACCGGCCACGCGGCACGTCGCCGTTGCCGAGATGGTGATCGAAAAGGCCAAGCGCTTGGTCGAGCATAAGCGAGATGTGGTTATATTGCTTGATTCCATCACAAGACTTGGTAGGGCCTACAATACGGTCGTCCCGTCCTCGGGCAAGGTCCTGACCGGCGGCGTGGACGCCAACGCGCTCCAGCGGCCCAAGCGGTTCTTCGGCGCGGCGCGGAACATCGAAGAGGGCGGATCGCTGACCATCATCGCGACCGCGCTGATCGACACCGGCAGCCGGATGGACGAAGTGATCTTCGAGGAGTTCAAGGGCACGGGTAACAGCGAAATCGTTCTGGACCGAAAGGTCGCGGACAAGCGCGTCTTCCCGGCGATGGACATCCTGAAGTCCGGCACGCGGAAAGAAGACCTGCTGATCGACAAGGGCGATCTGCAGAAGACTTTCGTCCTGCGCCGCATCCTGAACCCCATGGGAACCACGGACGCGATCGATTTCCTGATCTCCAAGCTCAAGCAGACAAAGACGAATTCGGAATTCTTCGATTCGATGAACACCTGACGCGGCGACGTCCGGAGATGAAAGGTGGACACGATCTTTGCCTTGGCCTCGGCGCGCGGGAAAGCCGGCGTTGCGGTGATCCGGGTTTCCGGGCCGCGGGCCGCTGACGCCGCAGAAACTCTGTGCGGCACGCTTCCGCCACCCCGGCGGACGGGACTTCGCCGGCTGAGGGATGCGGGGGGCGATCTGCTCGACGAGGCGCTGGTGGTCCGGTTTGAGGCGGGGGCCAGTTTTACCGGAGAGGACGTCGTCGAACTCCATTGCCACGGCAGCCCCGCGACGGTCTCGGCCGTGTTGCGGTCGCTTGGCGGGATCGCGGGGCTTCGGCTGGCCGAACCGGGAGAGTTCACGCGGCGCGCGCTGGCGAACGGGGTGCTGGATCTGGCCGAGATCGAGGGGCTCGGCGATTTGCTGGAGGCAGAGACGGAGGCGCAGCGACGCCAGGCGCTGCGGGTGTTCTCGGGCGCGCTGGGCGAAAAGGTCGATGCGTGGCGCGACCGCTTGATCCGGGCGGCTGCGCTACTGGAGGCGACGATCGATTTCGCCGACGAGGATGTACCGGTTGATGTCACGCCCGAGGTCTCTGTGCTGCTGGAGGAGGTGGCCGCGGGCTTGAAGGCCGAGATCGCCGGAGTCGCCGCTGCGGAACGTATTCGGGAAGGGTTCGAGGTGGCGATTGTCGGCCCGCCGAATGCGGGGAAATCGACGCTTTTGAACCATCTGGCGGGGCGGGATGCGGCGATCACCTCGGAACATGCCGGCACGACGCGCGACGTGATCGAGGTGCGAATGGATCTTCACGGTCTGCCGGTTACGATTCTGGATACCGCGGGCCTGCGCGAAAGCAGGGATGCCATCGAATCGATCGGCATCGCCCGCGCGGTGGAACGCGCCCGCGCGGCGGACCTGCGCGTGTTCTTGCTGAGCGGGGGTGACATGACGCAGGACCTGGTACTGGAGGCCGATGACATCGTGGTGCAAGGGAAGGCGGACCTGGGTCGGGGGACGGGCTTGACGGTGTCAGGTAGGACGGGCGCCGGAGTTGCGGAGTTGGTTGCGCGCATTACCTCCGTTCTCGAAAGCCGTGCCGCACGGGCGGAAACGGCGACTCGCGAACGCCATCGGCAGGCAATGCTTAGTGCGTTGGAAGGTATCGGAAGGGCTCAGAATCAGGTATCCGAAGGGATGGAAACCGTGGATCTTGCGGCAGAGCATCTGCGCCGTGCTGTGCGCGCCTTGGACGCGCTGGTGGGGCGGATCGATGTGGAGCATGTGCTGGATGAGATCTTCGCGCGCTTTTGCCTTGGAAAATGAGGAGTGTTTCACGTGAAACATCCGTCATTCGATGTGCTTGTCGTTGGGGGCGGCCATGCTGGGGTCGAAGCAGCGTGCGGCGCGGCGCGTCTTGGCGCGCGGACGGCCTTGGTCACGCTGCGGCGCGAGGCGATCGGGATCATGTCGTGCAACCCCGCGATCGGCGGGCTGGGCAAGGGGCACCTGGTCCGCGAGGTGGACGCGCTGGACGGGGTGATGGCGCGGGCGGCCGACCGCGCCGGCATTCAATTTCGTCTGTTGAATCGCCGCAAGGGCCCGGCGGTCCAAGGGCCGAGGGCGCAAGCGGACCGGAAGCTCTATCGCCAGGCCGTGCAAGAGGCCGTGTCCGCCCAACCGGGCCTGACTGTCATTGAAGGGGAGGCCGCGGACGTGTTGCAGGACGCAGGCCGGGTGACTGGCCTGCGCTTGACCGATGGTGTCGACATCCCGGCCGACAGCGTTGTGCTGACGACGGGCACGTTCCTGCGTGGCGTCATCCATATCGGCGAGCGCAAGATTGCCGGTGGTCGGATGGGGGACAAGCCCTCCACCCGTTTGGCCGAGCGGATCGACGGGTTCGGTCTTCCGCTTGGACGATTGAAGACCGGCACACCGCCCCGGCTCGACGGCAACACCATCGATTGGGCGCGCGTCGGGCGCCAACCAGGGGATGATGCGCCGGTCTTGTTTTCGTTCCTGTCGCGGGGCGTGGCGGTTCCGCAGGTCGCGTGCGGTATTACCCATACGAATGCGCGCACCCATGACATAATCCGGGAAAACCTCGGAAAATCGGCGATGTACGGCGGGCGTATCGACGGGGTGGGGCCGCGCTATTGCCCGTCGATCGAGGACAAGATCGTGCGGTTCGCCGACAAGGACTCCCACCAGATTTTTCTGGAGCCCGAGGGGCTGGATGATCCCACCGTGTATCCGAACGGCATCTCGACCTCGTTGCCAGAGGACGTGCAGGCCGCCTATGTGCGATCGATCGAAGGTTTGGAGCAGACCGTCATCCTGCAGCCGGGCTACGCCATCGAATACGACTACGTCGATCCGCGCGCGTTGCGCCTGACGCTCGAACTGCGCGAGGTCCCCGGCTTGTTCCTGGCGGGGCAGATCAACGGCACGACCGGTTATGAAGAGGCCGCGGCCCAAGGTCTTGTGGCGGGGCTGAACGCGGCCCGACAGGTGCAGGGCGCCGACCCGATCGTGTTCACCCGGACGAGCAGCTATATCGGAGTGATGATCGACGATCTCGTGACCCGAGGCGTGAGCGAGCCGTATCGCATGTTCACCTCGCGGGCGGAGTTTCGGCTGTCGCTTCGCGCAGACAACGCTGACCAGCGGCTGACGCCCCTTGGGTTGGAGATCGGCTGCGTCGGGCCGGCGCGCGCCGCCGTGTTCCGGGACAAGCTGGAACGTCTCGACGCGGCCCGGGCGCAGCTCGACGCGATGTCGCTGACTCCCCGGCAGATCACCGAGGCGGGGATCAAGGTTAACGCCGATGGCCAGAGGCGCACCGGGTTCGACCTGCTTGCGTTCCCTGAAGTCGGCTTCGGCGAGCTGCTCGCGTTGGATGCTTCGCTGTCGTCGGTGGATGACGAAACACGTGCCCAACTTGAACGGGATGCGCTTTATGCCAACTACATTCGGCGCCAAGCGCAAGATGTCGAGGCGATGCGGCGGGACGAGGCACTGCGCTTGCCCGACGACTTTCCGTATGATGGTATCGACGGACTATCGAACGAGCTGAAAGGAAAGTTGGGCGCCTCCAGGCCCGAAACGCTCGGGCAGGCCGCTCGCATCGATGGGGTGACGCCGGCAGCGCTGACGCTGATCCTTGCAAGGCTGCGCCAGATGGAGAGGCGCTCGGCATGAGCGATCTGGCCGCGATCTGGCCGGACGTTTCACGTGAAACATCGCGGCGGCTGGAACAGTTCGCGACGCTTCTGAGGCGGTGGAATCCGGCTATCAACCTGGTGTCCCGGGCCACGCTGGACGAGTTGGAGACGCGGCACCTTCTTGATTCCGTGCAACTTTTCGACCTTGCGCCCGCCGAGGCGGTCCATTGGGCCGATCTTGGCAGCGGCGGCGGATTCCCTGGTCTCGTGATCGCCATCATGGCCGTGGAAAAGGCGCCAGCGATGAAGATGACCTTGATCGAGAGCGACAAGCGTAAGGCGGCCTTCCTGACGACGGCGATCCGAGAGCTTGATTTGGAGAACGCGCAAGTTCACGCGATTCGGATCGAGGATGTCGCGCCCCTCGGGGCCGATGTCCTGTCGGCCCGGGCGCTTGCGCCGCTGCCGGTGCTTCTGGGCTTTGCCGAGTGCCACTTGCGGCCCGGCGGCGTCGCGCTGTTCCCCAAGGGCGCGCGTCATGCCGCAGAACTCGACGCGGCACTTGCATCCTGGCGCTTCGACGTTCAGAAAATTCACAGCAAGACCGATCCCCAGGCTGTCATTCTGAAACTCGGAGGCATCTTCCGTGTCTGATCCCACGCGTCCCAAGGGGCCGAAAACCATCGCCGTGGCCAATCAGAAGGGCGGTGTCGGCAAGACCACCACCGCGATCAATCTGGCCGCTTCCCTGGTGGAATTCGGCAAGACCGTGCTGATCGTGGATATCGACCCGCAGGGCAACGCCTCGACCGGGCTGGGCGTCGAAACCGACCAGCGCACGAAAACCACGTACGATCTGCTGCTGGAGGAGGCGCCGCTTTCGGATATCATCCAGGAGACCGAGATCGAGCGGCTGCGCATTGCGCCGGCGACCACCGATCTGAGCTCGGCCGACATCGAAATGGTGTCGAACGAAAAGCGGAGTTTCCTGCTGCATGACGCGCTGCGCCAGCCCGCGATCGATGGGTACGCCTTCGATTTCGTGCTGATCGACTGCCCGCCGTCGCTCAACCTGTTGACGGTGAACGCCATGGTGGCGGCGCATTCCGTGCTTGTGCCGCTGCAAAGCGAGTTTTTCGCACTCGAGGGGCTGTCGCAACTTATGCTGACCATCCGCGAGCTTCGCCAGACAGCGAATCCCGACCTTCGGATCGAGGGTGTGGTTCTGACCATGTCGGATCGCCGCAACAACCTGGCGCAGCAGGTGGAAACCGATGCGCGGGCCTATCTTGGCGATCTGGTGTTCAAGACGGTGATCCCGCGCAACGTCCGTGTAAGCGAGGCGCCATCCTTCGCGATGTCGGTGCTGGATTATGACCCGATGTCGAAGGGCGCGCAGGCCTATCGTGACCTTGCGCGCGAGATGCTGGGCGTCGAGCTGGCGGTCGGGGCCTAGGTGGGGGAGGGCGCGATGACGACGAACAAGACGGGCAAACGCGGGCTGGGCCGGGGGCTTTCGGCCCTGATGGCCGATGTGCAGATCGAACCGGCGCCGGAAAAGGGCGAGGAACCGCGCGCCAAGGCCGACCAGACCGTCGCGCTCGATCTGCTCGAACCGAACCCCGATCAGCCGCGGCGCCAGTTTTCCGACGAGGCGCTGGAGGAGCTTGCGAACTCGATCCGCGAAAAGGGCGTGATCCAGCCGCTGATCGTGCGCCCGAGCAAGCGCAGCGAAGGCCGTTACGAGATCGTGGCCGGCGAACGCCGGTGGCGGGCCTCGCAGATCGCGCAGCGCCACGAGGTGCCGGTACTCGTTCGCGAACTCGACGACATCGAGGTGCTCGAGATCGCGATCATCGAGAACATCCAGCGCGCGGATCTGAACGCGGTGGAGGAGGCGATGGGCTATCGCCAGTTGATGGACCGGTTCGGGCATACCCAGGACAAGCTCGCCGCCGCGCTTGGAAAAAGCCGCAGCCACATCGCGAACCTTTTACGCCTCCTCCAATTGCCCGACGATGTGCTGGACCACATCCGGCAGGGCCGGCTAAGCGCGGGTCATGCGCGGGCCCTGATCACCACGGACGACCCGGGACTTCTGGCGCGTAAGGTCATCAAAGGTCAGCTTTCCGTGCGCGAGACCGAGAAGCTGGCCAAACAGGCCGGAGCGGAGAAACGCGCGCCGCGCCAGCCGAAACCGCGCGAAAAAGATGCCGATACGCGCGCGCTGGAGCAGGATCTGTCGGCCAATCTGGGCATGACGGTGACGATAGACCATGCGCCGGACGGGTCGGGGCGGCTTGTGGTCGCCTACCGCAGTCTTGACGATCTCGACACGCTTTGCGCCACGCTCAGCGCCGCCCGGTAAAGTGGGCCTCAGCGCAGTAGGAGCGTCCGGAGCACGGCGTTCAGAACCGCCCGGCCGTCTTCGGTAGCGCGGAGTGTGTCCGCCTTGGCACACAGAAGGCCCATGTTCTGCAACTCATTGATTTTGTTTCCATCTAAGGCGTCGCCCGTAATTCGCCGATAGCGATTGAGCGAAACGCCCTCGTGCAGCCGCAAGCCCATCATCAGGTATTCGGTCCCACGGTCCTCGGCGGTCAGACCTTGGCGGTCCGTTTCACCCGACCCGGTTCGCGCCACCTTGTCCAGCCATGCCTCGGGGCTATGCGGTGTCTCGGTCGCCCATCGGGTGCCGTTCAGCGTCAGCCGGCCATGGGCGCCGGGTCCGACGCCCACATAGTCGCCTGACCGCCAGTAGATCAGGTTGTGACGAGACTCCGCCCCTGGGCGGGCATGATTCGACACCTCGTACGCCGGGAGGCCCGCCGCCGCGCAAACCTCCTGCGTCAGGGCATAAAGGTCCGCTGCACGGTCGTCATCGGGCAAGCCCCGCAGCAGCCCGCGCCCATGACGGTCGCCGAAGGCGGTGCCGGGCTCGATCGTGAGCTGATAGAGCGAGAGGTGATCGACCGACATCGCCAGTGCCTCGCGCAATTCGCGTTGCCAGTCCTCGGCGGTCTGGTCTTGGCGGGCGTAGATCAGGTCGAAACTCACCCGGTCGAAATGGCGCCGGGCGATCTCGAAGGCAGCGTGGGCCTCGGCGGCGCTATGCATCCGGCCCAGCCGCCTGAGGTCAGCGTCGTTCAGGGCCTGCACGCCCAGAGAAACGCGGGTGACTCCGGCGGCGCGATAGCCGGCAAAGCGGCCGGCCTCGACCGAGGTCGGGTTGGCCTCGAGCGTCACCTCCATGTCGTTTGCGTGCGGCCAGGTTCCGCGCACCGTGTCTAGGATGGCCGCGACGAGGTCCGCGTCCATCAGGCTGGGGGTTCCGCCGCCAAAAAATACCGAGTTCAGCGTGCGCGGCCCGGTTTCGGCGCCGATCCGGCGGATCTCGGAAAGATAGGCGTCTTGCCAGCGGACGGTGTCGACCCGCGTCGCCACATGCGAGTTGAAATCGCAATAGGGACATTTCGCGAGGCAGTAGGGCCAGTGGATGTAGAGCCCGAAGCCGCCCGCCTGCCAGTCTTTAGCGGTCAAAGACCTGCACCAGTTTCTCAAAGGCGCGGGCGCGGTGGCTGATGCGGTTCTTTTCCCAGCGGTCCATCTCGGCGAAGGTCAGGTCATAGCCTTCGGGCTGGAAGATCGGGTCGTAGCCATGGCCCTGATCGCCCCGCATCGGCCAGACGATCCGCCCGGGGATCTCGCCTTCGAATACCTCGTCATGGCCGTCGGGCCAGGCCAGCACGAAGGTACAGGTGAACCGCGCGGTGCGGGGCTCGGGCGCGGCCTTGGCCTGCAACGCGTCCCAGACGCGCCGCATCGCCATCTCGAAGTCGCGGCCAGACCCTGTTTCGGCCCAATCCGCGGTATGAACCCCGGGTGCGCCATCCAGCGCATCGACCGAGATGCCGCTGTCATCGGCGAGCGCGGGCAGGCGCGTCGCCCGCGCCGCGGCGTGCGCCTTGATCCGGGCATTGCCGATGAACGTGGTTTCGGTTTCCGCGGGCTCGGGCAGGTTCATTTCGGCGGCGCCGACGACCGCAACCCTGTGCGGCTCCAGTAAATGCGCGATCTCTTCGAGTTTGCCCCGGTTATGCGTCGCCACCAGCAGCCGGTCACCCGTGAAACGGCGCATCGCCTAGCCCCCGACCGCTGCCTTCTGCGCCGCGACAAGTTGAGAAACACCCGCTTCGGCGAGGCCGAGCAACTGGTCCATCTGCGCACGCGAGAATGTCGCGCCTTCGGCCGACATCTGCACCTCGATCATCCGGCCGCCGCCGGTCATGACGAAATTGCCGTCGACGCCGGCCTCGCTGTCCTCGGCATAGTCGAGATCCATGACCGGCTGGCCCGCATAGACTCCGCAGGACACCGCTGCGACATGATCGACCAGCGGGTCCGACAGCACGTCGCCCGCCTTCATCAGCTTGTTTACCGCAAGCCTGAGCGCCACCCAGCCGCCGGTGATCGCCGCGCAGCGGGTGCCGCCATCGGCTTGGATCACGTCGCAATCGACGGTGATCTGGCGTTCGCCCAGCGCCACGCGGTCGAGACCAGCGCGCAGGCTACGTCCGATCAGGCGCTGAATCTCGACGGTGCGGCCGCCCTGCTTGCCGGCTGTCGCCTCGCGTCGCATCCGCGTGTTGGTCGCGCGCGGCAGCATGCCGTACTCGGCCGTCACCCAGCCGAGGCCGGAATTCTTGAGAAAGGGCGGCACCCGCTCTTCCAGCGACGCAGTGCACAGAACATGCGTGTCGCCGATGCGGACGAGGCACGAGCCTTCGGCATGTTTCGTCACACCCGTCTCGATTGAAACCGGGCGCATTTCGCTTACATCACGGCCAGACGGGCGCATGGCAACTCCTCTCTCGGGTCCGGCGCTTTGCTCCCATGCCCGTGCCGGCGATGCAAGCCCGATTGACTGGCCCCGACACTCGTCTTTAATGGCCTCGCCTTTCCGGAGACGACGACCACGTGACCGAGACCCAGAGCCTTCTCGAAGAGATGAACGACCGCTCGCGCGAAGTCTTCCGCCGCGTGGTCGAGGGCTATCTGGCGACCGGCGATCCCGTCGGCTCGCGTAGCCTCACCCGTACCATGAGCGAGAAGGTCAGCGCGGCGACGATCCGCAACGTGATGCAGGATCTGGAGTTCCTGGGCCTGCTCGACAGCCCGCACATTTCGGCCGGGCGCATGCCGACGCAGCTGGGCCTGCGGATGTTCGTGGACGGGCTGCTGGAGGTGCGGAACCTCGAACTGGAGGACCGCGAGAAGATCGACGCCACGCTCGGCAGCAATGAGCCGGACGTGGGCGCGATGCTCGACCGGATCGGCGGCGCCCTGTCCGGGGTTACACAGGGGGCAAGCCTGGTGCTCGCCCCCAAGCACGAGGCGCCAATCAAGCACATCGAATTCGTCAGCCTGGCGCCCGACCGCGCGCTGACCGTTCTGGTCTTTGCCGACGGCCATGTCGAGAACCGCCTGTTTCACCCGGCGCCGGGCCAGACACCGGCCTCGATGCGGGAGGCGGCGAACTTCCTAAACGCGCTGGCCGAGGGCAAGACGCTGAGCGAGCTGCGCGACGTGATGCAGGTCGAGATCGCACGGCGGCGTCAGGAACTCAACGACCTGGCGCGCACCATGGTCGAATCGGGGCTGGCCGTGTGGGAAAACGAGGGCGAGCCGCATGAACGGCTGATCGTCCGCGGCCGGTCTCACCTGCTGGCCGAAAGCGCCGAAGCCGAAGAGATCGACCGCATTCGCTCGCTCTTCGACGACCTGGAACGCAAGCGCGACATCATCGAGTTTCTGGAACTCGCCGAGGAAGGCGAGGGGGTGCGCATCTTCATCGGCTCCGAAAACAAGCTTTTTTCACTTTCGGGTTCCTCTTTGGTCGTCTCTCCATATATGAACGCTGACCGAAAGATCATCGGCGCCGTGGGCGTGATCGGGCCGACCCGCCTGAACTACGGGCGGATCGTGCCAATCGTCGACTACACGGCCCAGCTGGTCGGGAAGCTGATCTCCGACCGCGGCAAGGGGTAGAGAATGGCAGAACCTGAGAAACGCGATATCGATATCGAGGACCTGGCCGACGAGGCGGGTGCGGACGCCGCCCCCGATCCGGGAGCGATGACGGCCGAAGAGATCGAGGCGCTGCGGGCCGAGCGCGACGAGTTGCGCGACCGGTTCATGCGGGCCTTGGCCGATGCCGAGAACTCGCGCAAGCGGGCAGATCGCGACCGCCGCGAGGCCGAGCAGTATGGCGGCTCCAAACTGGCGCGTGACATGCTGCCGGTCTATGATCACCTGTCGCGCGCGCTCGACGTCGTCACCGAAGAGCAGCGCGAGGCGCAGAAGGCGTTCCTCGAAGGGGTGGAGTTGACCCTGCGCGAGCTTCTGAACGTCTTCTCGAAGCACGGGATCGAGCCTGTGGCGCCCGAGGTCGGCCACAGCTTTGATCCGCAGCTTCACCAGGCGATGTTCGAGGCGCCGGTGCCCGACACCAAGGCGGGCGAGATCATCCAGGTGATGGCGGTGGGCTTCATGCTGCACGACCGGCTGCTGAGACCCGCGCAGGTCGGCGTCTCGTCGACGCCAGCGTCCTAGTCCGACAGGCCCTTCAACTCGTAGATCAGTTCCAGCGCCTCTTTCGGCGTCAGCTCGTCGGGGTGAACCCCGGCGAGCTTTTCGTCGAGGGTTGACCGCGGCGCTTGACTGGATGGCGGCGGGGGCGCGGCGGCGCTGAACAGCGGCAGATCGTCAATCAGCGCCTTCTGCGGCTGGCCGCCCTCGCGTTCGCCCTTTTCCAGGGCTTCAAGAACGATCCGCGCGCGCTCCACCACGGTTTCCGGCAGGCCAGCCAGGCGTGCGACTTGAACCCCGTAGGACCGGTCGGCCGCGCCTTGCCGCACCTCGTGCAGGAAGATGACGTCGCCCTCCCATTCCTTCACCGCAACCGTGGCGTTCTCCACCCCGACCAGCTTGTGCGCCAAGGCAGTAAGCTCATGGTAATGTGTGGCGAAGAGCGCGCGGCAGCGGTTCGTGTCGTGCAGATGTTCCAGCGTCGCCCAAGCGATGGACAGACCGTCATAGGTCGCCGTGCCGCGGCCGATCTCGTCTAGGATCACCAGCGCCCGGTCGTCGGCCTGGTTCAGAATCGCCGCGGTCTCGACCATCTCGACCATGAAGGTCGACCGTCCGCGCGCCAGATCGTCGGAGGCGCCGACCCGGCTGAAGATCTGCGAGACCACGCCGATATGCGCCCGTGCCGCGGGCACGAAGCTGCCGGCCTGGGCGAGCAGTGCGATCAGTGCGTTCTGGCGCAGGAAGGTCGATTTGCCCGCCATGTTGGGGCCGGTCAACAGCCAGATCGCCGCGCCGTCAGAGCCGTCCGCCAAGGCGCAATCGTTCGCGATGAAGGGGGCGCCGCCCTGCTGGCGCAGCGCGCGTTCCACGACCGGGTGCCGCCCGCCGCCGATCGCGAAGGCCCGGCTGTCATCCACCGACGGCTCGCACCAGTTCTCACCGCGGGCGAGATCGGCCAGCGCGGCGGCCAGATCGATCTCGGCCAGCGCCGAGGCGGCCTGTCCCACCGGTCCCGCCTCGGCCAGAACCGCGTCCCGCAACCGGTCGAACAACCGCTTCTCGATTTCCAGCGCGCGATTGCCGGCGTTCAGAATGCGCGTTTCCAGTTCGGAAAGCTCCACGGTCGTGAAGCGCACGGCGTTCGCCGTGGTCTGACGGTGGATGAACCGTTCGGACAGCGGCGGCGACAGCATCTTGTCGGCATGCGTCGCGGTGACCTCGACGAAATAGCCCAGCACGTTGTTGTGCTTCACCTTGAGTGAGCCGATCCCGGTCGTCTCGACGAAATCGGCCTGCATCCCGGCGATGACCCCTCGGCCTTCGTCGCGAAGCGTGCGCGCTTCGTCGAGCTCCGGGTCGTGTCCGGCCGCGATGAACCCGCCATCGCGCGCCAGTATCGGTGGCTCGGCGACCAGCGCCGCGTCGAGCAGGTCGCGCAGGGCGTCATGGCCCAGCAGCGCCGACCGGGCCTCCGCAATGGCTGCGGGAAGCTCGCCAGTCAGCCGGTCGGCCACGGCAGCGGCCTGGGCCAGCCCGTTGCGGATGGCGGCAAGGTCCCGCGGCCCGCCGCGGTCAAGCCCGAGGCGCGACAGCGCCCGGTCCATGTCGGGGCATTTCCGCAGGGCGTCACGCAGGGCGTCGCACAGCGTCGCATCCTCCACCAGCGCCCGAACCGCCGAGAGACGCGCGCGGATGGTGTCCAGATCGCGCGACGGGCTGGAAAGGCGCCGCTCGAGCAGACGCGCGCCGAGCGCGGTCACCGTGCGGTCGATGGCGCCCAGAAGGCTGCCGTCGCGGCCGCCCGACAGGCTTGCGGTCAATTCAAGATTCCGCCGCGTGGCGGCGTCGATCTGAACCGTCCCGCCGGCGGACTCGCGCATCGGCGGGCGCAGCAGCGGCAGCTTGCCCTTCTGCGTGATGTCCAGGTAGTCGACGATGGCGCCCATGGCGGACAGTTCGGCGCGCGAGAAGCTGCCATACCCGTCTAGCGTCTCGACGCCGAACACCCCGCCCAGCCGCGCTTCGGCCGACGCGCTGTTGAAACTCGCGCGCGACAGCGGGGTGAGCGCGGCGCCGGATTCAGTGACTGTTTCGGCCCAATCGGCCTCTTGCGCCTCGCTCAGCAACAACTCGCGCGGGGTCAGCCGCGCCAGTTCCGGGCCCAGACGCACCGGCGGGCACTCCATCACGCGGAACGCGCCGGTCGAGATATCAACCCAGGCAAGCGCCCCCGCCCCCCGGACCTCGGAAAACGCCGCGAGGAAGTTGTGTCGCCGCGCCTCCAGCAGGGAGTCCTCGGTCAGCGTGCCCGGCGTTACCAGGCGCACCACATCGCGTTTCACGACGGCCTTGGAGCCGCGCTTCTTCGCTTTGGCCGGGTCTTCGAGCTGTTCGCAGACCGCGACCCGGAACCCCCTGCGGATCAGAGACAGCAGGTAGCTTTCGGCCGCCTGTACCGGGACGCCGCACATCGGTATGTCCTGGCCCTGATGCTTGCCGCGCTTGGTCAGGGCGATATCGAGCGCCTCGGCCGCCGCGACCGCGTCGTCGAAGAACATCTCGTAGAAGTCACCCATCCGGTAGAACAGGAGCGCACCGGGATGGGCCTCCTTGATCTCGAGGTATTGCGCCATCATCGGCGTCACGGATGCCGAATGCCCGCTCACGCTGCTCCCCCGTTCCGATCTGCCCGGCGGACCTTACAAATGCCGGGGATCGCGCGAAAGCGCGAAATCCTCGTCTATTGAGGCGCGGCGCGGGGAAGGATAAACGGCAAGCCTGACAGGAGGAGACCGACCGTATGTCCGACAAGTCGAGAATCACGCCGGAAGAGGCCCTGAGCTATCACCTCGAACCCATGCCGGGCAAATACGAGCTGGTCGCCTCCAAGCCGATGACCACCCAGCGCGATCTGAGCCTGGCCTATTCCCCCGGGGTCGCGGTGCCGGTGCAGGCCATCGCGGATTCCCCCGAGACCGCCTACGACTACACCACCAAGGGCAACATGGTGGCCGTCGTCTCGAACGGCACGGCGATCCTCGGCCTCGGTAACCTCGGCGCGCTGGCGGCCAAACCGGTAATGGAGGGCAAATCCGTGCTCTTCAAGCGCTTTGCCGACGTTAACGCCATCGATATCGAACTCGACAGCGAGGACCCCGAGGAGATCATCCGGGCGGTCAAGCTGATGGGGCCGACCTTCGGCGGCGTGAACCTCGAGGACATCAAGGCGCCGGAATGTTTCATCATCGAGCAGCGGCTCAAGGAAGAGATGGACATTCCCGTCTTTCACGACGACCAGCACGGGACGGCGGTGATCTGTGCGGCCGGGCTGATCAACGCGCTGCACCTCAGCGGCAAGAAGATCGAGGACTGCCGCATCGTGCTGAACGGGGCGGGGGCTGCGGGCATCGCCTGCCTGGAACTGATCAAGGCGATGGGGGCGCGGCATGACAACTGCATCGCCTGCGACACCAAGGGCGTGATCTACCAGGGCCGCACCGAGGGCATGAACCAGTGGAAGTCGGCCCATGCTGCGAATACCGACGCGCGCACGCTGGAAGACGCGATGAAGGACGCCGACGTGTTCCTGGGGGTGTCGGTCAAGGGGGCGGTGACGCCCGAGATGGTCAAGTCCATGGCCGACAACCCGGTGATCTTCGCCATGGCCAATCCCGACCCCGAGATCACGCCGGAAGAGGCCCACGAGGTCCGGCCCGACGCGATCGTGGCCACCGGGCGCAGCGACTACCCGAACCAGGTAAACAACGTCCTCGGCTTTCCCTACCTCTTCCGCGGCGCGCTCGACATCCACGCGCGTGCGATCAACGACCAGATGAAGATCGCCTGCGCCGAGGCTTTGGCCGCGCTCGCCCGCGAGGACGTGCCTGACGAGGTCGCCATGGCCTATGGTCGGAAGCTGTCTTTCGGGCGGGACTACATCATCCCGACGCCGTTCGACCCGCGGCTGATCTACACGATCCCGCCGGCGGTGGCGCAGGCGGGGATGGAGACCGGCGTTTCGCGCCGACCCATCGTCGACATGGATGGCTACCGGCATACGCTCAAGGCGCGGATGGATCCCACCGCCTCGGTCCTGTCGGGGATCGCGGCGCGCGCCAAGGCGGCGCAGGCGCGGATGATCTTTGCGGAGGGCGACGACGAGCGCGTGCTGCGCGCCGCCGTCAGCTATCAGCGCGCGGGCTACGGCAAGGCGCTGGTCGTCGGCCGCGAGCATGACGTGAAGGACAAGCTGGAACAGGCGGGTCTGGGCGATGCCTATCGCGAGATCGAGGTGGTCAACGCCGCCAACACCCGTCACCTAGAGGCGTATCGGTCGTTCCTTTACCAACGGCTGCAACGCAAAGGCTTCGACACGCACGACATCCACCGGCTGGCCTCCCGCGATCGGCATGTCTTCGCGTCGCTGATGCTGGCCCATGGCCATGGCGATGCGCTGGTCACGGGCGCGACGCGGAAATCGGCCCACGTGCTTAAACTCATCAACCATGTCTTCGACGCCCGCGCCGAGGACGGGGCGGTTGGCGTGACGGCGCTGTTGCACAAGGGGCGCATCGTCTTCGTGGCCGACACGCTTGTGCATGAATGGCCCGAGCCCGAAGACCTGGCCACCATCGCCGAGCGTGCCGTTGCCGTGGCCCGCAGCCTTGGGCTGGAGCCGCGGGTGGCGTTCCTGTCGTTCTCGACCTTCGGCTACCCCGTCTCCGAACGGGCGACCAAGATGCACATGGCGCCGCAGGTGCTGGATGCGCGCGGGGTCGATTTCGAATACGACGGCGAGATGACCGTCGAGGTTGCGCTGAACCCCTCGGCGATGGCGAAATACCCGTTCTGCCGGCTGTCGGGCCCGGCCAACATCCTGGTGGTGCCGGCGCGGCATTCGGCCTCGATCTCGGTCAAGCTGATGCAGGAAATGGCCGGGGCCACGGTCATCGGCCCGATCCTGGCCGGGGTCGACAAGCCGATCCAGGTTTGCTCGACCGTTGCGACGGTGAACGACATCGTGAACATGGCGCTGCTCGCGGCCTGCGAGGTCGGCTAGTGGCGGTCTACTGCCTCGGCTCGATCAATGCGGACCACGTTTATTCGGTTCCGCATCTGGTCGCGCCGGGCGAGACCATTGCCGCAGTCGAGCTGTACAGCGGCCTCGGCGGCAAGGGCGCCAACCAATCGGTGGCGGCGGCCCGGACGGGGGCGCGGGTCGTCCACCTGGGCGCCATCGGTCCCGACGGGGATTGGGCGGTTGCGCGACTGGCCGCGTTCGGCATCGACGTTTCCCACGTCGCGCGTGACGGGGCGCCGACGGGGCATGCGATCATCCAGGTCGCGCCCGATGGCGAGAATGCCATCGTGATCTATCCCGGCGCCAATCTCCGGCAGGACATGGCCCGTATCGAGGCGGCGCTGGCCCGGGCGGGGCCGGGCGATACCCTGCTGGTTCAGAACGAGACATCGGCGCAGGTGGAGGCGGCGCGACTGGCGGCGGGCAAGGGGCTGCGCGTGGTCTACTCCGCCGCGCCCTTCGACGCGGAGGCGGTGCGTGCGGTGTTGCCTCATGTCTCGTTGCTGGCCTTGAACGCTGTGGAGGCAGGGCAGCTTGCTGGAGCGTTGGGCCCGCTCAGCGGCCCGGACCTTGTCATCACCCACGGCGCCCGGGGCGCGGAGTGGCGGTCGGGCTTCGAGGAGATCTCGGTTCCGGCCTGCGCGGTGACGCCGGTCGACACGACGGGGGCGGGCGACTGCTTCATCGGTTCGCTGGCGGCCGCGTTGGACTCGGGCGCCGTGCCGCGCGACGCGCTGCGTTACGCCGCGGCGGCGGCCGCCCTGCAGGTAACGCGGCCCGGAGCCGCGGATGCGATGCCGGACCGCGCCGAGGTGGAGGCGTTTCTGGCCAGTGCCTAGCTCCCGGCGAACGGAGCGCGGTCACCCCAGAGTTGGCGCACGCGGTCGTCGCGTCCGCAGGCCTTGCGGTAGAGGTCATACGCCTCGGCCCTGGTCTTCACTCCGAACCGGGTCAGGGTGCGCTCGCGGCTCTTGTAATAGTCCTGATGGTAGTTCTCGGCGGGATAGAACTCCGCGGCGGGCCGGATCGGGGTCACGATCTCGCGCCCCAAGGCCGATTCCGCCTGGGCCTTGGCGGCCTCGGCCGCACGCTTTTGGGCCGGATCAGAGACGAAAATCGCCGTCCGGTAACTGTCGCCGCGGTCACAGAACTGTCCTCCGGCATCGGTCGGGTCGATCGAGCGGAAGAACAGCGACAGGATCTGGTCATAGCTGATCTGCTCGGCGTCATAGGTGATGCGGGCGGCCTCGTAATGGCCGGTGCCGCCGCGCGTGACCTGCTTGTAGGTCGGGTTCGGAACCGTGCCTCCGGTATAGCCCGAGACGACTTCGGTCACGCCCTTCACCTTCTCGAAATCCGCCTCGACGCACCAGAAGCAGCCGCCGGCCACGATGGCTGTCTGCGTGTCGGCGGCGCGGGCCTGCTTGCATTCCGCCGCGACCCCAAGCGCGATCGCGACCACCAGAAGCATCGGCTTGATCGTATTGATGGAAACCGTCATGTCCTGCCTCCTTTCGCGGATCGAAGATAGGCTGGGGCCGAGGCGGCGCGGAACGCACAAGGCCGTGACCTCACGCAAGCGGGACCGCTTGTAACACACGGCCGGGCGGCTAGGGTGGCGCGGTCAAGCGAGGGAGCGACAATGCACATTGCCATGTGGTCGGGGCCGCGCAACCTGTCGACGGCGATGATGTACGCCTTAGCGGCGCGCGGCGATTGCGCGGTCTGGGATGAGCCGTTCTACGCTGCCTATCTGCGTCTGACCGGCCTCGATCACCCGATGCGGCACGAGATCATTGCGGCCGGCGAGACCGACCCCGCCCGCGTCGCCGCGCGGCTGGCCGGGCCCGTGCCCGGGGGCCGGGCGCATTTCTACCAGAAGCACATGTGCCAGCACATGATTGACGGCGTCCCGCGCGACTGGATGGACGATGTGACGAACGTCTTCCTGATCCGCCACCCGGCCCGCGTTCTGGCCAGCTTCGCGGCGAAATACGAGGCGGCCGGACTGGCCGATATCGGCTTCGTCCAGCAGGCGGAGCTGTTCGACCGGGTGGCGCAGCGCACCGGCATAACTCCCATCGTCATCGATAGCGCGGATATACGGGCAAACCCGGAGCCTATGCTGCACAAACTATGCAGCGCGCTGGACATCGGGTTCACGCCGGCGATGCTGTCCTGGCCCGCGGGGGGCCACGCAGAGGACGGCGTCTGGGCGCCGGTCTGGTACGGCGCAGTGCATCGCAGCACCGGCTTTGCGGGGCCGGAGGGCCCGCTTCCGGATCTCGCACCGGACTACGCGCGGATCGCGGAGGCGGCTCGGCCCTACTACGACCAATTGGCGAGGGTTCGGCTCCGCCCTTAGCCCAGCCGCCGGTTGCGCATTGCCAGCAGGCGCAGGCGCAAGGCGTTCAGCTTGATGAAGCCGGCCGCGTCCTTCTGGTCGTAGGCGCCCGCGTCGTCCTCGAAGGTTACGTGCTCCTCGGAATAGAGCGAATGGTCGGACCAGCGGCCTACCGTGCGCACCGCGCCCTTGTAGAGTTTCAACCGCACGGTGCCGGTGACGTGCTGTTGGCTGTGGTCGATGGCCGCCTGCAGCATCTCGCGTTCGGGGCTGAACCAGAAGCCGTTATAGATGAGTTCGGCATAGCGCGGCATCAGCTCGTCCTTCAGGTGCGCCGCGCCCCGGTCGAGTGTGATCTGCTCGATGCCGCGATGCGCCTCAAGCAGGACGGTGCCGCCGGGGGTTTCGTAAATGCCGCGGGACTTCATTCCGACGAATCGGCCCTCGACGAGGTCGAGCCGGCCGATGCCGTGCTTGCCGCCCAACTCGTTCAGCCGGGTCAGCACCGTGGCGGGCGACATTGCCTCGCCGTTGATCGCCACGGCGTCGCCTTCCTCGAAGATCACCTCGACGAATTCGGGGTCGTTCGGCGCGTCCTCGGGGTTGGAGGTGCGCTGATAGACGTAGTCGGGCGCGTCTTCGGCCGGGTCCTCCAGCACCTTGCCTTCGGAAGACGTGTGCAGAAGGTTCGCGTCCACGCTGAACGGTGCCTCGCCGCGCTTGTCCTTGGCGATCGGGATCTGGTTTTTCTCGGCGAAGTCGATCAGCTTGGTCCGGCTGGTCAGGTCCCATTCCCGCCAGGGGGCGATGACCTTTATGTCGGGGTTCAGCGCGTAGGCGGCCAGTTCGAACCGCACCTGGTCGTTGCCCTTGCCCGTTGCGCCATGGGCCACCGCGTCGGCGCCGGTTTCGGCGGCGATCTCGATCAGCCGCTTGGAGATCAGCGGCCGCGCGATGGAGGTGCCGAGAAGGTAGAGCCCCTCGTAAACCGCGTTCGCCCGGAACATCGGGAAGACGAAGTCGCGCACGAATTCCTCGCGCAGATCCTCGATGTAGATTTCCTTGACGCCCATCATCTCGGCCTTCTGGCGGGCGGGCTCCAACTCCTCACCCTGGCCGAGATCGGCGGTGAAGGTCACCACCTCGCAGCCATACTCGGTCTGCAGCCATTTCAGGATGATCGAGGTGTCGAGGCCGCCGGAATAGGCCAGGACCACTTTCTTGGGCGCGGACATGCGAAACGCTCCGGATAAAGGGGGTGGTTCCGGCGGCGTTTATTGGGTTTTCGGCAGCGGGGCAAGGGTGGGCCGGGCCGCGGCCGACTTGCCTCGCGCGCCGTTTCGCGCGACATGGAAACCCATGACCGGATTCACAGATCATGCCCGCAAGGCCGAGGCGTCCCTGCGCGGGCTGTTCCCGCCGACGCCATTGCAGCGCAACGGTCACCTGTCGGCCCGCTACGGGGCCGAGATCCTGCTCAAGCGCGAGGATCTCACCCCCGTGCGGTCCTACAAGCTGCGCGGCGCCTTCAACGCGATGCGCAAGGTGTTGGTGGCGCGGCCCGACCAGGGCGTCTTCGTCTGCGCGAGCGCGGGCAACCATGCCCAGGGCGTGGCCTTCGCCTGCCGGCATTTCGGCGTGCGCGGGGTGGTGTTCATGCCGGTGACGACGCCCCAGCAGAAGATCGACAAGACGCGGAGCTTCGGCGGCGAAAATGTCGAGATCACGCTGACCGGCGACTATTTCGACGACACCCTGGCCGCGGCGCAGGCCTATTGCGCCGAGAGCGGGGGCCATTTCCTGGCGCCGTTCGACGATGCGGACGTGATCGAAGGGCAGGCTTCGGTCGCCATCGAGATCCTCGATGCCCTGGAGGCCCCGCCCGATCTGGTCATTCTGCCGGTGGGTGGCGGAGGGCTGGCTGCCGGCATCGTGTCGGTCCTGCGCGAGACGGCCCCCAGGACGTCGGTGCGTTTCGTCGAGCCGGCGGGCGGCGCCTCGCTGACCGCGGCGCTGGAGGCCGGTCAACCGGTCGCGCTGCCCAGCGTCGACAGTTTCGTCGACGGCGCGGCGGTTGCGCGGATCGGCGAGCGCCCATTCGCCGCGCTTCGGGGGGCCGGCCGCGCAGACGTTCTTTGCGCGCCGGAGGACCGGATTTGCGCCACCATGCTCGAGATGTTGAATGTCGAGGGCATCGTCCTGGAACCTGCGGGCGCGCTGGCGGTGGATGTCCTGCCCGAGCTTGCCGAGGCGATCGCCGGCAAGACCGTGGTCTGCGTCACGTCGGGGGGCAATTTCGATTTCGAGCGCCTTCCCGAGGTGCGGGAGCGGGCCCAGCGCCATACCGGACTCAAGAAGTATTTCATCCTGCGCCTTCCGCAGCGCCCCGGTGCGCTGCGCGATTTCCTCGACCTGCTCGGGCCGGAGGACGACATTGCGCGGTTCGAGTATCTCAAGAAATCAGCGCGCAATTTCGGCACGGTTCTCATCGGTATCGAGACGAAGCGTGCCGAGAACCTGCCCGCGCTCTACGCCCGGATGGGGGAGCGGGGCCTGGTGTTCCGCGACATCACCGACGATGTCGTGCTCTCGGAATTCCTGATCTAGGCGACCTTCGTATCCGCCGACCGCCCGGCCATGAGCGTGGCCTTCGACTCGGCATAGCAGTCCAGCAGAAGTCCCAGATCCACCGGCTGATCCTGGGCCAGACGATGCTCCAACCCCTGGCAGATCGCGCAGAACTCCTTGAGACCGAGATTCAGGGCGGAGCCACGCACGAAATGCAGATCCGCCGGCAGACAGGCGGGGTCCGGTGCGTCACCCAGGCGCTCCATCACTTCGTCCACCTCTTCGAGGAACAGATCGAGCACCTCGTCGAACGCGTCCTCGCCGACTTCGTCGCGCAGTTCGTCTACTCGAGTCCAGTCAATCATCGCACTATTCACCTTCGACAGCCCTCGCTTCGGAGTCCAACGCTAGGGGACGGGCCTTAATGGTGCCTTTGGCGCAAGGCAGAAAAAAGATCGAAAGCGATCTTTCATAGGGCGTTAAGGGAGAGGCCGTATCCGGGAGGCCGAACGATGCGCAAGGACACCCGTGAACGCCCAGACCGATCCGTCCGATCTCCTGCAAGAGCCGCACTCGCTGGTGCGGCTTGTCCTGCTGGTCGATGACAGCCGCCTGCAGCGTCGCATCCTGCGCGCCTCGCTGGAGCGATGGGGATACGAGGTTGTGGAATGCGGCACGGCGGAGGAGGCGCTGGAGATCTGCCGCGACCGGCCGGTCGACCTGATCATAAGCGACTGGATGATGCCGGGAATGAACGGGCCGGAATTCTGCCAGGCCTTCCGTGATTTGCCGCGCGACAGCTACGGGTATTTCATCCTTCTGACCTCGAAGTCCGAGACCGGCGAGATGGTGCATGGCCTTGATGTCGGGGCGGACGAATTCCTGACCAAGCCGGTCAACGCCAACGAGTTGCGCGCGCGAATCGCCTCCGGCGAACGCATCCTGCGGATGGAGCACCAGCTGCGCGAACAGAACCGCATCATGCGGTCGACCCTGAGCGAGTTGCGCAGCCTGTATGACGCGATCGACCGCGACCTCGTCGAGGCGCGAAAACTCCAGCAATCCCTCGTGCGCGAACGGTTCCGCCGATTCGGGTCATCGGACGTGTCGCTGATGCTCCGGCCCTGCGGCCACATCGGCGGCGATCTCGTGGGGTTCTTCCCCGCCGGCGAGGGCCAGCTCGGCCTTTTCTCGATCGACGTCTCCGGCCATGGCATCAGCTCGGCCATGGTCACCGCGCGTCTGGCCGGTTTCCTGACGTCATCTTCGGCCGAGCAGAACCTGGCGATCGTGCAGCAGCCCGACGGCCGTATCCGGGCCCGTCCCCCCGAAGAGGTCGCGGCCGACCTGAACCGCTTGTTCCTTCAGGAACTCGACACCGAGCACTATTTCACGCTGCTGCTCGCCCATGTCGCGCTCGACAGCGGCCACATGCGTTTCGTCCAGGCGGGCCACCCCTACCCCGCCGTGCAGCGCGCCGATGGGACGGTGGAGTATCTGGGCAAGGGCGGGTTGCCGATCGGCCTGATTCCCGATGCCGAGTTCGAGTCCGGGGAGGTGACGCTTGGCCCCGGCGATCGCGTGCTGTTCTCATCCGACGGGATCACCGAGTGCGCCGCGCCGTCGGACGAACAGCTCGGAGAAGAGGGGCTGGCGCGCATCCTGCGTGAAAACGCCGGTATTCGCGGCGAAGCGTTCTTCGACGCGCTTCTTGCCGATTTGACGAAGTATGCCGGCGGGGCGGATTTCCCCGACGACATCTCGGCGGTATTGTTCGAGTTCCGCTAGCGCGCGAGGCCCAGCAGCCGCGCGACGAAATGCCGGTCGCCCGCATTGCCGAGCCGCGCAACCGCCTCTTCCGCAGGCATCCAGAGCGCGGTATGCCCCGCCTCGGTCGGGGCGCCGTGGGCGCGCACGGGCCTTGCGAGGTAGATGCGGCAGAGCTTTTCCGCCCAGAGATCGTATTCCGGCATGTAGGTGAACCGGCGGAACGCCCCCAGCCGGCGGGTCACATCGATGCGCCAGCCGGTTTCCTCGAACACTTCGCGATGCAGCGCGGTCAGCGGCGATTCGCCGGCGTCGATTCCGCCGCCCGGCAACTGATATTCCGGAACCGGCTCGTCCTGGTGGGTGATCAGCAGGGACCGGCCGCGGGCGAGCACCGCGTAGGCGCCCGGCCGCAGGCGGTATGTCCTGTCCGCGCGCACCGGTTCACCGAATCGCCTGATCATGCCCGCCCCTTTGTGCTCGCTGGACCGCGTCTATATAAGGCGGGTATGCCAAGGCCCAGAGCCAAGGGAAACCCCATGTCACTCGGATCGCAGATCGCCTGGGACGACACCGTCCTGCCCTTCCAGCTGGACCGCAGCGCTATCCGCGGCCGGATCGTGCGGCTTGACGGGGTGCTGGAAAACGTGTTGGCCCAGCACCGCTACCCGCCAGAGATCGAGGCGCTGGTGGCCGAAGCCGCGCTTCTGACCGCGTTGATCGGCCAGACCATCAAGCTGCGCTGGAAACTTTCGCTTCAGGTGCGCGGCGACGGGCCCGCCCGGCTGATCGCCACCGACTACTACGCCCCGGCCGAGGACGGCGCGCCTGCCTGGGTGCGCGCCTATGCCAGTTTCGATGCGGACCGGCTGGAGCCGCGGGCCGACCCGTTCGGACAGATCGGCAAGGGCTACTTCGCGATCCTGATCGATCAGGGTCGTGACATGGTGCCCTATCAGGGCATCACGCCGATCTCGGGCGGATCGCTTTCGGCCTGCGCAGAGACCTATTTCGCGCAGTCCGAACAGTTGCCCACCCGCTTCGCGCTCAGCTTCGGCCGCAAGCAGCTGCCCGGACGGACCGAGGGCTGGCGCGGTGGCGGGGTGATGCTGCAGCTTATGCCCGAGGCGTCGACGCCCGCCGCGAGCGAAGGCGGCAGCGGCCACGATGGCCTCATGCAGGCCGACGACATTCTCGAAGGCGATGAGGCCGAGGATTGGACCCGCGCGAACACGCTTCTGGACACCGTCGAGGACCCGGAGCTGATCGGCCCGCAGGTGCAGCCGACCGAGCTTCTGGTGCGGCTGTTCCACGAAGAGCGGCCGCGTGTCTTCGAGCCTCAGCCGGTGCAGTTCGGCTGCACCTGTTCCGAGGACCGCGTGAGGCAGAGCCTGTCGATCTACTCGGCCAAGGACCTCGCTCACATGACTACCGACGACGGCATCGTGACCGCCGATTGCCAGTTCTGTGGCGCCCATTACGAAATGGACCCGGCGACCTTGGGGTTCGATGCGGAAAAGGGCCCCGATGCCGGCCGATGACGCGATTGCGGACCTGCGCGCGGCGTTGGCGCGGCCGGCCCCCGCGACCTCCGATCATGATCTGAACCCCGGGTTCGTTTTGCCCGAGGGGCGGGTTCTGCGCCCGGCGGCGGTCCTTGTCCCGCTGACGCCGGGGCCGGGCGGCCTGCGGGTGATCCTGACCAAGCGCTCCTCGCGTCTCAAGCATCATCCGGGCCAGATCGCCTTTCCGGGCGGCAAGCTCGATGCGGGCGACGATGGCCCAGTCGCCGCGGCCCTGCGCGAATCGCACGAGGAGATCGGCCTGCCGCCTGGACAGGTCGACGTTCTGGGCACACTGCCCACGCATGAAACCGTGACGGGCTTCACCGTCACGCCGGTGCTGGGCTTCGTGCGTGACGCCTTCCACTGGCTGCCCGAGGTCGGCGAGGTGGACGAGGTGTTCGACGTGCCCTTCGCCCATGTGATGGCGCCCGCGCATTACACCGTCCAGTCGCGTTTCTGGCGCGGGCAGCGCAGGTATTATTTCACCGTTCCGTACGGCCCCTACTACATCTGGGGGGCGACGGCGCGGATCCTGCGCGGGTTGGCCGATCGGGTGGCCGTGTGATGCGGGTGACGGGCGAGTGGTTCTTCGCCGATCACACGCAGTCCGTCTGCGGAATGCTGACAGCCGCCGGGCACCGCGCGCTGTTCGTGGGCGGCTGCGTGCGCAACGCGCTGCTGGGCGCCCCGGTGACCGATATCGACATCGCGACCGACGCCCGGCCCGACCGGGTGATGGAACTGGCCGAGGCGGCGGGGTTGAAGGCCGTGGCGACCGGCTTCGACCATGGCACGGTCACGGTGATCGCCGGCCACCTGCCGCACGAGGTCACGACCTTCCGCCGCGATGTCGAAACCTTCGGCCGGCACGCGGTCGTCGCATTCGCCGAGACTGCCGACGAGGATGCCCACCGGCGCGACTTCACGATGAACGCGCTTTACGCCACCCCCGCCGGCGAGGTGATCGACCCGCTCGGCGGGCTGCCCGACCTCGTCGCGCGTCGGGTGCGGTTCATCGACGATGCCGACGCGCGGATTCGCGAAGATTATCTGCGTATCCTGCGCTTTTTCCGGTTCCATGCCTGGTATGGCGACCCCGGGGGCGGGCTCGACCCCGATGGGCTTGCTGCCTGCGCCGCCAATGCCGATGGCCTCGCGCATCTTTCGCGCGAGCGGGTGGGTGCCGAGATCAAGAAGCTTCTGTCCGCGCCCGATCCGGGCCAAAGCGTGGGGGCCATGGCGCAGAGCGGCGTCCTGGCCCACAGCCTGCCCGGCGCGGCGCCCGACCTTCTGGCGCCTCTGGTCGACCTGGAGCGCAGCTGGGGTCTTGCCGCCGACCCGATCCGCCGCCTGGCGGCCCTGGGCGGCGAGTGCCACGCCGAGCGGCTGCGCCTGAGCAAGGCCGAGGGCCGCAAGCTCGCGCGCCTGCACGACGCCATGGGCCGGCCCGACGGCCCCGCCGCGCTGGGCTATCGCCTGGGGCTGACGGATGCGCGGGACGCGGTGCTGCTGCGCGCGGCCGCACTGTCCACGCCGCCACCCCCCGGTGCGCTGGACGACATTGCTCGAGGGGCCGCGGCCGAGTTCCCGGTGACGGCGGGCGATCTGATGCCGGCGCTGTCGGGCCCGGCGCTTGGCGAGCGGCTCAAGGCGCTTGAGGCGCGCTGGATCGCGTCCGGTTTCACGCTGACGCGGGACGACCTCCTTGGTTAGACCCCGTTCCGGCCCAATCTGATCCTATGGCGCTCGACCCGCTTTACCTCTTCGTCTTTGCCGGGCTGTTCTCGCCCGGTCCGAACGTGATCCTGCTCACGGCATCCGGCGCGCGCTTCGGGTTTCGCCGCACCCTACCCCATGTCGCCGGTGTCGTCGTAGGCGTGGGGATCACCTCCGGCCTCACCGCGCTTGGCATCGGCGCGCTGCTGCTGGAACTGCCTTGGCTGGCCACCACGCTGCGGATTCTCGCGGCGGGCTGGATCCTGTGGATGGCCTGGACGCTTGTGACCGCCGCGCGCCAGCCCGATGGCCGCGCCGGGCACCGCCCCTTCACCTTCGTGGAAGCGGTGCTTTTCCAATGGGTCAACCCCAAGGTCTGGGCCGTCGCGCTGGCCGCCGCTTCGGGCTATGCCGCCGGGCTCGGGCCGTGGGGCGAGGCGCTGCGCCTGTCGACCGCCTTTTCGGGCATCAACCTGTTCGTCTGCCTTTTCTGGTCCTTCGCGGGGTCGCTTCTCGCCTGGCTTCTGGCCAGCGAAAGGGCGTGGCGCATCTTCATGGGCGGCATGGCGCTGGCGCTGGCGGTCTCCGCCGGGATGGTGGTCCTTTAGACGCGCGCGCCCTATAGTCCTGCCCAGCCAGCGCGAAGGCCCCTCCCGATGTTCCGTTTCTTCGAATCCCTCGTCGATCCCTACGCGGTCCATGCCGAGACCGACGTCCCGCCCCGGCGGTTGGCGCCGTTCCTGTGGGACTATGCCCGGCCGTTTCGAAAGGTCTTCGCCGTGGCCGCGCTGCTGGCGGTGGTGGTGGCCGCTGTCGAGGTTTGGCTGATCCACGCCATGGGCCGCGTCGTCGACATCCTGTCGGCCGGCACGCCCGAACAGGTCCTCGACGAGTACGGCCTTGTCCTGGTCGTCCTTGCCGTTTTCATTCTCGTGGTCCGGCCGGTGCTGCAGGGCCTGGACGCGGCGATCCTGAACAACGGGATCATGCCGAATTTCGGTACGCTGATCCGCTGGCGCGCCCATGCGCAGGTTCTGCGCCAGTCGGTCGGCTGGTTCGAGAACGATTTCGCCGGCCGCATCGCCAACCGGATCATGCAGACGCCGCCAGCGGCCGGCGAGGCGGTGTTCCAGGTCTTCGACGCGATGACCTTTGCGCTGGCCTACGTGGTGGGGGCGCTGATCCTGCTGGGCCAGTCCGACCCCAGGCTGGCGCTGCCGCTGCTGATCTGGCTTGCGCTTTACGGGCTCCTGGTGCGCTGGACGATCCGGCGCGTGGGACCGGCCTCGAAGGCGGCATCCGACGCCCGCAGCGCCGTGACCGGGCGGGTCGTCGACGCCTATACCAACATCCATTCCGTCAAGCTCTTCGCCCATCACGACCGGGAGCTTGCCTATGCCAGGGAGGCGATTGAACAGGCGCGCCGAACATTCGCGGCCGAGATGCGCATCTTCACCAAGATGGACATCGCGCTGACCGCGCTGAACGGTTTCCTGATCGTGGCCGTGGTGGGATGGGCCATCGCGCTCTGGGTGCAAGGCAGCGCGAGCGTGGGTGTCGTCGCTGCCGCGACCGCGCTGACGCTCAGGCTCAACGGGATGACCGGCTGGATCATGTGGGCGCTGTCCAGCTTCTTCCGCTCGCTCGGCGTGGTGGCCGAGGGGATGGAGACCATCGCCCAGCCGATCACCCTGACCGACGCGCCGGATGCGAAACCCTTGCAACTCACCGACGGGCGGATCGAAGTCCGGGCTCTGACCCACCATTACGGGCGCGGAAGCGGGGGACTCGACCATGTCGATCTGACCATCGCCCCGGGCGAGAAGGTGGGCCTGGTCGGCCGGTCCGGAGCAGGCAAGTCGACGCTGGTGAAGCTGCTCCTGCGCTTCTACGACGCCGAGGGCGGGCGGATCCTGATCGACGGGCAGGACATCGCGCACGTCACCCAGGAGAGCCTGCGCCGTCATATCGGCATGGTCAGCCAGGAGGCGACCCTTATGCACCGCTCGGTTCGCGACAACATCCTGTATGGCCGGCCCGAGGCGAGCGAGGCCGAAATGGTCGACGCTGCCAAGCGGGCCGAGGCGCACGCGTTCATCCTCGACCTGCAAGACCCCGAAGGGCGGACGGGCTACGACGCGCAGGTGGGCGAGCGTGGCGTGAAGCTTTCGGGCGGGCAGCGCCAGCGGGTCGCGCTGGCCCGGGCGATCCTCAAGGATGCGCCGATCCTCGTGCTGGACGAGGCGACATCGGCGCTCGATTCCGAGGTCGAGGCGGCGATTCAGGAAACGCTTTACGGCGTGATGGAGGGCAAGACGGTCATCGCCATCGCGCATCGTTTGTCGACCATCGCGCATATGGACCGGATCGTGGTTCTGGACGACGGCCGCATCGTCGAGGAGGGCCGCCACGCCGAGCTTCTGGCACGGAACGGTCTTTACGCACGGTTCTGGGCCCGGCAGTCCGGCGGCTTCATCGGCACGGAGGCGGCGGAGTGAACCAGATGGTCGTGCGGCTGAACCTTCGGGGCGAAGGCGTCACCGCGGAGGGCGTGACCGTGCCCTGCGCCCTGCCCGGCGAAGAGGTGGCGGGTGAGGCCGAGGAGGGCCGCATTGCTGCGCCGCGCATCCTGGCGCCGGTCCCGGACAGGGTCCGCGCGCCCTGTCCGCATTTCGCTCGTTGCGGTGGCTGCACCCTGCAACATGCGCGCGATGGGTTCGTGGCGTCGTGGAAGACCGACGTGGTGCGCGCGGCGCTTGCCGCGCACGGGTTGGAGGCGCCCGTCCAGCCCATCCTGACCTCGCCGCCGGCCAGCCGGCGCCGGGCGGTGCTGTCGGGGCGGCGCACGAAGAGCGGCGCGCTGGTCGGGTTCCACGCGCGGGCGTCCGACCAGGTCGTTGCCATTCCGGACTGCCGGCTTCTGCATCCCGACCTGATGGCCGCCCTGCCCGCCTGCGCGGATCTCACCGCGCTGGGCGCGTCGCGGAAAGGCGAACTCGCGCTGAGCCTGACCCGGTCCGAGGACGGCGTCGACCTGGCGGTGGCCGAGGCGAAGACGCTGGACGACGCGCTAAGAGTGGCGCTGGCCGATCTCGCCCGGCGCCACGACCTTGCGCGGCTGGCCTGGAACGGCGAGATCGTCCTGACACGGCGCCCGCCGCGCCAGGCGTTCGGGCGCGCGCATGTGGTGACGCCGCCCGGCGCCTTTCTGCAGGCGACCGAGGACGGGCAGGCCGCGCTGACCGCCGCAGCGCTTGAGGTGGTGGCCGATGGCCGGCGCATCATCGACCTGTTCGCGGGCTGCGGGACCTTCACCCTGCCGCTGGCAGAGGCCGCCGAGGTGCATGCCGCCGAATCCGACGCGGCGATGCTGGCGGCGCTGGATTCGGGCTGGCGCGGGGCCACCGGGCTGAAGCGTGTCACCCACGAGGTGCGCGATCTGTTCCGCAACCCGGTCAGGCCCGAAGAGTTGGGCCGGTTCGACGCGGCCGTGCTCGACCCGCCGCGCGCGGGCGCAGCGGCCCAGGTGGCCCAGATTGCGGCATCGGGCCTGTCGCGTCTCGCCTATGTCTCGTGCAACCCGGTCACCTTCGCGCGGGATGCGAAAAGGCTCTGTTCCGCCGGGTTTCGCCTCGAATGGGTGCAGGTCGTGGACCAGTTCCGGTGGTCGGGCCATGTCGAGCTTGCGGCCGCGCTGCGCCGGGACCATATGGCGTGAAACTTCCCGGGACCGACAGGGGTGGGCGAATGAGGGACAGACTGGCACGGGTGCTGGAGCGGCCGATCACGCGCAACGCGATCCTCGGCGTCATCCTGTTCAACGCGGTGCTGCTGGGGATGGAAACCTCGGACAGGATCATGGCGCAGGCGGGCGGGCTGATCGTCGCGCTCGACTGGCTGTGCCTGTCGATCTTCGTGGCCGAGATCGCCGCGAAGTTGCTGGCCTATCGCTTCGCCTTCTTCCGGTCGGGCTGGAACGTGTTCGACTTCGTGATCGTGGGCATCGCGCTGGTGCCCGCCGCCCATGCGCTCAGCGTGCTGCGGGCGCTGCGCATCCTGCGGCTGTTGCGCGTGATCTCGGTCGCGCCGCGGCTGCGCCGCGTGGTCGAGGGGTTCATCTCGGCGCTGCCCGGCATGGGCTCTGTCTTCCTGCTGATGGGAATGATCTTCTACATCGGCGCGGTGATGGCGACCAAGCTGTTCGGCGACACCTTTCCGGAATGGTTCGGCACGCTGGGGCTATCGGCCTATTCCCTGTTCCAGATCATGACGCTGGAAAGCTGGTCGATGGGGATCGTGCGGCCCGTGATGGACGTCTATCCCTATGCGTGGGGGTTCTTCGTGCCCTTCATCATGGTCACGACATTCGCGGTGGTGAACCTGCTCGTCGGTCTTATCGTCAACTCGATGCAGGACGCCCATCACGAGGAGGACGTCAAGCGCACCGATGCCTACCGCGACGAGGTCCTCGCCCGGCTGCAGGCGATCGAGGCGCGGCTGGTCGCCCCGCCCGGAGAGACGGAGGAGCGGTTGGCGGATGATTCCGCCCGCAACATCGGGTATGATCACCCGCAGGCAAGAGACCGGAACGAGCGGGCATAGGAACATGATCGGAAGACGGGCCTTTGTGGCGGGGGGCGTGTGCCTCGCGCTGTCGGCATGCGGATCGAAATTCAAGAGCTACCACGGCCCGGACGTCACCCGCGTCGTGGTGATGAAGGGCCAGCGGCAGCTCTTCCTTATGCACCATGACACGGTGCTCAGGACCTATCGGATCGGGCTGGGCTTCGCCCCCGAGGGCGACAAGAAATACGAGGGCGACGGGCGCACGCCCGAAGGGCGCTACTACATCGACCGGCGCAATCCCGACAGCGACTTTCACCTCTCGCTGGGCATCTCCTACCCGAACGCGCGCGACATCGCCGAGGCCCGGGCGCTGGGCAAGTCGCCGGGCGGCGACATCTTCATCCACGGGCGGACATGGAAAAGCAGCGGCAAGGGGCCGGACTGGACGGCGGGCTGCATCTCGGTCGGCAATCGCGAGATCGAGGATATCTACGCTATGGTTCGCGACGGCACGGTGATCGACATCTTCCCCTGAACGGTCTCAGAGCCCGGCCATGGCGGGAGCCTTGCGGCCGGTGACCAGCGTCCACCAGATCTTGCCGTTCGGTTCCTGGAAGTAGGCGAAACCCATATGCGTCGCCTCCGGATCGAGCACGACGTTGCGCGTGTCGGGCTTTTCCATCCACGCGGCCAGGGTTTCAAGCTCGGTCTCGTAAGTCTCGGAGAGGCTCTCGCCGCGCAGCTTTCCTTGGAATCCCGCACGTTGGACCCGCTCCAGCGGCGAAGAGCCGTCCGAGCCGAAGTGCCAGGGCCTGTTCTGCACCGACATGTCGCGGGAATGGGTCGCGGCCGCCGCGTTCAGCCGCGGGTCCAGTTCCAGCGATTGCGCGCCGCGCGCCTGCCGTAGCGCGTTCACCGCGTCCAGCATCCGGTACTGGACCTTGGCGGTGTCGCCGCGCGAGAGGCGGTAGACCTGCGGCAGCGGTGTGCCGTCCGGGCCCATGCGCATCGGCGCTGTGGGCGTGCAGGCCGACAGCGCGGCGAGTGCCAGGACGAGGGCGGGGACCAGACGTGTCATCGGGCAATCCTTCGCGGTTCTCGAAACTGTCTAGCCGCTCTTCCCGACCGGTTCAAACGGTTCGGACCGGTATCGCGCCGACTGACGGCGGTTTGAATTGCGGGGCGGCGCGGCGCCGCGTATACTTTCGTATCCGTAGGCTGCGACAGCCAAGAGGGACCGACCGATGCGTAACCGTTCCACCACCGTCCTGACGCGCCGCCATTTTCTTGGCGGCTCCGCGCTGGCCGCCGGGGCCTTGGCCGCGCCGTCCGTTCTGGCACAGACCGTCGAGATGGAACCCGATGTCTCGACCACCGTGCAGCGCAACATCTCGAGTTTCCGGGCCCTCGACTGGCAGCCCTATTTCGCCGACCTCGACAATGGGGCCATCCTCGTCGACACCACCTCGCGTGCGCTGCATTTCTGGTCCCACGACCGCAGCGTCTACAAGCTTTATCCCACCTCGGTTCCGCTGACCGAAGACCTGACACGGCGCGGGCGGACCAGTGTGGTGCGCAAGGTCGAGGGGCCGGATTGGCGGCCGACCCCGGCAATGAAGAAACGCAACCCCGAATGGCCCGACTACGTGCCGCCGGGCCCGGACAACCCGCTCGGCACACATGCGCTCTACCTGAGCTGGACCTATTACCGGATTCACGGAACCCATGACACCCGCAAGATCGGGCGCCGGTCCTCGAATGGGTGCATCGGGCTTTACAACGAACATATCGCCGAGTTGTTCGGCCTCGCCAAGGTCGGCACGCAGGTGTTGCTTATTTGACCACACTTCCCCGGCACCGATGCGCGGAATCCCCTCTGCGATTGAAAAATTCTTAAATCGTGGATTAGACAGGGGTTACATGGTTATTGTGCATGCAACGGACGGACGAATCCGTGCCGTTCTGTAATAGGAGAGACCCATGAAGAAGATCGCCCTTGCTGCCGCGCTCTCGGTTGCCGCCACGTCCGCCTTCGCGGGTGGTTACTCCGAGCCGGTCATGGAACCGGAAATCATCGTCGAAGACACGTCGTCCTCGGCCGGTGGCATCATCGTTCCGATCCTGGCCCTGATCCTGTTCGCGGCCGCCGCCTCGAACTGAGCGCGGCCTTCGGTAAAAAGGAAAAAGGCGGTCGCGTTTGCGGCCGCCTTTTTTCCGTTTCGGGATTCGCCGCAGGCGCCTAGTCCAGCCAGCCGCGAAGGTTCGTTCGGATCACCTTGACCAGCGCCTCGACATGAGCTGCGTCGTCGTTGAGGCAGGGAATATAGGTGAAATGCTCTCCGCCCGCCTCCTCGAAGCTTTCGCGGATTTCCTCGTTGATTTCTTCCAGCGTCTCGATGCAATCGGACGAGAAGGCTGGCGCGATCACCGCGATCTTCTTCTTGCCCTGCTCGGCCAGGCGGGCGACCTCTTCGACCGTGTAGGGCTGGAGCCATTCCTCGGGGCCGAAACGCGACTGGAAGGTGGTCGTGATCCGGTCGTCATCCCAGCCGAGCTTTTCCTTGAGCAGGCGTGTGGTCTTGACGCACTGACAATGGTAGGGGTCGCCCTCGGTGAGGTAGCGCTGCGGCACCCCGTGATAGGAGCAGACCAGCACGTCGGGCTTGTCGTCGAGTCCGGCATATGCCCGCTCGACCGACTGCGCCAGCGCGTCAACATACCCCGGATCGTCGAAATAGGCCGGGACGGTGCGCACCTGCGGCTGCCATTTTTCCTCCATCAGAGCGCGAAAGAAATGGTCGTTCGCAGTGGCCGACGTCGTGCCCGAGTACTGCGGATAGAGCGGAAAGAACAGGATCTTGCGACACCCCTTGTCGGCCATTTCGCGCACCTTCGACTTGGTCGACGGGTTTCCATAGCGCATGCAGAAATCGACCACGACATCGTCGCCATAGGCGGCCTGGAGGCGGTCGCGGATCTTTGTCGTCTGCGACTTGGTGATCGTCATCAACGGGCTTTCGCCCGCCTCGTGGTTCCAGATCGACTTGTAGGCCTCGCCCGAGGCGAAGGGACGCTTCGTCAGCACCACCAGTTGCAGGATCGGCTGCCAGACCCACGGCGAATAGTCGATGACCCGCTTGTCCGACAGGAATTCGTTCAGATAACGCCGCATCGACCAGTAATCGTAATTGTCCGGCGTCCCGAGATTGGCCAGCAGCACGCCGACCTTCTCGGGCGGAATCTTCGGATGGTCCGCCGGAGCGTGGCTGGGCCGCTCGGCGGCGGTCGACGCAGGCACGGGGCCGCTCCCGCCTTGCTTGGAGTCGAACATCGTCTCTTTTCCGGGGTCTGTGTCGAACTGCAACTTAGAATTCCTTGACGACATAAACGCTTTCGGCCGGGCGTCAATCACCTCGGCCCCCCGTTTCCGGGAGGCAGCCAGTTTTCCTTCGTACCCAGCGCATCGGCCAGCCGGGTCCGGGCGGCGCCCGGTCTCAGCGGTTTCGGTTGCGTCTCGGCAGGCGCCCACCCGGCAAGGTAGATCATCTCGACCGTCGCGGGGATGCGGCCATCCGGCCCGGCATGCCGTTCGGTATAGCGCCGTGCCGTCTCGACGAACAGGGCGCGCGGCACCGGGTGGCGATGACGCGCGGCCAGCGCGTTGGTTTCGCCCATCGCGCGCAGGTCTCGCATCAGGTGAAACGGGGTTGCGTAGCTGACGGTGGCGGTCACGCAGTCGGCCACCGGTAGCGCGAAGCCTGCCCGCTGCAACAAACCGCCAAGGTCGCGGATCTCGCCCATCGGTACGACCCGCGGTGAAAGGCCGCCCATGAGCGCAGCCTCCGCCTCGGCCAGCGCCGTGCGCAGTTCGTGCAGGCTGCGCCCGCCGAAAAGCACGCCGAGAAACAGCCCGTCGGGCCGCAAGGCCCGCCGGCACTGCACGAGCTGACCGACGGGATCGTTCGCCCAGTGCAGGCAGAGCGCATGGATGACGAGGTCGTGTGCGCCCTCGTCCAGCGGCAGCGTTTCGGCATCCTCGATAATCGCCGCGCCCGACAGGGTGCCGGTCCAGGTTTCAGGAAAAGGCGACACGATGGCGGGCGCCGTAAAGGTTCTGTTAACCTCGTTGAGCCTTTCCTTGACCTCGTCGGCCGCGCGGTCGTGCAGGAACAGCGCCGGGTCGCGCCGGGCACGCGCGCGATGGCGCGCCAGCGCAAGGCGGTCGGTCAACTCGGGGGGGCTCTGCATGGGCTCTCCGGCATGTGCGTGTCGCTATCTAGGGGCCAGACGGGATGTTGCAAACCGCCCTGCGGCTGATCTACCCGCCCCGCTGCATTTCCTGCAGCGAGATGGTCGACCGCGATTTCGCGCTTTGCGCCAAGTGCTGGGGGCAGATGGATTTCGTCTCGGGCCTGGTCTGCGACGGCTGCGGCACCCCCCTGCCGGGCGAGGACACCGGCACGCCCGAGTATTGCGACGACTGCCTGGCTCGACACCGCCCATGGAGTCGGGGGCGGGCCGCGCTCCTCTATCGCGACCAGGCGCGCCGGCTGGTGCTGGCCCTGAAGCACGGCGACCGGACCGAACTTGCCCGCCCCGCCTCTGAGTGGATGCTGCGGGCGGGCCGACCAATTCTCGTCCCGGGCATGTTGGTGGCGCCGGTGCCGCTGCACCGCTGGCGCCTGGCTTCGCGCCGCTTCAACCAGTCGGCCCTGCTCTCCCGCGGCGTGGCCGAGGGGCCGGGCTTCGAACACCGGGCCGACCTGCTGGTTCGCACGCGGCGCACGCGGGTACAGGAGGGCATGGGCGCCGAGGGTCGATTCGCCAATCTCGACGGCGCGCTCGTGGTGTCGCCCCGTCACATGGATCGCGTCCGCGGGCGCACGATCCTGCTGGTCGACGACGTGATGACCTCGGGCGCCACGCTCACCGCGGCGGCCGACGCCTGCCTTGCCGCGGGGGCCGCCGAGGTGCGCGTCCTGGTTCTGGCCCGCGTTGCGAAAGCGCCCTGAAGCCCTATAGTGCGCCGGAAACGAGCGCATCCGGTGATCGACATGATCGAAATCTATACTTCGCCCCTCTGCGGCTACTGCCACGCGGCCAAGCGGCTGCTCGACACCAAGGGCATAAGCTATTCGGAGATTGATGTGGGCGCGCAGCCGCGCCTGCGCCAGGAAATGATGTCGCGCGCGCATGGCCGCCACACGGTGCCGCAGATCTTCATCAACGAGACCCATGTGGGCGGCTGTGACGAACTCTATGCGCTGGAGCGTGCGGGCCAGCTCGACCCGCTGCTGGAAGGGTAGGCCCTATGCGCGCAGCGCTGATCCAGCTGACATCGGGCGATCTGCCCGAGGTCAATATCGGCACCACGCGCGAACGGGTGCGCGCGGCCGCGGCCGGCGGCGCGGCGTTCGTTCTGACGCCGGAGGTGACGAACTGCCTGTCCTCCAGCCGCGCCCACCAGGATCGGGTGCTGGTGCCCGAGGACGAAGACGCGACGCTCGCCGCGCTGCGCGACGAGGCGGCGGCGCTGGGCATCTGGCTGCTGATCGGCTCTTTGGGGCTCAAGACCCATGACGCGGACGGCCGGTTCGCCAACCGGTCTTTCCTTGTCGCGCCGGACGGCTCGGTCGCGGCGCGTTACGACAAGATCCACATGTTCGACGTGCAGATCTCCGAGACGGAATCGTTCCGCGAGTCCGAGGGCTACCGGCCCGGCGACCGGGCCGTGGTGGCCGAAACGCCCTTCGGCAAGATCGGCCTGTCGATCTGCTACGACCTGCGCTTCCCGCATCTCTACCGTGCCCTCGCTCATGCCGGCGCCGAGATCCTGACGGTGCCCGCCGCGTTTTCCACCGTGACCGGCAAGGCTCACTGGGAGACGCTGCTGCGTGCCCGCGCGATCGAGACGGGGTGCTACGTGTTGGCCCCGGCGCAATGCGGGCTGCACCCGGCAAGCGAGGGCCGGCCCCGGCGCACCCATGGCCAGTCGCTCGCAGTGGCGCCCTGGGGCGAGATCCTGGCCGATGGCGGTGACGCACCAGGCATCACCTATGTCGAGATCGACCGCGGCGAGGTCGCCCGCGCCCGCGCCCGCGTGCCTTCGATCATCCATGATCGCCGGTTCGAGGCGCCGGCGTGACCGAGCCGGGCGACAGCCTCGCGGTGTCGCTCTTCAGCGAAATCTTCATGGCCGACCAGCTTGCGCGCAATCGCATTTCGAAGGCGCTGCCTAAGGGGATGGAACTCAGCCATTTCTCGGTGCTGAACCACCTTGCGCGGATCAACGAGGAACGCTCGCCCGCCCAGCTCGCTGCCACCTTTCATGTCACCCGCGGTGCGATGACCAATACCCTGAACCGGCTGGACTGGGCGGGCCATGTCCATATCCGGCCCGACTGGGACGATGCCCGGCGCAAGATGGTCTCGATCAGCCCGGCCGGCCGATCCGCGCGGGAGGCCGCGATCCAGGCCGTCGTGCCGGTGCTGTCGGAAGTCGTGGCCGGCGTGGGGGAGGAGCGCCTGCGCGCCGCGCTCCCGGTGCTTCGCATGCTGCGCCAGGCCCTGGAAGGCCCACGCTAGAGCGTGTCGCCGGCTTTCGGATTCAGGATTCCCAGATTGGCCGTGATGTGATTCCGTCTCTTTGAGGTAGATATGGGGGTCATAGATGGGCAAACCACATCCGATAGAGCTACGCGAGCGTGTCGTCGCGTTCGTGGACGAAGGTCATGGGCATCGCGAAGCGGCACGGCACTTCCGGGTATCGCCGAAGTTCGTGAACGAGCTGATCAAACTGCGTCGCGAGACCGGATCACTCAAGCCCCGGCCCCAAGGCAATGGCGGCGGGCACGGCAAGCTTGCGGGCGTGACCGGCTGGATCGAAGCCCGCGTCGCCGCCAAGGGCGAGATCACGCTCGATGAATTGGCCGTTGAGCTGGCCGAAACCCATGGCATCGAGGTCCATCGCGGCACGATCTGGCGGGTGCTGCGCGGGCTTGGTCTGACGCACGAAAAAAGACCTGCAGGCGCTTGAGCAGAAGCGCAAGGATGTCGCCGATCTGCGGCGCATCTGGATCGCGAAACGCCAGCCCTTCATGGCCAACCATCTGGACCGGCTGGCCTTTGTGGACGAGACCTCGGTCAAAACCAACATGGCCAAGACGACCGGCTGGGCCCCGTTCGGGCAGCGCCTCGTCGATCACGCGCCGTTCGGACATTGGCGCACCCAGACCTTCGTCGCGGCCCTGCGCCACGACCGGCTCGACGCACCATGGATCATCGACGGGGCGATGAACGCCGAGATGTTCGCCCTCTACATCGAAACCCAGCTGGGGCCGACGCTGCGCAAAGGCGACGTTGTCATTCTCGACAACCTGTCGAGCCATAAGGCCCCGGCCGCAGCGGCGTCCCTGCGTGCGATTGGCACCTGGTTCCTGTTCTTGCCGCCTTACAGCCCGGACCTGAACCCCATCGAAATGGCGTTCTCAAAGCTGAAGTCGCTCATAAGGAAGGCAGCCGCGCGAACCTACGATCAACTTTGGGCGGCCGTCGGCCATGTCTGCGACCTCGTCTCAGACCAAGAATGCTACAACTACTTCAAGGCTGCCGGCTATGAGGCCGATTAAATGCGACGCGCTCTAGGCCCGGTGCTCGGCGCAAGGGCCTGTCGCGCCGGCGCGGCGTCTTCTTCTGGCCGGAAATATCCCGGGGGTCCGGGGGCAGCGCCCCCGGCCGGTCGGCTTGGCGGCCGCCAAGCCGAAACCGAAGCGTCAGGCGGGTTTCACCGCCGCGGTGACGTAGTTCACGCTCAGGTCACGGCTGGACAGCGACCAGGACCAGGTGATCGGGTTGAAGACGAAACCGGTCCGATCGAACGGCGTCATCCCCGCCTGCTCGATCAGCGCGCACAGTTCGTCCGGGGTGATGAACTTTGCGTATTCATGGGTGCCCTTGGGCAGCCAGCGCATCACGTATTCCGCCCCGAAGATCGCCATCACGAAGCTCTTGGGGTTGCGGTTTATCGTCGAACAGATGTGCAGCCCGCCGGGCTTCAGCAAATGCTGACACGCGGTCAGATAGTGCAGCGGGTCGGCGACATGCTCCACCACCTCCATGTTCAGAACCACGTCGAACGTCTCGCCCGCCGCGGCCAGCGCCTCGGCGGTGGTGTGACGATAGTCGATCTCCAGCCCCGACTGCTCGGCATGGATGCGCGCGACCGGTATGTTGCGTTCGGCCGCGTCGGCCCCCACGACCTCGGCCCCGAGCCTTGCCATAGGCTCGGCCAGCAGCCCGCCGCCGCAGCCGATGTCCAGCAGGCGCAGCCCCGCGAAGGGTGTCTCCGCCGACAGGTCGCGGTCGAATTCTGCGGCGATCTGGCGCGTGATGTAGTCCAGACGGCAGGGGTTGAGCATGTGCAGCGGCTTGAACTTGCCGTTCGGGTCCCACCACTCGGCGGCCATCGCCTCGAATTTCGCCACCTCGCCGGCATCGACGGTGGTTTCCGATCCTTGCATCGCGAGCTCCGTTCCTGTCTTCTGTGAACACACCTATTGGGTGTGGCGCTCCGGGGTTATATAGGCGGCTCATGGACAAATCCGCAGGCCAAAAGCGCGCATCGCAACTTCTTTATCCGCCGCTCGACCCGTTCGACCAGCGGATGCTCGACGTGGGCGAGGGCCACCGTATCTATGTCGAGCAGTGCGGCAACCCCAGGGGCATCCCCGTGGTGGTGCTGCACGGGGGGCCGGGCGGCGGCTGCAGCCCGGCGATGCGCCGCTATTTCGACCCGGCGGAGTTCCGCGTGATCCTGTTCGACCAGCGCGGTTGCGGGCGCTCGCGGCCCCATGCCTCCGTTTCGGCCAACACCACCTGGCATCTCGTCTCCGACATCGAGACGATTCGCGACACGCTCGGGATCGACCGCTGGGTGCTGTTCGGCGGCAGCTGGGGGGCGACGCTGGCGCTGATCTACGCCCAGGCGCATCCCGACCGCGTGGCCTACCTCGTTCTGCGCGGCGTCTTTCTGATGACCCAGGCCGAGCTCGACTGGTTCTATGGCGGCGGCGCCGGGCAGTTCTGGCCCGACCTCTGGGCGCGCTTCGCCGACCTCGTGCCCGAGGACGAGCGCCACGACATGATCGAAGCTTACCACCGGCGGCTGTTCTCCGGCGACATGATGCTGGAAACCCGCTACGCGCGGGCCTGGGCGGCGTGGGAGAACGCCCTGGCTTCGATCGACCACGATGGCCCGATGGGCGAAGCGCCGGCCGATTATGCGCGCGCCTTCGCCCGGCTTGAGAACCATTATTTCCGCAATCGCGGTTTCCTCGACCGCGACGGCCAGATCCTGCAGGACGTTGCTCTGATCTCGCATATCCCGGCGACCATTGTGCAGGGTCGCTATGACATGGTGTGCCCGCCCGCTTCGGCCTGGGCACTGGCCGAACGCTGGAGCCGGGCCGAACTGAAGATGGTGCCGCTGGCGGGCCACGCGCTGTCCGAGCCGGGGATCAGCGCCGAGTTGGTGCGCACGATGCGCGGCGTGCAGCGGCAGTCGGGGGCGTTGGGTCTGTAGTCCATGAGCGCGAATGTCCGTTTCTGGGATCGGCTCGCCCGGCGCTATGCCCGGATGCCGGTGCGCGACCCCGACGCTTATGAACGCAAGCTGTGCCTGACGAGAGACCACCTGACGCGGGAGTCGCGCGTGTTCGAGTTCGGCTGCGGCACCGGCACCACTGCCCTGAAACATGCCCCCCACGCGGGTCATGTCACCGCCATCGACTGTTCGGTCAACATGATCGAGATCGCACGGGAAAAGGCTGCATCCGAGGGCGTGACCAATGTCCGCTTCGAGGTCGCCAGCCTAGAAGACATGCCCGCGGCGACCGGACCCTACGACATGGTCATGGCGCACAACGTCTTGCACCTCTTAGAGGACCGGCAAGGTGCGCTCGCGCGCGTGCGCGCGATGCTGCGGCCCGGCGGAATCTTCGTGTCCAGCACGGCCTGCGCGGCCCGCGCGCCTCTGGTCTTTCGCGTCATCATCAAGGGGGGCCATGCCGTCGGCCTTCTGCCGCTCTTCAACCTTCTGACCGAGGACCAGCTCAAGGCCGAGATCGAGGGGGCGGGTTTCGAGATCGTCGAGGAGTGGCTGCCCGAGGGCGGAAAGTCGGCGCTGTTCCTGATCGCGCGCAAGGTCGCATAGCGCAGACCGCGGACAATCTCCTTGCAGTTTCGCGCGCATCCGCCTATATCCCCGTCGACAGCGGCGGTTCGGCCTCCACCCCCGAACCTCTACCGGTGAATTCCGCGCGGGCCGTTGGCCCGCTTTTTTGTGTCTGGACACCCATGACCGACCTTGTCGCCAAGACTGCCATCGACCGGCGCCTCGCCGGGATCCTGACCCCCGTGATCGAGGGGATGGGCTATGAGCTGGTGCGCGTGCGCCTCATGGGCGGCAAGATCAAGACGCTGCAACTGATGGCCGAACGCCCCGATGGCGGCATCGAGGTGGACGATTGCGCGGAGATTTCCACGGCGGTCTCGGCCGTTCTGGATGTCGAGGACCCGGTCGAGGATGCCTACACGTTGGAAGTGTCCAGCCCGGGAATCGACCGTCCCTTGACCCGGCTCAAGGACTTCGAGACCTGGGAAGGGTACGAGGCCAAGCTGGAGACCACCGAACTTATCGATGGCCGACGCCGCTTCAAGGGCCTGCTTGCGGGCCTGGAGGACGGCGAGGTTCTGATCGAGATTACCGGCGCGGATGGTCAGCCCGTCACCATCGGTCTGGAGTTCGACTGGCTGTCGGACGCCAAGCTGGTACTGACCGAAGAGCTGATCCGCGAGATGCTCAAGGCGCGCAAGGACGCCGGGATCATCGACGACAAGGATTTTGACGAGATCGAGACGGACGAGGGTTCCGTCCCGCAGGAGGACTGAGACATGGCGATTACCTCTGCCAACCAGCTGGAACTGTTGCAGACGGCCGAAGCCGTCGCGCGCGAAAAGATGATCGACCCCGATCTCGTCGTTCAGGCGATGGAGGAGAGTCTCGCCCGCGCCGCGAAGTCGCGCTACGGCTCGGAAATGGACATCCGCGTGTCGATCGATCGCAAGACCGGGCGGGCGACCTTCACCCGCGTTCGCACGGTGGTCGAGGACGAGGAACTGGAGAACTACCAGGCCGAGCTGACCGTCGAACAGGCGAAACAGTATCTCGATGACCCCAAGGTCGGCGACAGCATCGTGGACGAGGTGCCGCCCGTCGACATGGGCCGGATCGCCGCGCAGTCGGCCAAGCAGGTGATCCTGCAGAAGGTGCGCGAGGCCGAGCGCGACCGGCAATACGAGGAATTCCACGACCGCGCCGGCACCATCATCAACGGTGTCGTCAAGCGCGAGGAATACGGCAACGTCATCGTCGATATCGGCCGGGGCGAGGGCATCCTGCGCCGGAACGAGAAGATCGGCCGCGAAAGCTACCGCCCGAACGACCGCATCCGCTGCTACATCAAGGATGTCCGGCGCGAGACGCGGGGGCCGCAGGTTTTCCTGTCGCGCACCGCGCCCGAGTTCATGGCCGAACTCTTCAAGATGGAAGTGCCGGAAATCTACGACGGCATCATCGAGATCAAGGCCGTGGCCCGCGACCCCGGCTCGCGCGCCAAAATCGCGGTTATTTCTTATGACGGCTCCATCGACCCGGTGGGCGCCTGCGTCGGCATGCGCGGCAGCCGCGTGCAGGCCGTGGTCAACGAGCTTCAGGGCGAGAAGATCGACATCATCCCGTGGAACGAGGATCAGGCGACCTTCCTGGTGAACGCGCTCCAGCCTGCCGAAGTTAGCAAGGTCGTTATCGACGAGGAGGCCGGCAAGATCGAGGTGGTGGTCCCCGACGATCAGCTTTCGCTGGCCATCGGCCGGCGCGGCCAGAACGTGCGGCTGGCCAGCCAGCTGACCGGGCTCGACATCGACATCATGACCGAGGCCGAGGAAAGCCAGCGCCGCCAGGCCGAGTTCGAGGATCGCACAAAGCTCTTCATGGATACGCTGGACCTCGACGAGTTCTTTGCCCAGTTGCTTGTGTCGGAAGGCTTCACCAATCTCGAAGAGGTGGCTTACGTCGATATCGACGAACTGCTGGTGATCGACGGGGTGGACGAGGACACCGCCAACGAGCTTCAGGCCCGCGCCCGCGATCATCTGGAGGAACTCAACCGCAAGGCCCTGGAACATGCCCGCGAACTGGGTGTGGAGGACAGCCTGGTTGAATTCGAGGGGCTGACACCCCAGATGTTCGAGGCGCTGGCCGAGGACGGCATCAAGACCCTCGAGGACTTTGCCACCTGCGCCGACTGGGAGCTTGCCGGGGGCTGGACGACGGTCGATGGCGAGCGCGTGAAGGACGAAGGTCTTCTTGAGAAGTTCGACGTCTCGCTGGAAGAGGCGCAGAGCCTTGTGATGACGGCCCGCGTCCAACTGGGCTGGGTCGACCCGGACGAGTTGGCGGCCGAGGCTGACGAGGCAGAGGACCAGCCCGAAGAGGCCGGGGAGAGGCAAGAGGAGGCCGGGGCCTGATCCTGGCGCCGGAGGCCCCGATGTCCCGCGGAGGCGCACGCAAGGCCCCAACCGAGCCCGAACGGCGATGCATCGCCACGGGTGGGGTGCAGCCAAGGGCCGGCCTGATCCGCTTCGTCGTGGCGCCCGAGGGTCGGGTGGTGCCCGACCTCCTGGGCAAGCTGCCCGGTCGCGGCATATGGGTGTCGGCGGACCGGGCGGCGTTGCAGACCGCGGCGAAGAAGCGTCTGTTCGCGCGGGCGGCGAAACAGGCGGTGACGGTGCCGGAGGACCTGCTGGACCAGGTCGAGACGGGGCTGCTGCGGCGGGTGGTCGAAGGGCTGTCGCTGTCGCGTAAGGCGGGGCAAGCCGTGGTCGGCTACGAGAAGGTGCGCGGGTGGCTCGACACCGGCGAGGCGGCGGTGCTGATCCAGGCCAGCGACGGGTCGGCGCGGGGCAAGTCGAAGCTGCGCCCCCCGCGGCCCGAGGGGGCTTATATCGGCTGTCTGACGGCCCGGGAATTGGGTTTGGCATTCGGCCGGGAACATGTGATACATGGCGCGCTTGCGGGTGGCGGACTCACCGAACGTGTAGTAGAGGATGCCGCCAAGCTTTCGGGCGTGCGCGAGAAGATCGGGGGAGAGACCCCCGGGAAGGGTTGAAAACCGGATGAGCGATAGTGACGGCAAGAAGACTTTGGGTTTGCGCGGCGGGCCTCGGTCCGGCCAGGTGAAGCAGAGCTTCAGCCACGGCCGCACCAAGAACGTGGTCGTCGAGACCAAGCGCAAGCGTGTCGTCGTCCCGAAACCCGGCGCCGGCAAGTCTGGCGGCGGCGCGGGCGGTGCATCCGCGGGTGATCCTTCCAAACGTCCCGCCGGCATCTCCGATGCCGAGATGGAGCGCCGTCTGAAGGCGTTGCAGGCCGCGAAGGCCCGCGAGGCGGAAGACGCCGCAAAGCGCGCCGAGGACGAGCGCAAGCGCGAGGAAGAGCGCCAGCGCCGCCGCGAGGAAGCCGAGGCGAAGGAACGCGAACAGCGCGAGATCGAGGAAGCCGCGCGTCGCAAGGCGGCGGAGGAAGAGGAACGCCGCCGTCGCGAAGCCAGCGCGGCGGAGAAACCTGCGGCGTCCGCGACCCCCGAGGCCGCGAAGGCGGCGCCGAAACCGGCCGCCGCCCCGCGCAAGCCCGAGCGCGAGCGCGAACGCACCGACGACCGTCCCTCGCGCGGCAAGGGCAAGGGCGACAGCCGCCGATCCGGCAAGCTGACGGTCAACCAGGCGCTCGCCGGCGGCGAGGGCGGGCGGCAGCGCTCGCTCGCCGCGATGAAGCGCAAGCAGGAACGCATGCGCCAGAAGGCGATGGGCGGGGCTGAGAACCGCGAGAAGGTCGTGCGCGACGTGCAGGTGCCCGAGCAGATCGTCGTCTCGGAGCTTGCCAACCGTATGGCCGAACGCGTGGCCGACGTGGTCAAGGCGCTGATGCAGAACGGCATGATGGTCACGCAAAACCAGACCATCGACGCCGATACCGCCGAACTGATCGTCGAGGAATTCGGCCACCGCGTCCAGCGCGTCTCGGACGCCGATGTCGAGGACGTGATCGCCACGGTCTACGACAAGCCCGAGGACATGCAGGCGCGCCCGCCGGTCATCACGATCATGGGCCATGTCGACCACGGCAAGACGTCGCTTCTCGATGCGATCCGCAACGCCAAGGTCGTCGCCGGCGAGGCCGGGGGTATCACCCAGCATATCGGCGCCTACCAAGTGAAGACCGACAGCGGCACCACGCTGACCTTCCTCGACACACCAGGCCACGCGGCCTTCACGTCGATGCGGGCGCGGGGCGCGCAGGTCACCGATATCGTGGTGCTGGTGGTCGCGGCCGACGACGCGGTGATGCCGCAGACAATCGAGGCGATCAACCACGCAAAGGCGGCCGAGGTGCCGATGATCGTGGCGATCAACAAGGTCGACAAGCCCGCCGCGAATTCCGACAAGGTGCGCACCGACCTGCTTCAGCACGAGGTGATCGTCGAGAAGCTGTCGGGCGAGGTGCAGGATGTCGAAGTCTCGGCGGTGACCGGCCAGGGGCTTGACGAACTGCTGGAATCGATCGCGCTGCAGGCCGAACTTGTCGAACTCACGGCGAACCCGAACCGGGTGGCCGAGGGCGCGGTGATCGAGGCGCAGCTCGACGTCGGCCGTGGCCCGGTGGCCACCGTCCTCGTGCAGAAGGGCACGCTGAAGCGCGGCGATATCTTCGTCGTGGGCGAGCAGTGGGGCAAGGTCCGCGCCCTGATCAACGACAAGGGCGAGCGCGTCGAGGAAGCCGGGCCTTCGGTGCCCGTCGAGGTGCTGGGCCTGAACGGCACGCCGGAAGCAGGCGACGTCCTGAACGTGGTCGAGACCGAGGCACAGGCCCGCGAGATTGCTGAATACCGCGAGCAGAAGGCCAAGGAGAAGCGCGCCGCCGCCGGGGCCGCCACGACGCTGGAACAGCTCATGGCCAAGGCCAAGGAGGACGAGAACGTTCAGGAGCTGCCGATCCTCGTCAAGGCCGACGTCCAGGGGTCGGCCGAGGCGATCGTCCAGGCGATGGAGAAGATCGGCAACGAGGAAGTGCGCGTGCGCGTGTTGCACGCCGGCGTCGGTGCGATCACCGAAACCGATGTGGGCCTCGCCGAGGCCAGCGGTGCGCCGATCATGGGCTTCAACGTCCGGGCCAACGCGCCGGCGCGGAATGCCGCGAACCAGAAAGGTGTCGAGATCCGCTACTACAGCGTGATCTACGACCTGGTCGACGACGTGAAGGCGGCGGCCTCGGGCCTGCTGTCGGCCGAGATCCGCGAAACCTACATCGGTTATGCCGAGATCAAGGAGGTCTTCAAGGTCTCGGGTGTCGGCAAGGTCGCGGGCTGTCTGGTCACCGAGGGCATCGCGCGCCGGTCGGCCGGCGTGCGGCTGCTGCGCGACGATGTGGTGATCCACGAAGGCACGCTGAAAACGCTCAAGCGCTTCAAGGACGAGGTGGCCGAGGTCCAGTCGGGCCAGGAATGCGGCATGGCCTTCGAGAACTACGAAGACATCCGCCAGGGCGATGTCATAGAGATCTTCGAGCGCCAGGAGGTCGAGCGCAGCCTCGACTGAGCGACCGCCGAACAGAAGGTCAGAGGGGCGCCCGTCGGGGCGCCCCTTTTCTCCTCGTGCGTGGCGGTCGGATCCCTCAGGCGGCGCGAGTCACCGGATGTCCTTCGTACAGCCGGTCGCCCACGCGCACGACGACCCTGCCGTCCGGTCGATATCCGACGAGCGCCCCTTGAACCGATACGCACGATCCAAGGATAATGGTCTGGATCATCGCCTTCTGTCTCCCAACTGCAAACACTCATTTTGTAAGCCGCACGAGCCCTGCGACGAAAGAATATTTCGTCGCGGTCGGTGGTCATGGGCGGATGTTCGCCGAGCGGTGACAGCTTTTCCCCACCGGGCGGGGGCGGTTCACAGCCAGTCGCGCAGGATCGGGATCAGCGGCAGGTCCGCGGCGGGCATGGGAAACTTGTTCAGGTCCCTGGCATGCGCCCATCTGAGGGTCTGTCCCTCATGGCCGTGGAGCTGTCCCTTCCACTTGCGGCAGGCGAAGAGCGGCATCAGGAGGTGGAAGTCCTCGTAGGAGTGGCTGGCGAACGTCAGGGGCGCGAGGCAGCTTTCCCAGGTGTCGATCCCGAGCTCTTCCTTCAACTCGCGCATCAGCGCGGCCTCGGGCGTCTCGCCCGGCTCCACCTTGCCGCCCGGGAATTCCCAAAGCCCGGCCATCGGCTTGCCCTCGGGCCGCTGGGCCAGCAACACCCGCCCATCGACATCGACCAGCGCCACCGCGGCGACAAGGACCATCTTCATGAGCGGTAGTCGGCGTTGATGTCGATGTAGCGATGGGTCAGGTCGCAGGTCCAGACGGTGGCCGCGCCCTTGCCGAGGCCGAGATCGACCCCGATCTCCAGTTCGTCCCGCCGCATGTAGGCCGCCCCGGCCTCTTCCTCGTAGCTCTCCGCCACCCAGCCCTTCTCGGCCACCAATATGTCGCCGAACCGGATCGAAAGCGCGTCGCGGTCGGCCTTGGCGCCGGATTTGCCCACCGCCATGACGATGCGCCCCCAGTTGGGATCCTCGCCGGCGACGGCGGTCTTGACGAGCGGCGAGTTGGCCACCGCCATGGCCACCTTCTTTGCGTCCGCCGGGCTGGCGGCCCCGGTGACGCTCACCTCGACGAATTTCGTGGCGCCCTCGCCGTCGCGGACGACCTGCTGGGCCAGATCGAGCATCACGCCGCGCAACGCCTCCTGGAAGGTCTTGGCGGCGGCACTCCGCAAGTCGGCGATCTCCGGTGCTTTCGACTTGCCCGTCGCAGCCAGCAGCAGCGTGTCCGAGGTCGAGGTGTCGCCGTCGACGGTGATGCAGTTGAAGGTCTCGTCGGTCAGGCGCGCCAGCATCCGCTGCAGCGGCGCATGCCCGATCTTCGCGTCAGTAAAGATGTAGACCAGCATCGTCGCCATGTCGGGGGCGACCATGCCGGAGCCCTTGGCGATTCCGGCGATGTGGACAGGCTGGCCTTCGATCTCGACGACGGCCCCGGCGCCCTTGGGGTAGGTATCGGTGGTCATGATCGCGCGTGCGGCCTGCGACAGGCCGTCTTCGGAAAGTCGGCCGGCAAGGTCGTCGAGGACGGCGGTGATGCGGTCATGGGGCAGCGGTTCGCCGATCACGCCCGTCGAGGAGGTGAAGACCCGCGTCTCGGGCACGCCGGTGGTCTTTGCCGTGGCGTTGCAGACCGCCTTGACCGCCGTCTCGCCCGCGGCCCCGGTAAAGGCATTCGCGTTCCCTGCATTCACCAGGATCGCCGCACCCTGCCGCGGCCCGGCGTCGGTGCCGATCTTGGCCTGGCAATCGAGCACCGGCGCGGCGCGGGTGGCCGAGCGGGTGAAGGCTCCCGCGATGGTGGTGCCGGGGGCGAGCCGCGCCAGCATGACATCGGGCCGCCCGCCATAGCGCACGCCGGCCTCGGCGGCGGCAAAGGCCGCGCCGCGAACGACCGGCAGGAGGGGAAAGCCGCCGGGCGGGGCCAAAGGCGAGACATGCGGCGCCTGGCGTTGGCTGGCAGTCGCCGCCTGCAGTTCCTTGCGCAGCCGCTTCACTTCGCGCTTCAGCGGCTTGACCTTCGCCTTCTTGATCTTCTTCGCGATGTCTTTTTTCTTCGCCTTGGCCATCTGTTCCCCCGGTCCGCGCCTAATCTTGGTTCAGAATCTCGCGATTCTTCAGGATCGACGGGTCGATCTCCACGTCCGTGCGGCTGATGTCGGCCTCGGCGGTGTAGGTTTCGAGCGCGGTTTCCATGGCGTCGCGCTGGATCTGCTGCACCAGTTCTGCGCGGACATCCTCGATCGCGGGGGCGTCTTTCAGGCGCGTTTCATGCAGCTTGATGACATGCCAGCCGAACTGCGTCTGCACCGGGCCGGCCACGCCGCCCGGCTCGAGCTCCACCACCGCCACCTCGAAGGGCTTGACCATCATGCCTGCCGTGAACCAGCCGAGATCGCCGCCGTTGGGGCCCGACGGCCCCACGGAATTCTCCTTGGCGAGCGTGGCGAAATCGGCGCCGTTCTCGATCTCGGCGAGAAGCGCCAGCGCGTCCTCCTCGCTCTCGACAAGGATGTGGGAGGCGTGGAACTCGGTCGTCGGCTCGGCGGTCGCGTAGGCCGCCTCGTAGGCGTCTTGCACCGCCTCCTCGGTTACTGCGTCTTCGGCGATGCGGCTGAGCGCCTCGCCGGCCACGAAGGACCGCCGCTCGTTCTCGAGCGCGAGCTTCGCGCCGAGCGACAGCTCGCCACCGGCGCGTTCCACCACCGCGCTCTGCCGGATCAGTTGGTCGAGCACCGCTTGGTAAAGCACGTCGTCGGGCAGTTCCTGGTATTCCGCCGGCAATTGCGATCGCAGCACGATCATGTGCCCCAGCGTGATTTCGCTTTCGCCGACGCGGGCCACGACCGTGTCCGGGCCGACATCCTGGGCCGCGGCCGGCAGGGCGAGCCCCGCGACGAGGGCGAGGGCGAGCAGCGGTTTCGGGGCTTCGGACATTGGGCAACTCCTATCGGGCCGCGCGCTTGGCGACGTTGACTCCATTCTGGCCGCCCCTTACATCGCTGTTGATCCTTGGGGCCGGGCTGCAGACTCTGGCCACTTCTATTGCCGCAATGTCAGGCGGGCAAGGCGTCCGTAGAACAACATCCTGTCAGTCCGCCACCGTCTCGGAGAGAATATGCTGGGCATCGGAACAGTCACCCGTAAGGTCTTTGGCACCAAGAACGACCGCACGGTCAAGAAGGTGCGGCCCCTGGTGACCCGCATCAACGAGCTCGAGCCTGAGTTCGAGTCGCTGAGCGACGAGGGTCTGACGCAGAAGACCGCCGAGTTCAAGCAGCGCGTCGCGGCCGGCGAAAGCCTGGACGACATCCTTCCCGAAGCCTTCGCGAATTGCCGCGAGGCGGCGCGGCGCGCGCTGGGCCTGCGCGCCTTCGACGTGCAGCTCGTGGGCGGCATCTTCCTGCATCGCGGTAACATCGCCGAGATGAAGACCGGCGAGGGCAAGACCCTGGTCGCGACCTTCCCGGCCTACCTGAACGCGCTGACCGGCGGGGGCGTGCATATCGTCACCGTGAACGACTACCTCGCCAAGCGCGATGCCGAGTGGATGGGCAAGGTCTACGGCGCGCTCGGCATGACCACCGGCTGCGTCTACCCGTGGCAGCCCGAGGAGGAGAAGCGCGCCGCCTACCAGGCCGATATCACCTACGGCACCAATAACGAGTTCGGCTTCGATTACCTGCGCGACAACATGAAGGCGGAGCTGAAGGACATGGCCCAGCGCGGCCATCACTACGCCATCGTCGACGAGGTGGACTCGATCCTGATCGACGAGGCGCGGACGCCGCTGATCATCTCCGGCCCCAGCCAGGACAGGTCCGAGCTTTACGTTACGCTCGACAAGGTCGTACCCGAGATCACCGAAGAGCATTACAAGCTGGACGAGAAGACCCGCAACGTGACCTTCACCGAGGAAGGCAACGAGTTCATGGAAGAGCGGCTCCACGAGCTCGGCATCCTGCCCGAAGGTCAGTCGATGTACGACCCCGAGAGCACGACCATCGTCCACCACGCCACCCAGGCGCTCAAGGCGCACAAGCTGTTCCTCAAGGACAAGGATTACATCGTCCGCGACGGCGAGGTCATGCTGATCGACGAATTCACCGGCCGCATGATGCGCGGCCGGCGCCTGTCCGAGGGCCTGCACCAGGCGATCGAGGCCAAGGAGGGCGTCAAGATCCAGCCCGAGAACGTGACGCTGGCCTCGGTCACCTTCCAGAACTATTTCCGCCTCTACGACAAGCTGGCGGGCATGACCGGCACCGCGTCCACCGAGGCCGAGGAATTCGACCAGATCTACGGCCTTGGCGTGGTCGAGATTCCGACCAACCGCCCCATCGCCCGCGAGGACGAGCATGACGCCGTCTATCGCACAGCGCGCGAGAAATACGACGCCATCGTCGAGACGATCAAGGAGGCCAACGCCAAGGGCCAGCCGGTTCTGGTCGGCACAACCTCGATTGAAAAGTCCGAGATGCTGTCCGAGATGCTCAAGAAGGCGAAGGTGCCGCATAATGTGCTGAACGCCCGCCACCACGAGCAGGAGGCCAAGATCGTCGCCGATGCGGGCCGGCTGGGCGCCGTCACCATCGCGACCAACATGGCCGGTCGCGGCACCGACATCCAGCTTGGCGGCAATGTCGAGATGAAGGTGATGGAGGCGCTGGCCGAGGACCCGGACGCCCATCCCGACGAGCTGCGCAAGCGAATCGAAGCCGAGCACGCCGACGAGAAACAGAAGGTTCTCGAGGCCGGCGGGCTGTTCGTGCTGGGCACCGAACGCCACGAATCCCGCCGCATCGACAACCAGCTGCGCGGTCGGTCGGGCCGCCAGGGCGACCCGGGGCGATCCGCCTTCTTCCTGTCCCTGGAAGACGACCTGATGCGCATCTTCGGGTCCGACAGGCTGGACAAGGTCCTGTCCGGCCTTGGAATGAAGGAAGGCGAGGCGATCGTGCACCCTTGGGTGAACAAGAGCCTCGAAAAGGCCCAGGCCAAGGTCGAGGGGCGCAACTTCGACATCCGCAAGCAGCTCTTGAAGTTCGACGACGTGATGAACGACCAGCGGAAGGTCATCTTCGGCCAACGCCGCGAGATCATGGAGGCCGACGACCTCTCCGATATCGTTCAGGACATGCGCCACCAGGTGATCGACGATCTGGTCGAGACCTCCATGCCGCCGAAATCCTATGCGGAGCAATGGGATACGGAGGGGCTGCACAAGGCGATCGTCGAGCAGCTGAACCTCAATGTGCCCGTGAAGGACTGGGCCGACGAGGAAGGCGTGGACGACGACGACATTCGCGAGCGGCTTTACGATGCGTCCGACGAGGCGATGGCGACCAAGGCGGCCCAGTTCGGCCCCGAGGCGATGCGCGGGATCGAGAAACAGGTGCTGCTGCAGACCATCGATACCAAGTGGCGGGAACACCTGCTGACGCTTGAACACCTGCGTTCGGTGGTCGCCTTCCGCGGCTATGCCCAGCGCGACCCGCTGAACGAGTACAAGACCGAGTCCTTCACACTGTTCGAATCGATGCTGAACGCGCTGCGCGAGGACGTGACGCAGAAGCTCGGGCAAATCCGGCCGCTCACCGAGGAAGAGCGGAACGAGATGATGCGCCAGCTGGCGGAGGAACAGCGCCGGATGCAGGCGGCCGCAGCCGAGAGTGTGCCAGAGCATGCCGCCGCGCCGGGTACCGCGGCGAAGGTTCTGGAAGGCGCGGCGGAAGGCTTCGACGAAACGCGCCCCGAGACCTGGGGCGACCCCGGGCGCAATGACCCGTGCCCCTGTGGATCGGGCAAGAAGTTCAAGCACTGCCACGGCCAGCTGGTCTGACAGGCCGCGCCGCGGCCCGGAATCCGCGCAACTCCGCCCCGCCCTTGCCCATTTTCTCGCGTAACTGGGGAGAGGATGGAGTGGCCGGAGAGCGCCATGGGCAGACGCAGAGAACGGTTTTTCGCCATTGGGCTGAGCGTGGCGATGGTGGTCGCCGCCGCACAGTCCATGGGTCCCGGTCACGCCGACTCGGCCTTGGTGGCCTCGACGGAGGCCTCGCCTGTCCTTCTTGCGGGACGCGACTCTGGCCCTGTGACCTACACCTTCGGGCCGGTTCCCGCCGTGCCGCCGCTTTCCCGTAGCCGCGCCCTGCCCTCCATCCCGTCCGACCCCGCCTTGCGCCCGATGCGGAGTCGGCTGACCCACGGCCTTTCGGCACGTCCCGACGAGCCGTTTTCCGACATGCGCGGTGGCGCCCGGGGTTTCGAACTCACCGGTCTGCCTCACCGCGTCGGCGGCGAATTTCCGGTGTTGAAAAACCTGCCCCGACCCCGGAAACTCGGCGCGAACTGAGGCGACCTGGTTCTTGCAGACATGCGGCTTTTCGGGTGCGCGGCGATGCTCGCCGCGCTCTTTCATCTGGGGTGGGGCGGTCCGGCCTGCGCGCAGGACGTCACTCTGACCTCGCGCGACGGCTCGGTCGAGATCAGCGGCACCCTCGTCGGTTTCGACGGCGAGTTCTACCGCGTCGCAACGGTCTACGGGCCGCTGACGCTCGACGGTCAGGCGGTGATCTGCACCGGGCCGGGCTGTCCGACGATCGAGGCCAGTGTCGCGCAGTTCCGGTTCTCCGGGGCCCCGTCGCTCGGGCGGGTCCTGATTCCGGCGCTGATCGCGGCCTATGCCGAAAGCCGCGGGCTGGTCGTGGACGCGCGCGAGGATGCGCGCGACCGCGTGTTCGTGCTGGGCGACCCCGACGCCGACCGCCGGGTGGCCGAGATTGCCGTGGGCACGGGCAGCACCGACGAGGGGTTCGCAGACCTCCTGGCTGGCGAGACCGATCTCGTGATGGCCGCCCGCGAGGCGCGCCCGGACGAGGTACGGCGGGTGCGCGACGCTGGGCTTGGCGACCTGACCAACCCGGCCCGGCGTCACGTGGTCGCGCTCGACGCCGTCGTGCCCGTCGTGGCACCCGGCCAACCTGTGACCGACTTGACCATCGCCGAACTGGTCGCGCTGATGTCCGGCGAGGCGGCGGACTGGACGGCGGTCGGCGGCCCAGAGGCGCCGGTCAGCCTGCACCTGCTAAGCGCGCGGAACGGCCTGCAACAGGCCGCGGCCGCCCGTCTCCTGAGTGGGCGGGCGCCTGCGGCGACGGCAACGCCACATGCCACCCCGGAGCAACTGGCCGCGGCCGTGGCCGACGACCCGCTGGGGTTGGGCGTCACCCGGTTCTCGGCGCTCGGCCCAGCCGTCCAGCTTCCGGTTGTCGGGGGGTGCGGGATGCCGCTGGTGGCCAGCGTCGAATCGCTCAAGACCGAGGATTACCCGTTCGCCGCGCCGCTCTTCCTTTACACGCCGGCCCGCCGCCTGCCGCTGTTCCTGCGCGAGTTCCTCGACTATCTGGAAACCCCGGCTGCGCAGTTGGTGGTTCGGCGCGCCGGTTTCGTCGACCAGCGGCGGGATGTGCTGCCGATGGCGCTCCAGGGCGACAGGCTCGCCCAGGCGATCGCGCAGGCCGGAACGGAGGTTCCGCTGTCCGAGTTGCAACGCATGGTGGCGGCGCTGGCGGGGGCCGGCCGGTTGACCACCACCTTCCGGTTTCGCACGGGCGGCTCGGCCCGGCTCGACGCGCAATCCTACGCCAACGTGGCCACGCTTGCACACGCCTTGGAGGCCGGGCTGTTCGACGGGCGAACGCTGATCTTTGCGGGATTCAGCGACGGTGCCGGGCCGGCCTCGGCCAATCTCTCGCTGGCCCGGCGCCGGGCCGAGGCTGTGTTGGAGGCGGTGCGGGCGGCGGCGACCGCTGCGGATTTCGGGCGGGTGCGGCTGCGCGTCGAGGCCTTCGGCGAGGCGCTGCCGCTCGCCTGCGACCAGAGCGACTGGGGCCGGCTCATCAACCGCCGGGTCGAGGTGTGGCTGCGCTAGAGATAGCCCGCCGCGCGGAAACTGACCTCGCGCGCCTGGCCCACGATGATGTGATCATGCAGCACGAGCCCGAGGGCGACGCAGCCGGCGTTGACCTGTTCGGTCATGGCGATGTCGGCCGTGGACGGGGTCGGGTCGCCAGACGGGTGATTGTGCACAAGGATCAGGGCTGAGGCGTTGAGTTCCAGCGCCCGCTTGACCACCTCGCGCGGGTAGACCGGCACATGGTCGACCGTGCCATGGGCCTGTTCCTCGTCGGCGATCAACACGTTCTTGCGGTCCAGAAACAGCACCCGGAACTGTTCGGTCTCGCGGTGGCCCATTGAGGTGCGGCAATAGTCCAGAAGCGCCTCCCACCCGGCAATCACAGGGCGGTGCATGACCCGCGAGCGGGCCAGCCGGTGCGCCGCGGCCTCGACAACCTTCAGCTCGGTCAGCACCGCGTCGCCGACGCCCTTCACCTCGCGCAGACGCGCGGGCGAGGCGGACAGCACGGCATTGAAGCTGCCGAACCGGTCGAGCAGGGCCTTGGCCAACGGTTTCACGTCCTGACGCGGGATGGCGCGGAACAGGACGAGTTCCAGCAATTCGTAATCCGGCATCGCGTCCGCGCCGCCCGCCATGAAGCGGCTGCGCAGCCGCTGGCGATGATCGCGGATGTAGGAGGGCAGCCGCGCGCCCTTGGCAAGCGCATGCACCCCGGTCCCTGCGAAGATCGGCAGGGGCGGTTCGGACAGCTGGTTGGGATCGCTGGGGCGAGTCATTGCCCCGAGACTAGGTAAAACATGCTGAACGAAAGGTTAACTCCGGCCGATTCCGGGACCCGTGCTCAGCTTTTCATCCCGTCCCAGAAACTCTTGACCTTCTTGAAGAAGCTGGACCCTTCGGGGTTGTTTTCCTCGCTGAGTTCCTCGAACTCGCGCAGCAGCTCCTTTTGGCGTTGGGTCAGGTTCACCGGCGTTTCGACGGCAAGCTCGATAAACATGTCGCCTTGTCCCGTGCCGCGGAGTGCGGGCATGCCCTTGCCGCGCAGGCGCATCTGCTTGCCCGACTGGCTGCCGGCCGGCACCTTCACGCGCGTTCGGCCGCCCTCGATCGTCGGCACCTCGATCTCGCCGCCCAGCGCCGCGGTCGCGATCGAGACCGGAACCCGGCAATAGAGATCCATTCCCTCGCGCTCGAAGAGCGGGTGCGGCGCGACCTCGATGAAGATGTAGAGATCGCCCGGAGGACCGCCGCGCAGGCCTGCCTCGCCCTCGCCGGCAAGCCGGATTCGCGTGCCGGTCTCGACGCCTGCGGGAATGTTGACGGCAAGCGCGCGGTCGCGCTCGACCCGGCCGGCGCCGCCGCAGGCCGTGCACGGGTTCTTGATGATCTGGCCCATCCCGCCGCAGGTGGGGCAGGTGCGTTCGACGGTGAAGAAACCCTGCTGGGCGCGCACCTTGCCGAGACCCGCGCAGGTCGGGCAGGTGGCCGGTTCCGCGCCGCCCGCCGCCCCGGTGCCGCTGCAGATGTCGCAGGCGACGGAGCCCGGCACCTTGATCGTCTTCTGCAGCCCCGCATGCGCCTCTTCCAGGGTAACGCGCAGGTTGTAGCGCAAGTCGGAGCCGCGGGTCGCGCGCTGGCGCCCGCCGGGGCCGCCGCCCATGAAGTCGCCGAACAGGTCGTCGAACACGTTGGAGAAGGCCGACGCGAAATCGCCGCCACCCCCTCCGAAGCCCGGACCGCCCGGACGCGGCCCGCCGCCCATGCCGCCCTCGAAGGCAGCATGGCCAAAGCGGTCATAGGCGGCCTTCTTGTCGGGGTCCTTCAGCGTCTCGTAGGCCTCGTTCACTTCCTTGAAATCGGCCTCGGCGCCGGGGTTGTCAGCGTTGCGGTCGGGGTGAAGCTCTTTCGCCTTCTTGCGGTAGGCCTTCTTGATTTCGTCGGCCGAGGCGCCGCGGGCGACGCCAAGAACCTCGTAGAAATCACGTTTTGCCATCGGCTATCCCTCTGCGCGTAACGCGTGGGCCGGCCCGGGTGCCCCCGGACCGGCCTTTTCCGTCCCTGTCGCCCTTACGAGCGTTTCCCGTCGTCGTCCAGGTCCTCGAACTCGGCATCCACGATATCCTCGTCGACGCCGCTTGGCCCGTCATCGCTCTCGGGTTCGGCCTGCGCGCCCGCGGCCTCTTCCTGCTGGGCCTTGTAGATCGCCTCGCCCAACTTCATCGCGGCCTCGGACACGTTCTGGATGCCGCCCTTGATCTTGCCGGCATCCTCGGTTTCCAGGGTATCCTTGAGCGCGGCAACGGCCAGTTCGATCGCCTCCACCGTCGAGGGATCGACCTTGTCGCCGTGTTCCTCAAGCGACTTCTCGGTCGAGTGGATGAGGCTCTCGGCCTGGTTCTTGGTCTCGACCAACTCGCGCCGCGACTTGTCGGCCTCGGCATTCGACTCGGCATCCTTGACCATCTGGTCGATCTCGTCGTCGGACAGACCGCCGGAGGCCTGGATCGTGATGATCTGCTCCTTGCCGGTGCCCTTGTCCTTGGCCGAAACCGACACGATGCCGTTGGCGTCGATGTCGAAGGTCACTTCGATCTGAGGCATGCCGCGCGGCGCGGGCGGGATGTCCTCAAGGTTGAACTGGCCCAGCATCTTGTTGTCCGAGGCCATTTCGCGTTCGCCCTGGAACACCCGGATCGTCACCGCCGACTGGTTGTCCTCGGCGGTCGAGAAGATCTGGCTCTTCTTGGTCGGGATCGTGGTGTTGCGGTCGATCAGGCGGGTGAACACGCCGCCCAAGGTCTCGATTCCAAGCGACAGCGGCGTCACGTCCAGCAGCACGACATCCTTGACGTCACCCTGCAGCACGCCGGCCTGGATCGCGGCGCCCATCGCCACGACCTCGTCGGGGTTCACGCCCTTGTGGGGCTCTTTCGCGAAGAACTTGGTCACTTCCTCGACGACCTTGGGCATCCGGGTCATGCCGCCGACCAGCACCACCTCGTCGATTTCCGAGGTCGAGATGCCGGCATCCTTCAGCGCGGCCTGGCAGGGCTTGATCGAGTTCTTGATGAGGTCGCCAACCAGGCTTTCCAGCTTTGCCCGGGTCAGCTTCATGACCATGTGAAGCGGTGTGCCGGTGTCCTTGTCCATCGAGATAAAGGGCTGGTTGATCTCGGTCTGGCTGGAGGAGGACAGTTCGATCTTGGCCTTTTCGGCGGCTTCCTTGAGGCGCTGCAGCGCCATCTTGTCCTTGGTCAGATCAACGCCGTGCTCTTTTTTGAACTCCTCGGCGAGGTAGTTCACGATGCGCATGTCGAAGTCTTCGCCGCCCAGGAAGGTGTCGCCGTTGGTGGACTTCACCTCGAACAGGCCGTCGTCGATTTCCAGGATCGTGATATCGAAGGTGCCGCCGCCAAGGTCGTAGACGGCGATGGTCTTGCTGTCCTTCTTGTCGAGCCCATAGGCCAGCGCGGCCGCCGTCGGCTCGTTGATGATGCGCAGCACTTCCAAGCCGGCGATCTTGCCGGCATCCTTGGTGGCCTGGCGCTGCTGGTCGTTGAAATAGGCCGGCACGGTGATCACCGCCTGCTCGACCTTCTCGCCGAGATAGCTCTCGGCGGTTTCCTTCATCTTTTGAAGGATGAAGGCGGAAATCTGGCTGGGGGAGTATTTTTCGCCCTTAACCTCCACCCAGGCATCGCCATTGCCGCCGTCGACGATGGAGTAGGGAACGAGTTTCCTGTCCTTCTCCACCTCCGCGTCGGTCAGGCGGCGCCCGATCAGGCGCTTGACCGCAAACACCGTGTTGTCGGGGTTGGTGACGGCCTGCCGTTTGGCGGGCTGGCCCACGAGGCGTTCGTTGTCGGTGAAGGCGACGATCGAGGGGGTGGTGCGCGCGCCTTCGGCGTTCTCGATCACGCGAGGCTGCGACCCATCCATGATGGCGACGCAGGAGTTGGTCGTCCCGAGGTCGATCCCGATGACTTTGGCCATGTGTGTTACCTCTTCTTCGGCGATGTTCTGGAAGGCAGACCCAGATGCGGCCTCCGCCCTCCGATCCCAAAATACGTGGGCCGGGAACTGGTCCCGGACCCGTGTCTCGGGGGTATATAAGGAGGGGTCATCGACCCTGCAAGCGTGGCTTATGACAGAAATGTGAGGATGGTGAAGGATGTCCGAAACACCCCCGCACCCCCGCCCGACGCCTGGCCTTCTGCTGCGCGGGGTCGAGATTTTCCCGGGCTGGCTAGAGCCGCCCGCGCAGGCGGAGATGGTCGAAGATCTGCGTGCGGTGGTGGCCGCGGCGCCCTTCTTCCAGCCCGAGACGCGGTTCGGCCGGAAGATGAGTGTCCGTATGACGTCGGCGGGGCGCTACGGCTGGGTGTCGGACCGGCGCGGCTACCGCTACGAGCGGCGCCATCCCTCGGGCGTGGCCTGGCCGCCGATCCCGGCCTCGGTCCTTGCGGTCTGGGAGGCGATCACCGGGCTCGACCGGCGGCCCGACTGCTGCCTCGTCAACTACTATGCCGAGGGGGCGAAAATGGGGATGCACCAGGACCGGGACGAGGCCGATTTCGGCTGGCCGGTCCTGTCGATTTCGCTGGGGGACGCGGCACGGTTCCGAATCGGCAATATCGAACGCGGCGGGGCCACCGAAAGCGTCTGGTTGAATTCCGGCGACGTGCTGGTGATGGGCGGAGAAGCGCGGCTGGTGCATCACGGAATCGACCGTGTCCGGCCCGGATCCTCTACTCTTCTCAAGGGCGGGGGCCGGCTGAACCTGACGTTGCGGGTCGTGGATTGACGTGCCCGTGGGGCCAACGCCTCACGCCCCGGGCGCCGAGAAGTCCTTGGGGTTGGCCCGGCCCGCTGCGCATGGGCCGTCGGGCGGGCAAGCGTTCGAGTCCTAGCGCCGCGCGTACCAACTCGCCGAGGCGAATTTCCGCGTGTAGAACTCGCCCATCAGTCCGATCATGATAAGCGCGACGCTGACATAGATAGGGTAGGAGACGGCCGTGAACTGGGGGCTGTAGTTGATGAAGGTATAGCCGCGCGCCTGATCGATGCAGTGGAACAGCGGGTTCCAGTCGAACAACGTCAGCATGTAGCCCGGCAGCGTGTTGGCGAGGAACATCTTGCCCGAGGCGATCATGTTCAGCCGCTGGTAGATCATCGAGACCAGCCCGACGGCGCCGGGGGCCCAAGGCTTCATCGCCAGCAGGACGAGACCGATCGAGAAGCCGGAGAACCATGACAACAGCACCATGCCGATCGCGCCGACCGGATTGTAGATGGTGATCGGCGTGAAAGCGACGTGGTAGACGAACAGGACCACGAACATCGAAAGAAGCTGGACGTAGAGCGCGCCGATCGCGGCCGACCCGATCGCGACGATGGTGTTCATCGGGGCGTGCTGCATCATCGGCGAGGCCGGACCTTCCGAGCCGATCACCGCGGACATCGTCTTGTTGAAGGTCAGGAAAAGGAAGATGCCCGACATCAGGTAGAGCAGGAAATCGCCCCGGACCGCCGAGCCGCGCATGCCGGGCACCAGGGTGAACATCAGGTAGAAGGCGAGGATGAAGATCACCGTCTGCATGATGTTCATGATCAGCCCGACGACGGCATTGCGATGGCTGCGGCGCACATGGCGGACGCTGCCATGATAAATCAGACCGAGCAGGCGAACGAGGCCCATGGTGGTCGATCTGGGTCTGCTCGGCTGAAACATTGCCTCTTCCGCGTTCGGGGGCGTTGGCCGCCCTTGCCGTTGCGCTTACACGCAAGCATAAGGGCCTTGCGATTTCCTTACGATCGAGGCGCAGAGGGAGCCGGTTTTTGGATTACGAAACGCTCGAACAGGTGATGCGTCGGACGGCCCTCATGGCCGGGGCGCGGATCATGGAGATCTACGAGGCCGACGATTTCGAGGTGCGCTCCAAGGCGGACGACAGCCCGGTGACCGCCGCCGACGAGGCCGCCGATGCTCTCATTTACGAGCAGCTCGCCAATGCCTTTCCCAACACGCTGATCGTCACCGAGGAACAGGCCGAAAGCCATGCCGGGCGCGCCGAGAATTTCCTGATCGTCGATCCGCTGGACGGAACCAAGGAATTCGTGAAACGGCGCGGCGAGTTCACGGTGAACATCGCCTGGGTCGAGGGCGGGCATCCCGTCCGCGGTGTCGTCTACGCTCCGGCCAAGGGGCGGCTTTTCTACACGCGCGCGGACGGCGCGGCGGTCGAGGAAACCGGGGCCTTCGATTTCGACCGGCCCGACACGCTTCGCCCGCTCTCGGTCTCCGCGCCTGGGAACGAGGCCCTCGTGGTTGTGGCCTCGAAATCGCACCGCGACCAGGCGACCGACGATTACATCGCGAAATACGCAGTGGCCGACATGACGAGCGCCGGGTCCTCGCTCAAGTTCTGCCTCGTTGCGAGCGGCGAGGCGCACCTTTACCCGCGGCTCGGACGCACCATGGAATGGGACACCGCCGCGGGGCATGCGGTTCTGTCGGGGGCCGGCGGCAAGGTCGTGCGCTTCGACGATCATGCGCCGCTGACCTATGGCAAGCCGGGCTACGAGAACCCGTTCTTCATCGCCCATGCGCCAGGCGTGACCCTGCAGCCCGTCTGATGTCCGTCCTGATCGTCATTCCGGCGCGCTATGCCTCCAGCCGTTTCCCGGGGAAGCCCTTGGTGCCGCTGAGGGGCGCCTCCGGGCAGGAAAAGAATCTTGTCCAGCGCGCCTGGGAGGCGGCGCAAGGCGTTTCGGGTGTAGAGCGCGCCGTGATCGCGACCGACGATTCGCGCATTCGCGCGGCTGCAGAAGCCTTCGGCGCCGAGGTGGTCATGACCTCGGAGACGTGCGCCAACGGCACCGAGCGGGTTGCAGACGCGTTCGACCGGCTCGGCGGCGGCCACGAGATCGTGGTGAACCTGCAGGGCGACGCGCCGCTCACCCCGGCCTGGTTCATCGAGGACCTCGTGGCGGGGTTGGCGGCCGACCCGGTGGCCGAGGTCGCAACGCCTGTCCTGCGCTGCGACGGGCAGGGGCTCTCGGCACTGCTGGAGGATCGGCACGCCGGCCGTGTGGGCGGCACCACCGCCGTCTTCGGCTGGGACCGCCGCGCGCTCTACTTCTCCAAGGAGGTGATCCCCTATACCGGGCAAAGCTACGCGGACGACGCCCTGACGCCCGTCTTCCACCATGTCGGCGTCTATGCCTACCGCCCCTCCGCGCTGGCCGCCTATCCACGGTGGGAGGCCGGGCCGCTGGAGCGGCTCGAGGGGCTGGAACAGCTGCGCTTCCTGGAACGCGAGCGCCCGGTGCTCTGCGTCGAGGTCGAGGCGCGGGGACGGCCGTTCTGGGAACTCAACAACCCCGAGGACGTGCCCCGCATCGAGGCGATGCTGGCCATGCTTGGGATCGCGTGAGGGGGCCCGCAAGACCACACGCGGCCGTCGGCGCCCATGTGCCAGGGCGGGCATAGGCCGCGCCGGACAGGCCATTTTGTTGCTTCAATGGCCCGTCACAAGGGAATCAACTCGGTATAACCTTTTTGATACGCTGCCGGTGCAGTATGGATCGCCACGGGGGAACGCCGGACGCGGTGGGCGTGGCGGCGAAGCGTGTTGGAAATGAAGAAGAGGCGAAGAGGTCATGCAGCGTAAGGTCACCAAAGCCGTCTTTCCCGTCGCGGGCCTTGGCACGCGTTTTCTTCCCGCAACCAAGTCGATCCCGAAGGAGATCATGACTCTGGTCGACCGGCCGCTGATCCAGTACGCCATCGACGAGGCGCGCGCGGCCGGCATCAGGGAGTTCATCTTCGTCACCTCCCGCGGCAAGAGCGCGCTCGAAGACTATTTCGATGCCGCGCCCACGCTCGAGGCCTCGCTGCGCAAGGCGGGTAAGGACGACCTTCTCGAACTGTTGAAGTCCACCAACATGGAAAGCGGGGCGATCGCGTATATCCGCCAGCAACGGCCCCTTGGCCTGGGCCATGCGGTGTGGTGTGCGCGCCGGCTGATCGCGAACGAACCCTTCGCGGTGATCCTGCCCGACGACGTGATCGCCGCCGACAAGCCCTGCCTGCAGCAGATGATCGAATCCTACGAGGAGACCGGCGCCAACATGGTGGCCGCAATGGAAGTGCCCCATGACAAGACAAAGGCTTACGGGATTCTGGATGTCGACCGCGACATGGGTGACAGAGTGCTCGTCAAGGGCATGGTGGAAAAGCCCGAGGTGGACGAGGCGCCGTCGAATCTTGCTGTTATCGGACGCTACATCCTGACGCCGAAGGTGCTGCATAACCTCGACCAGAACCGCAAGGACAACCGCACCGGCGCCGGCGGCGAGTTGCAGTTGACCGATGCCATCGCGCAGGAGATCGATGGCCAGGGCGTCTACGGCTTCCGTTTCAAGGGCCAGCGGTTCGACTGTGGCTCGAAGGCGGGCTTCTTGCAGGCGACGGTGTCCTTTGCGCTGGCCCGCCCGGAACTGAACGCAGAGTTCGAGCGCTACCTGCGCGAACTGGTTGGCGTGCGCAAGGCGGCCGAGTAAGCCGCGAGGCTCGTGCACCACGCCCGCCCCCCGTTCGATAGCGCTCCGGCTGCGCCGTCCCGGCGGGGCCTTCAGTCCGCTTGGACAGCCTATCGCATGCGGTGGACGCGGCGTCGGCTCTTGGTGCGGGCACTGCGCAAGCACAGTCAGCTTCGGCCCGTCGTCGACCGAACGGTTGCGATCCGCAAGGGCGACATTCTCGGCTTCTCCACCGTGCGGAACGAGGCCGAGCGGTTGCCCTATTTCCTGCGCCATCACCGCGCGCTGGGCGTCGCGCACTTCCTGTTCGTCGACAATGCCAGTGACGACGGCACGCGCGACTATCTCGCCGCCCAGCCCGACGTGTCGCTCTGGTGCACGGGGCACAGCTACAAGCTGTCGCGGTTCGGGATCGACTGGCTGACCTGGCTGATGATGCGTTTCGGCCACGGCCACTGGTGCCTGACGCTCGATGCTGACGAGTTGCTCGTCTATCCGCATCATGACACCCGCGACCTGACCGCGCTCACCGCGTGGCTGGACGCGCGGGGGCGTCCGGCGATGGGGGCGATCCTGCTCGACCTTTATCCCAAGGGGCCGGTCGGTGCGCCTGACTATCGCCCCGGTCAGGACCCGACCGAGGTGCTGGGCTGGTTCGATGCCGGCAACATCACGACGAAATACCAACCACCGCTGCGGAACCTCCTCGTGCGGGGCGGGGTGCGGGCGCGCATGTTCTTTGCCGATGCGCCGGCGCGTGCGCCCACCCTGTCCAAGACCCCGCTGATCCGCTGGAAGCGCCACTACGCCTATGTCAGCTCGACGCACTCGGCGCTGCCGGCCCGGCTCAACCGGGTGCGGGGATTGGAGGCGGGCGGACTGCCCTCGGGCGTGCTGCTCCACACCAAGTTCCTGCCTTCGATCGTCGCGAAATCGCGCGAGGAAAAGCGCCGGCGCGAGCATTTCGCGAACAGCGCGCTTTACGAAACCTATTACGACGCCCTCATCGCGAACCCCGAGCTCTGGTGCCCGGAGTCGATCCGGCTTGAGGGCTGGCGCCAGCTTGAGGCGCTGGGGCTGATGTCCCGCGGCGACTGGGGCTGAGAACGGCGGGGGCGCCCAACGTCCTTAACGCACGATTAGCCGCTTTTCGGTAGTCACTGGCTGAGCCCCGCTTGGGGCGTCCAGGCAGGAGGCCCAGTGGGCGCGCTATCGTCATACCGCATGCGTCTGGAGCGCAAGAGCTGGAAACGCAGGGCGCGCTGCAAGCGCTGGCAGTTGTCCCGCGTGGCCGACCGAACGCGCGAGATCGCACCCGACGATGTGCTGGCCTTCACCGTGCTGCGGAACGAGGCGGTGCGGCTGCCCTACTTCCTCGACTACTACCGCCGGCGTGGCATCGGGCACTTTCTGATGGTCGACAACGCATCGGATGACGGATCGCGCGACTTCCTGGCCGATCAGCCCGATGTTTCGCTCTGGTCGACACGGGCGAGTTACCGGAAGTCGCATTTCGGGATGGACTGGCTGAACTGGCTGCTCATGCGCCACGGGCACGGCCACTGGACGCTGACCGTCGATGTCGACGAGTTCTTCGTCTACCCGTTCTGCGACACCCGCTCGATCCCGGCGCTCTGCGACTGGCTGGATTCGGCGGCGATCCGGTCGTTCGGCGCGATGCTCATCGACATGTATCCCAAGGGCCCGATCGATGCGGTGCCCTATCGCCCCGGCCAGGACCCGTTCGAGATCGCCTCCTGGTTCGACAGCGGCAATTACACGATCAGCAAGAACCCGAAATACCGCAATCTCTGGATCCAGGGCGGCCCCAGGGCGCGCCTGTTCTTCCCCGACCGGCCCGAGCGCGCCCCCGCGCTGAACAAGATCCCGCTGGTGCGATGGCAAAAGCGCTATGCCTATATCAGTTCCACCCACGCCTTGCTGCCCCGCGGGTTGAACCTCGTCTATGACGAGTGGGGCGGCGAAAAGGCGTCGGGCGCGCTCCTTCATGCCAAGTTCCTCGACGGCGTCTTGGGCAAGGCCGCCGAGGAACTGACCCGGCGCCAGCACTACGCCGGCGGCGAAGAATACCGTGCGTATCACACGACGCTGAAGGACAGCCCGGAGCTCTGGTGCAAGTGGTCCGAGAAATACGTCAACTGGCGCCAGCTGGAGCTTCTGGGGCTCATCTCCAAGGGAAACTGGGCATGAGAGTGGGCTTCGTCTTGCTGGTTCATACCGCGCTCGACCGCGCGGCCGCGGTGGCGCGGCACTGGGCAACGCAGGACTGCCCGGTGGTGATCCATGTCGACCGTCGCGTGGCGCGCGGCGTGGCCCACGCCCTCCGCGCCGCGCTGGGCGATCTGCCAAACATCCGCTTCTGCCGCCGCCACCGCTGCGAATGGGGCACCTGGTCGATCGTCGCCGCGACGCTTGCAGGCACCGAGACGGCGCTGGCCGAGTTTCCGGAGCTCAGCCATGTCTACCTCGCCTCCGGTTCCTGCCTGCCCCTGCGGTCCGGGGACGAGTTGCGCGCCTACCTGTCGGACCGGCCCCGCACCGATTTCATCGAGTCCGTGACCACCGACGAGGTGCCCTGGATCGTCGGCGGCCTTGCACGCGAACGCTTCACCCTGCGCTTTCCCTTCGCGTGGAAGCGTCACCGCCGGCTTTTCGACCGCCATGTCGCGCTGCAGCGGCGCCTGCGGGTCCGCCGCCGCATCCCGGCCGGGCTCGAGCCGCATCTCGGTTCGCAATGGTGGTGTCTGACGCGCGAGACCCTGACCGCGATCCTGACCGACCCCGACCGCCCGATCCATGACCGCTATTTCCGCCGCGTCTGGATCCCCGACGAAAGCTATTTCCAGACGCTGGTGCGCAAGCACGGCAACCGTATCGAGAGCCGCTCGCTCACGCTGTCGAAATTCGATTTCCAGGGCAAGCCGCACATCTTCTACGACGACCACCTGCAACTCCTGCGCCGTTCGGACTGTTTCGTCGCGCGCAAGATCTGGCCGCGGGCCGACCGGCTCTACGACGCCTTCCTTGGGGCCGACGGCAGCCAGGCGACCTGCGCCGAGCCGAACCCGGCCAAGATCGACCGGCTCTTCACGAAGGCGGTCGACCGGCGCACCCGGGGGCGGGCGGGGCTCTACATGCAAAGCCGCTTTCCGCGCGACGGCTGGGAAAACGGGCGCACCTGCGCACCCTATTCCGTGTTCGAGGGTTTCGCCGAGTTGTTCGAGAACTTCGAAGACTGGCTTGGGCGGAACGTCGGCGTGCGCGTTCACGGCCATCTCTACCACCCGGAACGGGTGCAGTTCGCGGGCGGGGCGTGCGTCTATCACGGCGGGCTGTCGGACAGAGCGGCCGTGCGCGATTACGACGCGTGCGCCTTCCTCAGGCGCCTCGTCTGGAACACCCGCGGCGAACGGCAGTGCTTCCAGTTCGGCCCCGGCGACCGGCAGGATGTCAGCTGGTTCATGGCCGGCGATCCGAACGCGCAGATTTCCGTCATCACCGGTGCCTGGGCGGTGCCGCTCTTCCTGTCGCGGCGGAGCTTTGCCGACCTGCGCAAGCGCGCCGCGGAGCTTCAGCGAATCGAGTCTGCGCACCTCGATATTCTGCGCTCACCGCACACACGGGCGCGGGTGCGCGTATGGACCATGGCCGATTTCGTGCAGAACCCGATCGAGCCGTTGCAAATCCTGGTCGACGAAATCGCGCCCCGCGCGCAGCACCATTTGACCGAGGTGCCGCTTATGGCCGACCTCGCCGGGTTCGGTCAGTTCCTGCAGGATTTGCGGAACCGTGGCATGACGCCCTACCTGATGGGCGATTTCCCGGCCCGAGATGATCGGCCGCGCCGCCCGGCGCGGACCAGCTCCCCCTACCTGATGCGGTGACATGCAGACCGGCGCCCCCTTCGACAACTTCGTCATCTTCGCCGAGATGCGGACGGGATCGAACTTTCTTGAGGAGAACCTGAACGCGGTGGCCGGCCTGCGCTGCTACGGCGAAGCGTTCAACCCCCGGTTCGTCGGCCACAAGGACAGGCACACGCTTCTGGGCGTGTCCCGGGCCGAGCGCGACCGCGACCCCGACATGCTTCTTGCGGCCATGGCGCGCGCGGGCGAGGGGATGCCCGGCTTTCGCTTCTTCCACGACCACGACCCGCGCGTGCTGGCCCGCGTCCTCGCCGACCGTCGCCGGGCCAAGATCGTGCTCACGCGCAACCCGGTCGAGTCCTATGTCTCGCGCAAGATCGCCGGGCGCACCGGGCAGTGGCGCCTGACCGACATCCGGCATGCGCGCGCGGCGCAGGTGCGGTTCGACGCTGCCGAATTCGTGGCCCATCTCGACGCGGTGCAGGGCTTTCAGCTTCAACTCCTGCGGACGCTTCAGACCAGCGGGCAGACGGCGTTCTACCTTGCCTACGAAGATGTCGCCGATGCCGACGTCCTGAACGGGCTTCTGCGCTTCCTGGGGCTCGACACGCAGCTTCGCGCCGTCTCGCAGCGGCTCAAGAAGCAGAACCCAAAGCCGATTGCGGACAAGGTCACGAACCCGGACGACATGGCGGCGGCCCTCGCGGAACTCGACCGGTTCGATCTGTCGCGCACTCCCTGTTTCGAGCCGCGCCGCGGACCGGCGGTGCCGGCCTATGTGGCGGCGGCCGAAAGCCCGCTGCTTTACCTGGCGATCCGGGGCGGCCCCGTGGCACAGGTCGAAGGCTGGCTCGCCGCGCTCGACGGCACCGGGCCGGGGGCGCTGCGGCGCGGCTTTACCCGCAAGACGCTGCGCCAGTGGATGCGGCGCCACCCCGGCCATCGCAGCTTCACGGTCGTCACGCACCCGTTGGTCCGCGCGCATCGCGCGTTCTGCACGCATGTCCTGCCGGTCGGCAAGGACAGTTTCCCGGCGATCCGGGCCGCGCTGCGCGACAGCTACGGTGTGCCGCTGCCCGCGAACGGGCCTGGGGCCGATTACGACCGCGCGGCGCACCGCGCTGCGTTCCTGGGCTTCCTGCGATTCCTCGAGGGCAATCTCGCCGGCCAGACCGGGCTGCGCGTCGATGCCAGCTGGGCGTCGCAGAGCCGCGTTCTGGAAGGGATGGCGCCGATCGCCTGTCCCGACATGGTGCTGCGAGCGGAACGTTTGGCCGCGGATTTCGCCGCGCTGGCCGCGCAGGTGGGGGCAGATGCGCCGCTTCCGCCCGCGCCGCTGCCCCAGGGGCCGGTACCGCTCTCCGACATCTACGACGAGGACCTGGAGGCCGCGGCCCGCGCGGCCTACCGGCGCGATTACGTTGCGCTGGGCTACGGGCCGTGGAAGTCCTAGCTCAGGCGGCCTGGGTCGAGGTCTGTGCTTCGGTCAGCACGGCGTGGAGCGTCGCCGGGTTGGTGTTGGCTCGCAGCTTCTCGCACACGGTCTGGTCGCGAAGCGTCCGCGAGACCAGTGCCAGCGCCTTGAGGTGATCGACCCCCGAATCCTGTGGCGCGAACAGCGCGAAGATCAGGTCCACAGGCTGGCGGTCGACCGCGCCGAAATCGATCGGCTTCTCCAGCCGGATGAAGGCGCCGCGCACCCTTTCAAGGCCGGGCAGGCGTGCATGGGGCAGCGCCACGCCGTGGCCGACGCCGGTGGGGCCGAGGCTTTCGCGTTCCTGCAACGCATCGACCGCGTCGCTGGCCGACAGCTCGTAGACCGTCTGCGCGACCTCGCCCAATTCCTGGAACAGGCGTTTCTTGCTGGACATGGTGCCGAGCACCCGAACCGCCTCGGGCTTCAAAAGGGTGGAAAGCTGCATGGGCCTCTCGCTTCTGGCGAACCGCCTTTGGCGGACGGCGCGGCCGGTCTGGCCGGGCTTACGGGTCGATCCAGCCGACGTTGCCGTCCTCGCGGGTATGCACCACGTTGATCTTGCCGGTCTTCTCGTTCCGGAACACGAGCACATCCTTGCCCGCAAGCTCCATCTGCATCACCGCCTCGCCCACGGAAACCGACGGGATCTTGGTCTCCATCTCGGCGATGATCATGGGCTGGAGGCTTTCGGGCTCCGACTCCTCCTCGGCTTCCGATGATGCGAGGATATAGGATGCCGCCCCGATCGATTCAACCGGCTCGGAGCGGTCGCGATGGTGATCCTTCAGCCGACGCTTGTAGCGACGCAGCTGTTTTTCCATCTTGTCGCAGCAGCTGTCGAAGGCGGCATAGATCTCAGTCGCGTGGGCCTTGGCCTGGGCGGTCAGCCCGGTGGACAGGTGCACCGTCGCCTCGCAGACATATTCGTGCGCGTTCCGCGAGAACACGACGGTCGCGTCGGTCGGCCGCTCCGCATACTTCTGGACGGCGGCATTGAGCTCGTCCTTCACATGGGTCTGCAGGGCCTCGCCAATGTCGATCTGTTTGCCGCTGATCTGGTACAGCATCTTGCCTCCTGATATTGCCCGCCCGCGCAGGTTCGCTCTCCGTTAAAGGCGGGACGGCGCGGGGTCAACGGGGATACGCAACGCGAGTCATACCTGTTGCGCCTTTCGCTTCCTGCGTTCGAAGGACGAGGGGATGGTCAACCCTTGCCTGTATTTGGCGACGGTTCTGCGCGCGATGTCAACGCCCTCGCGTCGGAGGATTGCGGCGATTTCCTCGTCCGAGAGAATGCTGCACGGCGTTTCCGCCTCGATCAGGCGCCGGATGTGGCGCTGGACACCGTAGGCGGTGACCGGACCCGCGCCGTTGGAGGGCAGCGGCCGCGAGACGAAGCGCGACAGCGGATGCACAACGCCGCGGTAGGAGAGCGCCTTGTCGGCTAGCGCGCGGCCGACCGTCGAGGGGTGCAGGCCCAGGGCCTCGGCCATCTCGGCTCGGGTCATCGGGACCAGATGCTCCGGCCCTTCGATGAAAAACCGGGCCTGGTGGTCGACGATGAAGAATGCAAGCGTCTCGAGCGTTCGCTCGCGAAAGCGCAGCGCACCGACAAGGGTCTGGGCCTCCTCGCGCAGGTTTGCCGCCTGCTTCTGCCCGGAAAGCTCGCGGGCGAGACGCGTGTCGAACTCGGCGCGCGGCACGATCCGCCCGTCGAGCGTCGCGGCGACGCGGCCGTCCGGGGCCTCCTCCACGATGATTTCCGGTGCCGGTGGAAGCGGGTCCTGCGCGGCGCTCGCCCCCGGGCGGGGGGTGAGGCGCGGCAAGAGGCGCGCCATGCCGGCCAGCGTTGCGCCGTCGAGACCGGTCGCCCGGCCCAGATCGTCCAGCCGCCGCTCGGCCAGCAGGTCGAGCCGCGCGCAGACTGCGCGCGCCGCCGACTCTTCCATGCCGTGCTCGCGCATCTGCAGGGCGAGGCATTCCTCCAGGCTGCGCGCCCCGACGCCGGGCGGGTCGCAGGCTTGCAGCGCCTCGATTGCGGCCGCGACCTCGTCCGGCGCGACGCCCATGCCTTCGAGGTTTCCGGCAGCCTCCTCGTCGAGATAGCCGTCCTCGTCGATGTCGCCGCAGAGAAAACGGGCGACTGCGGCCACCGGCGGGGCAAGCGGCATCAACGCCAGTTGTCGGCGCAAGCGTTCGCCGAGGCTGTCAGGCGCGGCGATCTCCGATGTCGGAGGCGTGCCCGGTGCGCCGGTGGCGGCGCCGTCGGGGTCGGACAGCCGGATCAGCGGGTTCTCATCGGCCGCGCGGCGCAACTCGGCGGCCAGATCGGTGGCCGGCATCCTCAGGATCGCGAGCCCCTGGCGCAGTCCGGGGGTCAGGCGCAGGCCCTGCGACGGGCGGGGCGATAGGTCGGGGCGGAGGCCCATGGCCAAGGGTCAGGTGATCCGGAAACTGTGGCCGAGATAGACCCTGCGCACATTTTCGTCGCGGATCACCTCCTGGGTCGTGCCGCTCATCAGCACCTTGCCATCGTGCAGGATATAGGCGCGGTCGACGATTTCCAGCGTCTCGCGGACGTTGTGGTCGGTGATGAGCACGCCGATCCCGCGGGTCCTGAGGTCCGCGACGAGCGTGCGGATCTCGCCGACGGCGATCGGGTCGACCCCGGCGAAGGGTTCGTCCAGCAGCAGGTATTTCGGGTTCGCGGCAAGGCAGCGCGCGATCTCGACCCGCCGGCGTTCGCCGCCAGAGAGAGAGAGAGCCGGCGCGCGGCGAAGATGCTCGATGGAAAACTCGGAGAGCAATTCTTCCAGCCGTTCGCGCCGCTTGTGGCGGTCGGGCTCCACGATCTCCAGGATGGCGTTGATGTTGTCTTCGACGCTGAGCCCGCGAAAAATCGAGACTTCCTGCGGCAGGTAGCCGATGCCCATGCGCGCGCGGCGATACATCGGCAGCCCCGTCACGTCGCGCCCGTCGATCATCACCCGCCCGCCCTCGGGCCGGACGAGCCCGGCGACGGCGTAGAAACATGTCGTCTTGCCCGATCCATTGGGCCCCAAGAGCGCCACCACCTCGCCCCGGTCGAGGCTGAGGCTCACGTCGCGGATCACCGGGCGGCGGCGATAGTTCTTGCGCAGGTCGGTGACCTTCAGCCCGGCCGCGCCTTCGGCGACCCGCAGCGCGCCGCCATCCGCGCTCATTCGCCGTTGCCGGGCTGCAGCACGGTGCGCACCCGACCCTCCATGGTGCCCGTCCCGCTGTCGAGGTCGACGACAAGCCGCTCTCCGCCGATCGCGCTCGGACCCTGGGTCAGCAGCACGTTGCCGGACATCACGATGGTCCCGCTGTCGATGCTGTAGACCGCGCGCTGGGCCTCGGCGGCCTCGTCGCCCAGCGCCAGCAGCACGCTGCCCATCGCCTCCAGCCGCGCGATGCGGCCGCTGCCCGCGGCGGCGTCTTCCGCATAGACGACCAGCACTTCGTCGGCCGACAGGCGCATGTCGCCCTGGCCGACCAGAACCTCGCCGGAAAAAACCGCGGTGCCGTCGCCCTGGTCGACGTCCAGCCGCTCCGACGTGACCTCGACGGGCTGGCTGGCATCGTGGGAGAGCGCGCCGAACGCGATCTGCGCCCCCTGCGCCACCGCAAGGGCTGGCGCCAACGCGAGGATCGATGCGATCACGCTGGTGCGAAACGTCAAAATCAAAGCCCTTCCCTACCGACCGGGATCGTATACCAGCTTGACGCCGTCCTTGAAAACCAGAACGTAGCGCGTTTCGGCGCCGGGTGCCGCGGTAAGCTCCATGGCACCCGCATCGATCCGGCCGGGGGGCCCGTCGGCATCTACAGGGCCGTCGGCGATCACTTCGGTCCGACCGAGGGCGGAGGTGATGCGCGCGGCCCGCACCTGGTATCCGGTCGACGTCTCGATGCGCGCGCGCCCGTCCAGGATGGCCGTCTGCGCGGCGGTGTCGATGGTGCCCTGGGCCGCCGAGATGTCGGCGTGGCTGCCATCGGGCAGATCGAGCCGGGCGCGCATCCGTTGCGCCGTGGCGCGGCCCGGGGCCTCGGCGTCGGGCCGCGCGGTCTCGGCGGTCACGGCGATCGCGGTGCCGTCGCGGGTGACGCCGGCATAGGTCGGCGCGCCGATCCTCTGTTCGCGCAGCAACTCGTCGATCTCGACCTGGGCGTAGGGCAGGTCTTCACCGCCGCCCGGACCCCGCGAAATCAGGAACAGGGTCGAGAGAAGGCCCAGCGCGGCCAGCGGAAGCACGATCTTGGCAAGCGCGATGAAGCGGGAATAGGTGTTGTCCCACGAGGCCATGCCTCAGGCGACCCCGGCGCGCAGGCAGTCGTGGATATGCAGGATGCCCTGCGGCCGCGCATCCGCGCCGACCACGAACAGGCAGGTGATCTTGCGCCCGTTCATCATCCCCAGCGCCTTTTCGGCCAGATCGTCGGGGCCGATGGTCAGGGGCGAGGCCGTCATCACCTCGTCCACGCGCCGCTCCAGGAGCCCCTCCATGTGGCGCCGGAGGTCGCCATCGGTGACGATGCCCGCCAGCCGGCCCTCGGCGTCGGTAACGCCCACGACGCCGAAGCTCTTGCGGCTCATCGTCAGGAGCGCATCGGCCATGGCCGTGTCCAGGGGCACCAGCGGCACCTCCTCGCCGGTATGCATCAGGTCGGCGACCTTCGACAGCCGCGCGCCCAGCTTTCCACCCGGATGGAACTCGCGGTAGTTCTCGGGCGAGAACTGGCGGTGCTCCATCAGCGCCACGGCCAAGGCGTCGCCCAGCGCGAGCGTCATCGTGGTCGAGGTCGTGGGGGCGAGGCCCATGGGGCAGGCTTCCTCGGCGGAGGGCAGCAGCAGCGCGACGTCGGCCTGACGCAAGAGCGTGCTGTCGGCGCGGCCCGCCACCCCGATCAGCGGGATCGCGAAGCGGCGGGTGTAGCCGATGATGTCGGCCAGTTCCGGCGTCTCGCCCGAATTCGACAGCACGAGACACACGTCGCCCCGCGCCAGCATGCCGAGGTCGCCATGGCTCGCCTCGGCGGGGTGGACGAAATGGGCGGGCGTGCCGGTGGAGGCCAGCGTCGCCGCGATCTTGCGCCCGACATGGCCCGATTTCCCCATGCCCGAAACGATGACCCGGCCTGGCGCGGCGAGGACCAACTCCACAGCGGCGGCAAAGCTGTCGCCCAGCGCGTCGCCCAGCGCGGCAACCGCGGCGGCCTCGCGCGACAGCACCCGGCGGCCGATGGCGATATAGGCGTCGCGGTTCATCGCGATGGCCTCAATGGGCGAACACGTCGATCTCGGGCCAGCCGGCGAGGTCGAGCCGCGCGCGCATCGGCAGGAAGTCGAAACAGGCCTGCGCCATTTCGTTCCGACCCTCGCGCGCCAGCATCCCGTCGAGCTTGGCCTTGAGCGCATGCAGGTGGAGCACATCCGAAGCCGCGTAGGCGAGTTGCGCCTCGCTCAGCGTCGCCGCGCCCCAGTCGGAGCTTTGCTGCTGTTTCGAGATGTCGATCTCCAGCAGTTCCTGGAGGAGGTATTTCAGCCCGTGCCGGTCGGTGTAGGTTCGCACCAGTTTCGACGCGATCTTGGTGCAGTAGACCGGCGCGGTCAGGACGCCGAACGTGTTCAGCAGCGCTGCTATGTCGAACCGGCCGAAATGGAACAGTTTCAGAACGTTAGGGTCGGCCAGCATCCGCGCCAGGTTCGGCGCCTGGGTCTGGCCCTGCCCGATCTGCACCAGGTGCGCGTCCCCGTCGCCGCCGGACATCTGCACCACGCACAGCCGATCGCGATGCGGGTTGAGCCCCATCGTCTCGCAATCGATCGCGACGCAGGGCCCGAGGTCGAGATCCGCGGGAATATCGTTTACATGCAGGAAGTTCGCCACTGCGGCCCCTGAAGCTGAGGGGTTGGTGCCCAGGAGAGGACTCGAACCTCCACGTCCATACGGACACTAGCACCTGAAGCTAGCGCGTCTACCAATTCCGCCACCTGGGCAGGTGTCGTGAGGCGGTCACTTACAGAGCGCCGGAGGGGGAGTCAACGCCGATTTGCAGGGGCCGGGCCGATGTCTTGCAGGGGGGGGATGCGCCCTATATTGCGGGACAAGGCGCAATTCGCGAGGGAGGCAGCTCATGACCGGACTGGTCACGATCTTCGGAGGCTCGGGCTTCGTGGGCCGTTATGTGGCGCGGCGCATGGCCGAGGCCGGGTGGCGGGTGCGCGTCGCCGTGCGGCGGCCGAACGAGGCGATCTTCGTGCGCACCTACGGGGCGGTCGGCCAGTTGGAGCCCGTGCTGTGCAACATCCGCGACCGAGAGTCGGTGGCCTCCGTGCTGCAGGGGGCGGATGCGGCGGTCAACTGCGTGGGCATCCTCAACGAGGTGGGGCGCAACACCTTCGGCCTTGTCCAGCACTACGGCGCGCTGCACGTGGCCGAGGAGGCCGCGAAGGCCGGGGTCCAGCGTCTTGTGCATGTCTCGGCGATCGGTGCGGACGCCAGGTCGAAAAGCACCTATGCGCAGACCAAGGCACAGGGCGAGGAGGCCGTGCGAACGCATTTCCCCAATGCCGTCATCCTGCGCCCCTCGGTGATCTTCGGACCCGAGGACCAGTTCTTCAACCGCTTCGCCTCGATGGCCCGGTTCTCGCCGGTGCTGCCGGTGACGGGTGGGGGCACCCGGTTTCAGCCGGTCTACGTGGACGATGTCGCCAAGGCCGCGATGCTGGGCGTGACCGGGCAGGCAGAGCCCGGCATCTACGAACTGGGTGGGCCCGAGGTGCGGACGTTCTCCGAACTCATGGAAGAAATGCTCGAGGTGATCGCGCGGCCGAACCGGATCGTGCTGAACCTGCCGCTCTTCCTGTCCGCCGCGATGGGCACCTTCTTCGACCTGCTGCAGCGGCTGTCGTTGGAGCTGTTCAAGAATTCCATGCTCACGCGCGACCAGGTGGCGAATCTGGCCGTCGACAACGTGGTGGCCGCCGACGCCCGCGGCTTCGCCGATCTCGGGATCGACCCGGTGGCGATGGAAGCGGTGATTCCGGAATATCTCTGGCGCTATCGCCCGTCCGGCCAGTTTTACGAAATCCGGGAATCGGCCAAGCGTATGCGCTCTTAGCCGTAGGCGATCGCCAAGAGGGTGATGCCGAGGATCACCCGGTAGATCACGTAGGGCGTGAAGCTGATCGAGCGGGCGAGCCGCATCATCACCGCCAGCGCGATCAGCGCCGAGACGAAGGCGAAGCCGGCGGCGATCGCGCCGTCGCGCGCCATGGCAAGGTCCGCCTCCAGGATCACCTCGCCGCCCAGAAGCAGCCCCGAGGCCAGGATGGTGGGAATCGACATCAGCATGGCCAGCCTTGCGGCGTCGGGCCGCGCATAGCCAAGCGCCCGCGCGCCGGTGATGGTGATGCCCGAGCGCGAGGTGCCGGGGATCAGGGCGATCGCCTGCCACATCCCCATGATCGCGGCGTGCTTCAGCGTCCAGCCCGGGGCCTTGCGGGTCTGGGGCGCGCGGGTGTCGACCCACCACAGCACGAGGCCGAAGGCGAGCATCGTCCAGCCGATCACGGCGATGTTGCGCATCGCCTCGTCCAGCCCGGTGAGTTCGATGATCAGGCCCAGAACCACCACCGGGAGGGTCGCCACGACAAGGCAGAGCGCGAGAAAGGCCCCCGGCGTGTCGATCTGGCCCTTCATCAGGCGGCCGAGCCCCCCTAGAGCCAGCATTGCGTCCTTGCGGAAGTAGAGGATCACGGCGCCGAGGGTGCCGACATGCACGGCGACGTCGATCACCTGGCCCTGATCGTCGAGCCCCGTGAGTTGCGGCAACAGAATCAGGTGCCCCGACGAGGAAATCGGCAGGAACTCGGTGATCCCCTGGATCACGGCGATCAGCAGAAGGTTGTAGAGTTCCATGCCGGGCAGCTTCCTCAACGCGACGCCTGTAGCATAGGCGGTTGATTTGGAGAGGAAAGGCGGCATTTAGGTCATAAATACTGCCCAGAAATCCGCGATTCGAAGCGCGCAAAATAACGGCCGCGTGAGATGAACTCCTTTTATGTCAGTGGTTGTGACTTTTAATTCGCGGACAAGCTGCGTATAGAAGCGGCTCGAAGCGCCCGGAATCCGTGTCGGAGGAGTTCCCATGTCGAAGCGTCAGATGCTTCAGTTCGTCAGCGTCGCCAAGGAAATGCCTGCCAAGCGGGCCGCCGACACGCGCGCCCACGACTTTCACGAGATCTACGGCGAATACGCCGCCGAGAAGGCCGCCGAGCAGGCCGCGCGCTGCAGCCAGTGCGGCGTGCCCTACTGCCAGACCCATTGCCCGCTGCACAACAACATCCCCGACTGGCTGCGCCTGACCGCCGAGGGCCGGCTGCGGGAGGCCTACGAGATCAGCCAGGCCACGAACACCTTTCCCGAGATCTGCGGCCGCATCTGCCCGCAGGACCGGCTGTGCGAAGGCAATTGCGTGATCGAACAGTCGGGCCACGGCACCGTCACCATCGGCGCGGTCGAGAAATACATCACCGACACCGCCTGGGAAGAGGGCTGGGTCCAGCCGATCCGGCCGGCCGAGGACCGGCCCGAAAGCGTGGGAATCATCGGCGCGGGGCCCGGCGGGCTTGCCGCCGCCGACCGGCTGCGCCGGGCGGGGCTGCAGGTCACCGTCTATGACCGCTACGACCGCGCGGGCGGGCTGATGACCTATGGCATTCCCGGCTTCAAGCTTGAGAAAGAGGTCGTGATGCGCCGCAACACCCAGCTCGAAGAGGGCGGGGTGGAGTTCGTTCTGAACTGCAACGTGGGCGAGGATATCGGCTTCGACGACCTGCGCGCCAAGCACGACGCGGTGCTGATCGCCACGGGTGTCTACAAGTCGCGCGACCTGCAGGCGCCGGGCGTCGGCGTGCCGGGCATCGTGCGCGCCATCGACTACCTGACCGCGTCCAACCGCGTGGGCTTCGGCGACAGCGTGCCGGAATACGACAGCGGCGAGTTGAACGCGCAGGGCAAGCGCGTCGTGGTGATCGGCGGCGGCGACACGGCCATGGACTGCGTGCGGACCGCCGTGCGGCAGGGCGCGGAGAGCGTGAAATGCCTCTATCGCCGCGACCGGGCCAACATGCCGGGCAGCCAGCGCGAGGTGCAGAACGCCGAGGAGGAAGGCGTTGAATTCGTGTGGCTTTCGGCGCCCAAGGGCTTTGCCGGCGACCCGGTGGAATCGGTCATGGTGCAGAAGATGCGCCTGGGCCCGCCGGATGCCACCGGGCGCCAGACCCCCGAGGTGATCGAGGGCGCCGATTACGTCGAACCCGCCGATCTGGTCATCAAGGCGCTGGGCTTCGAAGCCGAGGACCTGCCGACGCTGTGGGGCGAGACCGCGCTGGAAGTCACCCGCTGGGGCACGGTCAAGGCCGATTTCCGCAGCCACGAGACCAGCCTGCCGGGCGTGTTCGCGGTGGGCGATATCGTGCGCGGCGCGAGCCTGGTGGTCTGGGCGATCCGCGACGGGCGCGAGGCGGCCGACAGCATTCTCGACTACCTCGCCCAGCCCGCGCAGGTGGCCGCGGAGTGACGCGGAGCCGGTCGCCTGCACGGAAAAGCGGCAATCGGACTTTCATCGGAATTCCGTCGGACTTCCATCGGACTTTTGTCGGACCGCCGCCCGCAGATGAGACAGCGATACTGACCCGCAATCTTGAGGAAAGATGAACGCGCAAACCGCCACGATCGACGGACAATGCCTCTGCGGAGGGGTGCGGATCGACGCCGCGCCCCGGTCGGCAGCGGTTTCCGCATGCCATTGTGCGGCCTGCCGTCGCTGGACCGGCGCGGCGATGTGGGTCGTGACGGCGGCCGCCGAGGATGTCCGCGTCACCGGCGAGGTCGCGGCCTTCCGGTCGTCACCTTTCGCCGAGCGCGCGTTCTGTCCGGTCTGCGGCACGCATCTGTGGATCCGGGACGACGGCGGAGATTACGACCTGATGCCGGGCCTGTTCGACGCTGCGGCCGGTTTTGCGCTGGACCGAGAGGTTTATGCCGAACGGGCCCTTGCCTGCGTCCGGCTGCAGGGATCGCATGCGCGGGTGAGCCAGGCCGCGTACGAGGCGTGCCACCGCTTTGTCGAGGGAGCGAACGAATGACCGGAGCATCACGTCAGGGCGGCTGCCTGTGCGGGGCGGTGCGCTATCGGCTGACAGAGACGCCCGAGGGCTATGGCGCCTGCCATTGCGGCATGTGCCGCCGCTGGACCGGGGCGCTGGCCTTCGCGATCGACGTCGCCCCCGGCGGCATCGCCTGGGAGGGCGCGGAGAACATCCGCACCTACGCCTCGTCCGACTGGGCCGAGCGCGGCTTTTGCGGGGTCTGCGGCGCCAACCTGTTCTGGCGGATGACCGCGCCGGGGCCGATGCAGGGCATGACGGCGGTCATGGCCGGCACGCTGGACAGCCTCGAGGGGCTGGAGATGACCCAAGAGATCTATATCGACGCCAAACCGTCCGGCCATGCCTTTGCCGGCGACCATCAGAGACTGACCGAAGCCGAAACGCTCGCGCTTTACGGAGTCACGGATCAAGGAGAGACGTCATGACCAAGTACGACGCCGCCTGGGTGGCCCGCGAGGAAGCCAAGCGTGCCTGCATGGCCGAGACCGGCCTGTACCGCCCCGATGACGAGCATGCCTCCTGCGGGGTCGGCCTGGTCGTCGCGATCGACGGCAAGCCGTCGCGCAAGGTGGTCGAGAACGGGATCGACGCGCTCAAGGCGGTCTGGCACCGCGGCGCGGTGGATGCCGACGGCAAGACCGGTGATGGCGCGGGCATCCATGTGCAGATCCCGGTGCCGTTCTTCTACGACCAGATCCGCCGCACCGGGCACGAACCGCATCCCGAGCGGCTGATCGCGGTCGGCCAGGTGTTCCTGCCGCGGACCGATTTCGCCGCGCAGGAGGTCTGCCGGACCATCGTGGAGACCGAGGTCCTGCGGATGGGCTATTACATCTACGGCTGGCGCCACGTGCCGGTGAATACCGAGGTGCTGGGCGAGAAGGCCAACGCGACGCGCCCCGAGATCGAGCAGATCCTGATCTCGAATTCCAAGGGCGTGGACGAGGACACCTTCGAGCGCGAGCTTTACGTGATCCGCCGCCGGATCGAGAAGGCCGCGGCCGCCGCGCAGGTGCCGACGCTCTATCTGTGTTCGCTGTCCTGCCGCAGCGTGATCTACAAGGGCATGATGCTGGCCGAGCAGGTGGCTGAGTTCTATCCCGACCTGCAGGACGAACGCTTCGCGTCGGCCTTCGCCATCTACCACCAGCGCTATTCCACCAACACCTTCCCGCAATGGTGGCTGGCGCAACCCTTCCGCATGCTCGCCCATAACGGCGAGATCAACACGCTGAAGGGCAACCTGAACTGGCTGAAGAGCCATGAAATCCGCATGGCGTCCTCGGCCTTCGGGGACCTGGCCGAGGATATCAAGCCGATCGTGGCGCAGGGCTCGTCCGACTCCGCGGCGCTGGATTCGGTGTTCGAGGTGCTGGTGCGGGCGGGCCGCAACGCGCCGATGGCCAAGACGATGCTGGTGCCCGAGGCCTGGTCGAACCAGGCGGTGGAGCTGCCCGAAAGCTGGCGCAGCATGTATGCCTATGTGAACTCGGTGATGGAGCCCTGGGACGGCCCCGCCGCGCTGGCGATGACCGATGGGCGCTGGGTCTGCGGGGGGCTCGACCGCAACGGGCTGCGGCCGATGCGCTATGTGGTGACCGGCGACGGGCTGCTGGTGGCCGGGTCGGAAATCGGGATGGTGCCGACCGACGAGGCGATCGCGCGCGAGAAGGGCGCGCTGGGTCCGGGGCAGATGATCGCCGTGGATATGAAGGAGGGCAAGCTCTACCACGACGGCGAGCTCAAGGACATGCTGGCCGCGAGCCAGCCCTTCGGCAACTGGCTGGAGAAGGTGCACGAGCTTGACGCCTCGCTGTCCAGCGCCGAGGAGGCGCCGCTGTTCCAGGGCGGCGAGCTGCGCAAGCGGCAGATCGCGGCGGGCTTCTCGGTCGAGGAGGTCGAGACGATCCTGATGCCGATGGCCGAGGACGGCAAGGAGGCCATCGCGTCGATGGGCGACGACACGCCCAGCGCGGTGCTGTCCGAGAAGTATCGCCCGCTCAGCCACTTCTTCCGGCAGAATTTCAGCCAGGTGACGAACCCGCCGATCGATAGTTTGCGCGAATACCGGGTGATGAGCCTGAAGACGCGGTTCGGCAACCTGCGCAACGTGCTGGACGAGGACGGCAGCCAGACCCGGATCATCATCCTGGAAAGCCCGTTCCTGGGCAACGCGCAGTTCCAGGCGCTGGTCGACCAGTTCGTCGTCCCGATGACCGAGATCGACTGCACCTTCCCGGCGGGCGCGGGGCCGGATGCGCTGCGCGACGCGCTGCACCGGATCCGGGCCGAGGCGGAGGATGCCGTGCGCTCGGGCGCGGGGCACCTGGTGCTGACCGACCAGCACCAGAACGAGGCCAAGGTGCCGATGCCGATGATCCTTGCGACCAGCGCCGTGCATAGCTGGCTGACGCGCAAGGGGCTGCGGACCTTCACCTCGCTCAACGTGCGCTCGGCGGAATGCATCGACCCGCATTACTTCGCGGTGCTGGTGGGCTGCGGGGCGACGACGGTCAACGCCTACCTCGCCGAAGACACGCTGGCCGACCGGATCGAGCGCGGGCTGCTGGACTGTTCGCTGACCGAAGCCGTGGCGCGGTTCCGCAAGGCCACCGACCTGGGCCTTTTGAAGATCATGTCCAAGATGGGCATCTCGGTGATCTCGTCCTATCGCGGCGGGCTCAACTTCGAGGCCGTGGGGCTGAGCCGGGCGCTGTGCGCGGAGTATTTCCCCGGCATGCACAGCCGCATCTCGGGCATCGGCGTGACCGGCATCCAGCGCAAGCTGGAAGAGGTGCACCGGCGCGGCTGGCGCGGGGGGCAGGACGTGCTGCCGATCGGCGGCTTCTACAAGGCGCGGCGCACCGGCGAGACCCACGCCTGGGAAGCCAAGACCATGGCGATCATGCAGAGGGCCTGCGACAACGCCTCCTACGAGATGTGGAAGCAGTTTTCGGCGGCGATGCGGGCGCATCCGCCGATCCACCTGCGCGACCTGCTGGACATCAAGCCCGCGGGCAAGCCGATCCCGATCGAGGAGGTGGAATCGATCACCTCGATCCGCAAGCGGTTCGTCACGCCGGGGATGAGCCTGGGCGCGCTGTCGCCCGAGGCGCACAAGACGCTGAACGTGGCGATGAACCGGATCGGCGCCAAGTCGGACTCGGGCGAGGGCGGCGAGGACCCGGCGCATTTCCACCCCGAGCCGAACGGCGACAATGCCTCGGCCAAGATCAAGCAGGTCGCCTCGGGGCGGTTCGGCGTGACGGCGGAATACCTCAACCACTGCGAGGAACTGGAAATCAAGGTCGCCCAGGGCGCCAAGCCCGGCGAGGGCGGCCAGTTGCCGGGGATGAAGGTCACCGACCTCATCGCGCGGCTGCGCCATTCCACCAAGGGCGTGACGCTGATCTCGCCCCCGCCGCACCACGACATCTACTCGATCGAGGACCTGGCGCAGCTGATCTATGACCTGAAACAGATCAACCCGCGCGCCAAGGTGACGGTCAAGCTGGTGGCCTCTTCCGGCGTCGGCACGATCGCGGCGGGCGTGGCCAAGGCCAAGGCCGACGTGATCCTGATTTCGGGGCATAACGGCGGCACCGGGGCCTCGCCGGCGACCTCGATCAAGTATGCCGGGCTCCCGTGGGAGATGGGCCTGACAGAGGCGCACCAGGTGCTGACCATGAACAACCTGCGCGAGCGGGTGACGCTGAGGACCGACGGGGGCCTGCGCACCGGGCGCGACATCGTCATGGCGGCGATGATGGGGGCCGAGGAATACGGCATCGGCACCGCCGCGCTGATCTCGATGGGCTGCATCATGGTGCGGCAGTGCCAGTCGAACACCTGCCCGGTGGGCGTCTGCACCCAGGACGAACGCCTGCGGGCCAAGTTCACCGGCAATGCCGACAAGGTGGTGAACCTGATCACCTTCTACGCGCAGGAAGTGCGGGAAATCCTCAGCCAGATCGGCGCGCGCAGCCTCGACGAGGTGATCGGGCGCACCGACCTCCTGACCCAGATCAGCCGCGGTTCGGGCCATCTGGACGATCTCGACCTGAACCCGCTGCTGGTGCAGGTCGACGCGTCCGACCGGCCGCAGCTCGACCGCACGCGGGCGCGCACGGCGGTGCCCGACACGCTGGACGCGGAAATCCTGCGCGACGCGGCGCCGTTCTTCGAGGACGGCGAGAAGATGCAGGTGTCCTACGCGGTGCGGAACACCGACCGCACCATCGGCACCCGCGCCTCCAGCCACATCGTCAAGCGGTTCGGGATGCGCAACAAGCTGCAGCCCGACCACCTGACGGTGAAGCTGGCGGGCAGCGCGGGGCAGTCCCTGGGCGCGTTCGGCGCGCCGGGGTTGAAGATCGTCGTCGCGGGCGACGCCAACGACTATGTCGGCAAGGGGCTGTCGGGGGCGACCATCGTGGTGCGCCCGCCGCTGTCCTCGACCCTGGAGGCGTCGGACAACACGATCATCGGCAACACGGTGCTTTACGGCGCGACGGCCGGGCATCTCTTCGCGCTGGGCCGGGCGGGCGAACGCTTCGCCGTGCGGAACTCGGGGGCGAAGGTCGTGGTCGAGGGCTGCGGCTCGAACGGCTGCGAGTACATGACCGGCGGCATCGCGGTGATCCTGGGGTCGATCGGGGCCAATTTCGGCGCGGGCATGACCGGCGGCATGGCCTATCTCTACGACCCGGAGGGCGAGGCGACCGACCGGATGAACATGGAAACGCTGGTGACCTGCGGCGTGACCGTGAAGCACTGGGAGGCGGAGCTGAAGGGCCTGATCGCGCGCCACGCCGAAGAGACCGGCAGCCGCAAGGCCCGCGACATCCTCGACCACTGGGAGCTGGAGAAGGGCAACTTCCTGCAGGTCTGCCCCAGGGAGATGCTGCCGCATCTGAGCCACCCCCTCGGCATCGAGGAACGCGCGGTTCCGGCGGAATAGAGCCTGTTTGCCGGCGAGCCGAACCGACCCCCGCGGTGCCCGCCGCGGGGGTTTTTCGTTGCGCCGGGGCCGCGCGCGGCGATGGTCAAGGGCCGCGCGCTGGGGTATCAGGCGGGCCATGGCACGGAGCAGCACGAAACGAAAGAAGGCCCCCGCGAAGGGCGCGCGCACGCGCAAGACGGCGGCGGCCAAGGAGCGCGCGCCCCTGCGCGTGCGGCTGCGGCGCGGGCTGCGCCGGGGCGCGCTGGCCGCGCTGGCCCTGGCCGGGGCGCTGATCGTCGCCCCCTCGGTCGTGAACCCGCCCATCACCTACACCATCTGGTCCGAGGCGCGCCGGCTGGGCGGGGTCGAGCGCCACTGGGTGCCGATCGCGGACATCGCGCCCGAGATGCGGCGCGCCACGGTGGCCGCCGAGGACGCGAATTTCTGCCTGCACTGGGGCTTCGACATACCGGCGATCCGCGGCGCGCTGGCCGAGGGCGCGCGCTACGGCGCCTCGACGATCAGCCAGCAGACGGTGAAGAACGTCTATCTCTGGCAGGGCCGGAGCTGGACCCGCAAGGCGCTGGAGGCGGTGATCACGCCGCTGGTGGAACTGACCTGGTCCAAGCGGCGCATCCTGGAGGTCTATCTGAACGTCGCCGAGTTCGGCGAGGGCGTGTTCGGTATCGATGCCGCCGCGCGGCACTATTTCGGCGTGCCGCCCGCCGCGCTGTCGGCCACGCAGGCGGCCGCGCTGGCGGCCGTGCTTCCCGACCCCAAGGCCCGCACCCCCGCGCGGCTGAGCCCCGCGCTGCAACGCCGCGCGGCGCAGATCCGCGAGGGCGCGGCGACGATTCGCGCCGACGGGCGCGACGACTGCTTCGAGAGTTGAAAAACGCCGCCCGGCGCGGCATCACGGACCGAACCCCGGAGATCATGTCATGAACCGCCTCTACCACGTCGCGCTGTCGCCCTTCTGCCGCAAGGTGCGGCTGGTGCTGGCCGAAAAGCGGATCGAGGTCGAGCTGATCGAGGAACGCTACTGGGAGCGCGACGCCGACTTCCTGCGCCGCAACCCCGCCGGCAAGGTGCCGGTGCTGCGGATGGACGGCCGGACCCTCGCCGAAAGCCAGGCGATCTGCGAATATCTCGACGAGGCCCACCCCGAACCGCCGCTGTTGCCCGGCGGCCCGGCCGAGCGCGCCGAGGCGCGGCGGCTCTGCTTCTGGTTCGACGACAAGTTCCACCACGAGGTCACCGCGCGGCTGATCTACGAGAAGGTGAACAAGAAGATCACCGGCGAGGGCTATCCCGACAGCCGGGCGGTCAAGGCGGGGCTGCAGGCGATCAAGTATCACCTCGACTACATGGGGTGGCTCCTGGACCAGCGGCGGTGGCTGGCCGGCGACGTGATGACGCTGGCCGATTTCGCGGCGGCCGCGCATCTCTCGGCGCTCGACTACATCTCGGACGTGGACTGGAACCGCAATTCCGCGGTCAAGGACTGGTACGCCAAGATCAAGTCCCGCCCCGCCTTCCGCAACATCCTGGCCGACCAAGTGCCGGGCTTTCCGCCGCCCCGGCACTACGCCAATCTCGACTTTTGACCGAGGCGCTGAAGGATCGCCTGAAGGCGCGCGCCCGTGCGGAAGGCTTCGCCGCGATGGGCGTCTGCCGCCCGGACGCCATCCCCGAGGCCCCCGCCCGGCTGGCCGCATTCGTCGACCGGGGCCGCCACGGCCAGATGGGCTGGATGGCCGAGCGGATGGCCTGGCGCGGCAACCCCGCCGCGCTCTGGCCCGCCGCGCGGTCGGTGGTGATGCTGGCCGAGCCCTATACGCCCGACCATGACCCGCTCGACGTCGTGAAAAGGCGCGACCGCGCGGCGATCTCGGTCTACGCGCAGAACCGCGACTATCACGACGTGGTCAAGAAACGGCTGAAACGGCTGGGCCGCTGGCTGATCGAGCAGGCGCCGGGGGCGGAAATCAAGGTCTTCGTCGACACCGCCCCGGTGATGGAAAAACCGCTGGCCCAGGCCGCCGGGCTGGGCTGGCAGGGCAAGCACACCAACCTCCTGGGCCGCGATCTGGGCAACTGGGTCTTCCTCGGCGCGCTGTTCACCACGGTCGCGTTGCCGCCCGACCCGCCCGAGGCGGACCATTGCGGCAGCTGCACGGCGTGTCTGGACATCTGCCCGACGCGCGCCTTCCCCGCGCCGTTTCAACTCGATGCGCGGCGCTGCATTTCCTACCTGACGATCGAGCACAAGGGGCCGGTGGACGAAGACCTCCGCCCCGGCCTCGGCAACCGCATCTACGGCTGCGACGACTGCCTGGCCGTCTGCCCCTGGAACAAGTTCGCGGCGGCCGCGTCCGAGGCGAGATACGCCGCCCGCCCCGACCTTCTCGCGCCTCCGCTCGCAGAGCTGGCCGGGCTCGACGATGCCGGGTTCCGCGCCCGCTTCTCGGGCTCGCCGATCAAGCGGATCGGGCGCGACCGCTTCGTGCGCAATGTCTGCTACGCCATCGGCAATTCCGGCGACACGGGCCTGATCGGGCCGGTACGGAGACTGATCCACGACCCCGATCCGGCCGTGGCCGATGCCGCGCGCTGGGCGGTCGGGCGCCTCTCCGGCGGCTGACCCCGTCTTCTTCTTGGCGCAAGTACTCCGGGGGTCCGGGGGCGGAGCCCCCGGCGGGTCGCCTTGCGCAGCAAGGCGAAACCCGGACCCTTCCCAATCGGCCGCCGCGGGCGTAGGCAGGGACCGTCCTCCTCCGAGTCTCCCATGAACCCCGCCCGCGCCATCGCCCTGAAACTCGCCTCCGTCGCCCTCTTCGTGGCGATGTCGGCGCTGATCAAGGCGACGGCGGACCATGTGCCGCCGGGCGAGGCGGTGTTCTTCCGCTCCTTCTTCGCGATCCCCGTGATCCTGGCCTGGCTTGCCTGGCAGGGCGCGCTCGCCGACGGGCTGCGCACCCGCAATCCCGTGGGGCATCTCTGGCGCGGGCTGGTGGGCGGCACCGCGATGGGGCTGATGTTCGCCGGCCTCGGCCTGCTGCCGCTGCCCGAGGTCACCGCCATCGGCTATGCCGCGCCGCTCCTGGTGGTGATCTTCGCCGCGATGTTCCTCGGCGAACGGGTGCGGCTCTTCCGGCTCAGCGCGGTGGGGCTGGGGCTCGTCGGGGTCCTGGTCGTGCTCAGCCCGCGCCTGAGCGCCTTCGGCAGCGACGCGATGAACGCGCGCGAGGCGCTGGGCGCGGTGGTGGTGCTGGGGGGCGCGACCTGTGCCGCGCTCGCGCAGGTCTTCGTGCGCAAGCTGGTGGCGACGGAACGCACCTCGGCCATCGTGTTCTGGTTCTCGGTGACGGCCTCGGTTCTGTCGCTCGCCACGGTGCCCTTCGGTTGGGTGGTGCCCTCCGCGCCCGAGGCGGCGATGCTGGTTCTGGCGGGGCTGCTCGGGGGGCTTGCGCAGATCTGCCTGACCTCGGCCTACCGGTTTGCCGAGGCCGCGGTGGTGGCGCCCTTCGACTATGCCTCGATGCTGCTGGCGCTGGCGGTCGGCTATATCGTCTTCGACGAGGCGCCGACGCCGGTGATGCTGGCGGGGGCGAGCCTGGTGATCGCGGCGGGCGTCTTCATCATCTGGCGCGAGCGTCGGCTGGGGCTGGAGCGCGGCCGCGCGCGCAAGGGGATGACGCCGCAGGGCTAGGGCGCAGGGGCGTGGATCACGTCCGTCACCCGCCCGTCGCGATATTCCGAGACGGCGACGACGGGGCCTTTCGGGCCGGAACAGGGTCTGTTTTCGCCGCCCGCGGCCCGCATCAGGTCGGCCATGGCCACGAGCGGCAGGCCCGCGTGCCGCAGGCGGTCCGCCAGCGCCGCGGCGCGGGGGTTCACGGCGATGCCGGCCTCGGTGACGACGACATCGACGGTCGCGCCGGGCGTCGTGACGCAGGCGACGCGCGGCACGATCTTGGGGGTTCCGCGGGCGGTGAGCGCGGTGGTGATCACGGTCAGTTTCGCGCCCGCCGCGGTGTCGGCATGGCCGCCCGAGCCGCCGAGGATCACCCCGTCCGCCCCCAGCGTCACGTTCACGTTGAAGTCGAGATCGACCTCGGCCGCGCCGAGGATCACCGCGTCGAGCCGGTGCGCGACCGGGTCGCGGTGCCGGGGATTGGCGTATGCGCTGGCCGAGATCGCGCGGTGGGCCGCGTCCTCGCGGAACGAGGCGACGGCCGCGAGGTCGAAGCACTGCACGTCGAGAAGCTCGGCGAAGAGGCCGGCGCGGAAGAGATCGACCAGGGTGCCGGTGATGCCCCCCGACGCGAAGCTGCCGGTGACGCCGCGCTCGGCCATGATGTGGCCGAGGTCGCGGGCCGCGGCGAGCGAGATGCCGCCCGCCCCGGTCTGGAAGGAAAAGCCGTCGGTCAGCAGGCCGGATTCGGCGATGACGCGGGCGGCGAGGGTCGCGATCTGCAGCGCCTGCGGTTTCTCGGTGGGCCGCGTGGTGCCCGAGACGATCTGGCCCGCATCGCCGAGGCGCGGGACGGTCACGACCTGGTCGACGCGGCCGCCGGGGATTTCGGGCTCGGTCAGCGGCCTGTCCGACAGGCAGTCGGTGACGGCGATCACGTGGCGCGCGCGGGCGACATCGACCATCGGGTAGCCGAGCGGGCCGCAGGCCGCGGGGCCGTGGGCGCCGGTCAGGTTCCCTTGGGCGTCCGCCATCGGCGCGGCGACGATGGCGAGGTCGATGGGCAACTCGCCCGCCTCGATCGCGCGGGCGCGGCCGCCATGGGTTTGCAGCGCGGCCGGGGTCTGCAGCGCGCCCTCGGCCAGGGCCTGCGCCACGGGACCGGACACATAGGCCGTGGAGAGCCGGGTGACGGTGCCGCGCCGGATGTGATCGGCCAGCGGCGCGTGGACCGGGAAGAGCGACGAGGGCGCGAGGTGAAGGTCTCCGACCCCCAGCGCGGCAATCCGGTCCATCGCCAGGTTCAGGAGCGCGTCGCCGTTCCGCAGGTGGTGGTGAAAGCTGACAGTGGCGCCGTCGCGGAGGCCGGTGGCCCGGAGCGCTGCGGCGAGCGAGGGGGCGCGTTTGTCGGGGGCGGTGTTGGCGGCGCGTTCGGAGATGGGGGGACCGGCCGGCACCGTCCGGGTGTCCTTGGTCATCGGTGGGCCCTGCCCTTCGTTGATCGGGGGCGAGATTAAGCGTCGACCGGGCGAGCGCAAGGGCCGGGCGGTGGGCGCAGGACAAAAGAAAAGGGGCTGCGCCGCGGCGCAGCCCCCTGCCGTGCGATGGGCCCTGTCAGGCCGCCTTGCGGCGGCGACGCAGCGCGGTCATGCCGCCCAGCCCCGTCAGCAGCAGCAGACCCGCCGCCGGACCCGGCACCGGTTCGACCGCGTAGTCTCCGAGGTTCGAGATCAGTTGCGCCTGCGAGATGTTTCCTTCGAAATACCACAACGTCGCCTCGAACACGCCGCTGCCGCCGCCCCAGAGTGCCGACGTGGTATTGTTCGGACCGCGCAGGCCGGTGAACTCGCTGACGGTGCTGCCGTCGATGATCAGGCGGAAACCGTCGTCGGACGTCACGTCGATCCGGTCGCCGTCATCGAGAGCCACCTGGCCGGTCAGGCGGAACACCGATTCCTGGATGAGGGACGGGTCGGTTCCCACGATGGACCCGGCGTCGGCATTCAGGAAAGCGGAGAGCGATCCGATGGACCAGCCGGGACCGTCGCCGTAGTTGATTGCGGTCGACGTGAAGCTTGCCGTGATCGGGTCGGTGCCGCCGTCCACTTGGGCGATTGCCTGGTCGATGCTGGCGATCGTATTGGCCGCGACATCCCAGAACTCGCCGTTCAGAGTGGCCGCAGACGCGCTGCTGGCGGCCATGCAGCCGACGGCGGCTGTTGCCATGAGGTGTTTACGCATATCAGGTCTTCCCCAAATAATAACAATTACCACGGTCAGGGCTTCCCCACCCTCCCGTGCTCACGTGCAAAGGCACAGCCAATTCTTAACAGCAAAGCGCGCGCGTTGCGATTGGCCTTTTCGACAGGCAGGGCGGGCACCGCGGGGACGCCCGCCTGCACGCGTGTCGGACCCGGCCTCAGGCGGGGCGGTCGCCATGGACCGTCAGAACTCAGGCGCGCACCAGTTTCTCGTAGCTGTCGACCATTTCACGGGCGAGGCTGCCCACCTCGAAAGCGTAGTCGCCGATCTGGCCGACGGGCGTGACCTCGGCGGCGGTGCCGGTCAGCCAGCATTGCTGGAAGCCTTCGAGTTCGGCGGGCTCGATATGGCGTTCATGCACCTTGATCTGGCGGTCCTCCAACAGGCCGATCACGGTCTGGCGGGTGATCCCGTTGAGGAAGCAGTCGGGTTTCGGCGTGTGGACCTCGCCATCCTTCACGAAGAAGATGTTGGCGCCCGTCGCCTCGGCCACGTAGCCGCGATAGTCGAACATCATCGCGTCGGAACAGCCCTTCGCCTCGGCGGTGTGCTTGGACATGGTGCAGATCATGTAGAGCCCGGCGGCCTTGGCCTGGCTGGGCGCGGTCTCGGGGCTGGGGCGCTTCCACTTGGAAACGTCCAGCTTGGCGCCCTTCAGCTTGGCGTCGCCGTAATAGGCGCCCCATTCCCAGACCGCGATGGCGGTGCGCACGGGGTTGCGGGCGCTGGCGACGCCCATGTCCTCGCCCGCGCCGCGCCAGGCGACGGCGCGGACATAGGCATCGGTCAGGCCGTTGGCCTGCATCACCTCGGCCTTGGCGGCCTCGATCTGGTCGACCGTCCAGGGGATCTCGAAATCGATCAGGTCGGCGGAGCGCTTAAGCCGCTCGGAATGGTCGCGCGACTTGAAGATGGTGCCGCCATAGGCCCGCTCGCCCTCGAATACCGACGAGGCGTAGTGCATCGCGTGGGTCAGGATGTGCACGTTGGCCTCGCGCCAGGGCACCAGTTTCCCGTCCATCCAGATGAAGCCGTCGCGGTCGTCGTAGCCAGACATGGCCTTTCCCTTCGTCTTGCCCCTCGGGGGCGGTTGGCTTTGCGAATGTTGCGCGAATTAGGTCCGCATCGGGCATAATGTTGCGCCAAATTCACGGTTCGCTAGCAGTTGAGTCTTGGAAAGTCAACAAGGCTGACATAAGATCGCCGGGAATTGGTCAGGGGTGAAACCTAGGGGAGGGCGGCATGGCCCAGGGCGCATCCGCGGTCACGCAGAAGAGCGGCGAGAGTCTGCTGTTCCTGACCGACGAGCAGTTGCGGAAGGGGATCGAGGCGATGTTCTTCGCCTATCGCGGGTTCACCGCCGATCCCGACCGCATCCTGGAAGAGCACGGCTATGGCCGGGCGCATCACCGGGCGATCCATTTCATCCACCGCGCGCCGGGGACGACGGTCAACAACCTGCTGGGCATCCTCGGCGTCACGAAGCAGTCGCTGAACCGGGTGCTGCGCGCGCTGATCGAGGACGGGCTGGTGGAAAGCCGGGTGGGCCACCGCGACAAGCGCGAGCGGCACCTGTACCTGACCGAGACGGGCGAGGCGCTGGAGCAGCAATTGTCGGACGCCCAGCGCGAGCGGATGCGCGCGGCTTACCGTGCGGCGGGGCCGACGGCGGTGGCGGGGTTTCGCCAGGTACTGGAGGCGATGATGGACCCCGAGATGCGGCGGCATTTCCATCGGCTGGCGGATGGCGGCAAATGAACGGCGAGGCCGACCTTCACCTGCTGATCGTGGACGACGACGCGCGCATCCGCGAGCTGCTGCGCAAGTTCCTGGTGCGCCAGGGCTTCTGGGTCAGCGCCGCGCGCGACGCCGCGCATGCGCGCAAGCTGCTGGCGGGGCTGGAGTTCGACCTGATCGTGCTGGACGTGATGATGCCGGGGGAGGACGGCATCGCGTTTGCGCGGGCGTTCCGGCAACACTGCGCCACGCCGATCCTGCTGCTGACGGCGCGGGGCGAGACCTCGGACCGGATCGCGGGGCTGGAGGCGGGGGCCGACGACTACCTGCCCAAACCCTTCGAGCCGAAGGAACTGCTGCTGCGAATCAACGCCATCCTGCGGCGGGTGCCGGTCGTGACCGAGGCGATCGACCTGCCCAAGGTGCTGCATCTCGGCCCGGTGCGCTACGACGTCTCGCGCGGCGAGCTGTGGCAGGGGGAGGAGCGGGTGCGCCTGACCGCGACCGAGGCGCAGCTGATGCGCATCTTCTCGGCCTGTCCCGGCGAGGCGGTCAGCCGCACGCGGCTGGTGGAAGAGCTGGGGCGCGACGGCGGGCAGGCGCAGGAACGCGCGGTGGACGTCCAGATCACCCGGCTGCGGCGCAAGCTGGAACTCGATCCGAAACAGCCACGCTACCTGCAGACGGTGCGCGGCTCGGGCTACATGCTGGCGCCGGATTGAGCCTTGCCGCGCGGGCGGCGCCCCCCTAGCCTCCCCCCATGACCACGGCGCTGATCTCTCATTCGGCGAGCCTCGGCCATGTCACCCCGCCGGGGCATCCCGAGCGGGTGGCCCGGATCGAGGCGGTGAACGAGGCGCTGACCGCGCCCGAGTTCACGCTGCTGGTGCGCGAAGAGGCGCCTTTGGCCGGCGACGCGGACGTGCTGCGCGGCCACGGCCGGGGCTATCTCGACGCGGTGAAGGCGGCGATCCCGGCCTCGGGCTGGGCGCAGCTCGACCCCGATACCTACCTTTCGCCGGGCTCGCTGGAGGCGATCCTGCGCGGGCTGGGCGCCAATCTGCACGCCGTCGACATGTTGCAGGCGGGGGAGGTGCGAAACGCCTTTTGCGCGATCCGCCCGCCCGGCCACCACGCCGAGGCGACCCGCGCGATGGGGTTCTGCCTGTTTTCCAATGCCGCGATCGCGGCGAAACATGCGCTGGACCACCACGGGCTGACCCGCGTCGCGGTGGTGGATTTCGACGTGCATCACGGCAACGGCACCCAGGACATCCTGTGGGACGAGCCGCGCGCGCTGTTCGTGTCGAGCCACCAGATGCCGCTTTGGCCGTTCACCGGCGCGCCGGAAGAACGCGGCGCCCATGACAACGTGCTGAACGTGCCGTTGCCGCCCCATGCCGACGGGGCCCGGTTTCGCGCTGAAATCGAACGACAGGTGCTGCCCCGGCTCGACGCGTTCGCGCCGGACCTTGTCCTGGTGTCGGCCGGGTTCGATGCGCACCGCGCCGACCCGCTGGCGCAGCTCGACCTGGGCGTGGAGGATTTCGCCTGGGTGACCGAACGGCTCTGCGACATCGCGGACGCGCATTGCGGCGGCCGGATGGTCTCGACACTGGAGGGTGGCTATGATCTGGATGCGCTGGGCGCCTGTGTGGCGGCCCATGTGCGGGTGCTGATGGAGCGGGGAGCATGAGCGACAAGCCGGTGTCCGAGATGACGTTCGAAGAGGCGATGAAGGCGCTGGAGGACGCGGTGGCCGCGCTGGAACAGGGCGACGTGCCGCTGGAGGACTCGATCAAGCTGTCGGAACACGCGGCGGAGCTGAAACGGCACTGCGAGAAGAAACTGAAGGCCGCCGAGGAAAAGGTCGCCCAGATCACGGCCGATGCCGAGGGCAACGCCACGGGCACCACCCCCGTCGAGGGGATGTGAGATGTTCCAGTCGCAGCTGAAGGACGCCGCGACGCTGATCGAGGCCCGGCTGATCGCGGCGCTGGCCGACCGGGCCGACCAGCCGGTGACGCGGGCGATGCGCTATGCGGTGTCGGGCGGCAAGCGGCTGCGCGGGTTCCTGGTGATCGAGGGCGCGGCGCTTTACGGGGTGCCGGCGGATGACGCGGTGCATGCGGCGGCGGCCATCGAGGCGGTGCATGCCTACAGCCTCGTGCATGACGACATGCCCTGCATGGACGACGACGACCTGCGCCGGGGCCAGCCCACGGTGCATGTGAAATGGGACGAGGGCACGGCGCTCCTGGTCGGCGACGCGTTGCAGACGCTGGCCTTCGAACTGGTGTCGGACCCCGCCTGCCACCCGGACGCGGGCGTGCGGATCGACCTGGTGTCGTCGCTGGCGCGGGCCAGCGGGATCGACGGGATGGTGCTGGGCCAGGCGCAGGATATCGCCGCCGAAAGCGCCGGGCGGCCGCTGACGCTGGACGAGATCACCGAGTTGCAGGCCAACAAGACCGGCGCGCTGATCCGCTGGTCGGCCGAGGCCGGCGCGCGGCTGGGTCGGGCCGAGATCGCGCCCTTGTCAACCTATGCGAGCGCGCTGGGCCTGGCCTTCCAGATCGCCGACGACATCCTTGATGTGGAAGGCGAGGCCGCCAAGACCGGCAAGCGCGTGCAGAAGGATGCCGAGGCGGGCAAGGCGACCTTCGTGTCGCTTCTGGGTCTCGACGGCGCGAAAGCGCGGGCGCGCACCTTGGTGGACGAGGCCTGCGACGCGCTCGCCCCGTTCGGCGCGCGGGCCGATATCTTGCGGGAGACCGCCCGCTTCGTTATTGCGCGGGACACCTGAAACCCGCCCAGGAGGGCTGAAACCTTGACCGACCGCCCGCAGACACCGCTGCTCGACCGCGTTTCCAGCCCGACCGACCTCAAAGCCCTGTCGGATACCGAACTGAAGCAACTCGCCACCGAGCTGCGGCAGGAAACGGTTTCCGCGGTCTCCGAAACCGGCGGCCACCTGGGCGCGGGGCTGGGCGTGGTGGAGCTGACGGTGGCGTTGCACGCCGTGTTCGACACGCCGCGCGACCGGCTGATCTGGGACGTCAGCCACCAGTGCTACCCGCACAAGATCCTGACCGGGCGGCGCGACCGCATCCGCACGCTTCGGCAGAAGGACGGGCTGTCGGGCTTCTGCAAGATGAAGGAAAGCGAGTACGACGCCTTCGGGGCGGGGCATTCGTCCACCTCCATTTCCTCGGCGCTGGGCTACGCCGTCGCGCGCGACCTGGGCACCGCGCCCGAGGCGGGCGTGGGCGACGCGATCGCGGTGATCGGCGACGGCGCGCTGTCGGCGGGGATGGCCTATGAGGCGCTGAACCATGCCGGCCATCTGGGCACCCGGATGATCGTGATCCTGAACGACAACGAGATGTCGATCGCGCCGCCGGTGGGGGCGATGTCGAACTACCTCAACCGGCTTTATACCGGCGCGCCGTTCCAGGAGTTCAAGTCCATCGCCAAGGGCGCCGTGAACTTCCTGCCCGCGCCGTTCCAGGAGGGCGCCAAGCGCGCCAAGGACCTGATCAAGCATGTCACCGTGGGCGGCACGCTGTTCGAGGAGCTGGGGTTTTCCTATGTCGGGCCGGTGGACGGGCACGACCTCGACCAGCTCTTGCCGATCCTGCGCACGGTCAAGGCGCGCGCGACGGGGCCGATGCTGATCCACGCGATCACGAAGAAGGGCAAGGGCTACGGCCCGGCCGAGAACGCGCCCGATTGCGGGCATGGCGTGGCCAAGTTCGACATCGCCACCGGCGAGCAGAAGAAGACGCCGGCCAACGCGCCGAGCTATACCAAGGTCTTCGCCAACGCGCTGATCGCCGAGGCCCGGGCGGATCGCAAGGTCTGCGCGGTGACCGCGGCGATGCCCGACGGGACCGGGCTGAACCTGTTTGCCGAACGGTTCCCCGAGCGGTGTTTCGATGTCGGCATTGCCGAACAGCACGGGGTGACCTTCTCGGCCGGGCTGGCGGCGGGCGGGCAAAAGCCGTTCTGCGCGATCTATTCCACCTTCCTGCAGCGCGGCTATGACCAGATCGTGCATGACGTGGCGATCCAGCGCCTGCCGGTGCGCTTCGCCATCGACCGGGCGGGGCTGGTCGGCGCCGACGGGCCGACCCATGCGGGCGCTTTCGATACCGCGTTCCTGGCGAACCTGCCGGGATTCGTGGTGATGGCCGCCGCCGACGAGGCGGAACTGGTGCACATGGTGGCGACCGCCGTGGCCCATGACGAGGGCCCCATCGCCTTCCGCTTCCCCCGCGGCGAGGGCGTGGGCGTGGACCTGCCCGAGAAGGGCGTGCCGCTGGAAATCGGCAAGGGCCGGATCGTGCAGGAGGGCGAGCGGGTCGCGCTGTTGAACTTCGGCGCGCGGCTGAAGGAGGTGCGCGAGGCCGCGCAGGCGCTGGAGGCCCGCGGCATCACGCCGACGATCGCCGATGCGCGCTTCGCCAAGCCGCTGGACGAGGAGATGATCCTGGGCCTTGCGCGCGACCATGCCGCGCTGATTACCATCGAGGAGGGCGCGGTGGGCGGCTTCGGCAGCCATGTCGCGCAATTGCTCGCCGAGAACGGGGTGTTCGACGCCGGGCTCACCTATCGTTCGATGGTGCTGCCCGACATCTTCATCGACCAGGCGAGCCCGGCGGACATGTATGCGGTGGCCGGGCTCAACGCGCCGGAGATCGAGGCGAAGGTGGTCGAGGTGCTCGGCGCGGCGGATCGCATGGCCAAACGGGCGTAGCCGCCCGGACGGTCCACGGGCGCCCGGCGGTTGCGGGCGTTTCCCGGCGGGATGGCCGGGCCGCCGCGCGCCCGGCTCAGGCCTTGCGGCGGGCGTCGCGTTCGGTCTCGACTTCGGCGGCGAGCCCGGTGCGGTAGTCCGGGTGGCGCAGGTGAACGCCCAGTTCCGCCTTGATCCGGTTGTTCGCCACCCGCTTGGACTCGGCATAGAAGCTGCGCGCCATCGGGCTGAGGTCGGCCTCTTCGAAGGGGGTTTCCGGCGGCAGCGGCCGGCCCAGCATCCGCGCGGCGAAGGCGATCACGTCCTGCGGCGGGGCGGGTTCGTCATCGGCGACATTGTAGACCGCGCCCGGCCGTGGCCGGGCCATCGAGGCGGCCAGCACCTGCGCGATGTCCTCGACATGGATGCGGGAAAAGACCTGGCCCGGCTTGACGATACGCCGCGCGGTGCCTGCGCGCACGCGGTCCAGCGGCGAGCGGCCAGGGCCGTAGATACCCGCCAAGCGGAAGATGTGCAGCGGCAGACCCAGCGCGGCCCAGGCCGCCTCGGCCGCGACGCGGGCCTGCCCGCGCGAGGTCGTGGGGGAAAGCGGTGTGCTTTCGTCCACCCAGCCGCCGTCATGGTCGCCATAGACCCCGGTGGTGGAGAGATATCCGACCCATTCCAGGTGATCCGCGGCGCGCAACTGCGCCTCCAGTTCCGCCACGACCGGGTCGCCCTGGGGCCCCGGCGGAACGGAACTGAGCAGATGGGTCGCGCGGTCCAGCGCCGGCGCGAGGTCGGTGCCGGGCCAGACCAGCGGCTCCACCCCCGCGGCGCGGAGGGCCGCGGCCTTTGCCGCGTCGCGCGTGGTGCCGATGACCCGCCAGCCGGGGCAGAGCCTGGCGGCCAGCGCCTGCGCGGAATAGCCGTGACCTATGGAAAGAAGAGTGTCTGTCATGGGGCAGAAAATGGGTCCGCAGGGCCGGCGGGGCAACCCCGCGCGGTTCCGGGGCTTGCGCGGCGCACCCAAAGCGTGAGAGTTGAGCCCGGACGCAAGCGCCCTGCCGAACGAGACCGCCAATGCCCGATACCGCCGTCGATCTGCCCGTCGAGAGCCCGGATGTGCCCGCAGCCGAGGCGTTTACCGATGCGGAGGCGGCGGTCGCGCGGCTGGTGGAGATCTACGACGCCGCGACCGAATTCCTGCGCGCGCGGTTCCGGGAAACGCTGACCGGCCGCACCCCGCGCGCCCGGTTCCGCGCCGTCTATCCCGAGATCCGGTTTTCCACCGCGACCCATGCGCAGGTGGACAGCCGGCTGAGCTTCGGCCACGTGGCCGAGCCGGGCACCTATGCCGCGACGGTGACCCGGCCCGACCTCTTCGCCAATTACCTGCGCCAGCAGATCGGGCTTCTGGTCGGGAACCACGGCCAGCCGGTGGTGATCGGGCCGTCGGACACGCCGATCCCGGTGCATTTCGCGGTGGGCGGCGATGCCGGTCTGACCGTGCCGCAAGAGGGGGTGCTGGACTTTCCGCTGCGCGATCTCTTCGACGTGCCGGACCTGACCACCACGAACGACGACATCGTCAACGGCCTGGCGAAGCCCGCCGAGGGTGCGCCGCGGCCGCTGGCGCCGTTCACCGCGCAGCGGGTGGACTATTCTCTGGCGCGGCTGGCGCATTACACCGCGACCGCGCCCGAGCATTTCCAGAACCACGTGCTGTTCACCAACTACCAGTTCTATGTCGAGGAGTTCGAAGCCTTCGCCCGGGCCGCGCTGCGCGATCCCGACAGCGGCTATGTCGCGCTGGTCGGCCCCGGCAATGCCGAGATCTCGGGGCCCGACGATCCGCTGCCGATGCCCGCGAAGCTGCCGCAGATGCCGACCTTTCACCTGAAGCGGGCCGACGGTCAGGGCGTGACGCTGGTCAATATCGGCGTGGGGCCGTCCAACGCCAAGACTGCGACCGACCATATCGCGGTGCTGCGCCCGCATGCCTGGATCATGGTCGGCCATTGCGCCGGCTTGCGGAATTCCCAGCGGCTGGGCGATTTCGTGCTGGCCCATGGCTATCTGCGCGATGATCACGTGCTGGACGACGATCTGCCGGTGTGGGTGCCGATCCCGGCGCTGGCCGAGATCCAGGTGGCCCTCGAAGACGCGGTGGAGGAGATCACCCGGCTGGAAGGGTTCGATCTGAAACGGATCATGCGGACCGGCACCGTGGCGACCATCGACAACCGCAACTGGGAGCTGCGCGACCAGTCCGGCCCGGTGCAGCGCCTGTCGCAATCCCGCGCCATCGCGCTGGACATGGAAAGCGCCACGATCGCGGCCAACGGGTTCCGGTTCCGGGTGCCCTACGGCACGCTGCTCTGCGTCTCGGACAAGCCGCTGCATGGCGAATTGAAGCTGCCGGGCATGGCCAGCGACTTCTACAAGACGCAGGTGTCGCGCCATCTGGCGATCGGGATCCGCGCGATGGAACTCCTGCGCGACATGCCGCTGGAACGCATCCACAGCCGGAAACTGCGCAGCTTCGAGGAAACGGCGTTCCTTTAGCCGGAAAATGCCCACAAAATGCGTCCGAAAGGACGGTTTTCGACCACAAATCGTTGTGTTGATCCGCAATATCGCGTTATTCTGCGCAAATGAGCCCCCATAGAGGGCAAGACGAGGAGACCGTACATGGCGAAACCGATGACCAAGACCCAGCTGGTTGCGGCCCTGGCCGAAGAGATGGGGGCCGACAAGAAGACCGCGTCCACCGCGCTGGACGCGATCACCGGAATCATCACCCGCGAGGTGGCGGCCGGCGGTGCCGTGACCCTGCCGGGTGTGGGCAAGATCTACTGCCGCGAACGCCCCGAGCGCATGGTGCGCAACCCCGCCACCGGCGAGCAGTTCAAGAAAGAGGCCGACAAGGTCGTCAAGGTGACCATCGCCAAGGCGCTGAAGGACAGCGTCAACGACTGAGCGCTTGCACATTTGTCGGGATCGGCAAACGGTATAGGGTCGCCCATGGGCGACCCTTTTCGTTTCGGGAGGATGCATGGATTTCCGCGCGCTGGCGATGGGGCTGGCCTTCGCCTTCATCTGGGCCTCGGCCTTCACCTCGGCGCGGATCATCGTGGCGGATGCGCCGCCGCTCAGCGCGCTCGCGCTGCGGTTCCTGATTTCCGGGTGCCTGGGCGTGGGGATCGCGCTGGCGCTGGGGCAGAGCTGGCGGCTGACCCGCGCGCAATGGCAGGCGACCGCGCTGTTCGGGATCGCGCAGAACGGTCTCTATCTCGGCCTGAACTTCGTCGCGATGCAGACGCTGGAGGCGTCGATGGCCGCGATCATCGCCTCGACCATGCCGCTGCTGGTCGCGCTGTTCGGCTGGATCGTGCTGGGCGAGCGGGTGCGGCCGCTGGGCATGCTGGGGCTGGCCATCGGGTTCGCGGGTGTCGCGATCATCATGGGCAGCCGGATCACGCAAGGGGTGGACCTCTACGGGCTGGCGCTGTGCATCGCCGGGGTCTTCGCGCTGACCGCCGCCACGCTTGCCGTGCGCAGCGCGTCCTCGGGCGGCAACGTTCTGATGATCGTGGGGCTGCAGATGCTGATGGGCGCGGCGGCGCTGGAGGTCGCGGCCCTGGCCGCCGGCGAGACCTGGGCCGTTACATGGAGCTGGAAGCTGATCGCGGCCTTCGCCTATACCACGCTGTTCCCCGGCCTGATCGCGACGCTGATCTGGTTCCTGCTGGTCCGCCGGGTGGGCGCGGTGCGGGCCGCGACCTTCCACTTTCTCAGCCCGTTCTTCGGGGTGACGATCGCGGCGATCCTGCTGGGCGAACGGCTGGGGCCGCTGGACGTGGCCGGTGTGGCGGTGATCATGGCCGGCATCCTCGCGGTGCAGCTGTCGAAGCAGACGCTCAGCGCCGTCAAAACGACGGGCCGTTGAGGGATTCACAAGACGACTTACATGTTATAAAATGACGCGCACGGCGGAGAGCGGGGCCTAAAGCTATGGAAAATATTGCAAAGGCCATCGAGGAAGTGGTTCGTGACCGCTTTGCGGACGTCAGGATCGTACGGGTCGATGTCGAAGAAGGGCAAGATCACGACGGCGATCAGGTCTTCTTCGTCAGGGTGGTCTTCGACTCCGAAATCAAGGATTTGGACGCCGCGAAGCTGTCAGGGATCACGAGACATCTTCGGTCTCGTCTCTTCGACTTGGGAGACGAGCGCTTCCCCTACACCCGATTCATCTCACAGGCTGATTTCGAGGGGGAAGCGGCCTGAAGCCGACCGATCTCATTGCCACGGCCAGACGATTGGCCAAGGCTACAGGGAAACCCCGGCAGACCGATCTGAAACGCGCAGTCAGCACGGCCTATTATGCGGTCTTCCACGCGATGTGCCGGAATACCGCCGATATGCTCATCGGCAGCACCAAGAGCGCGCGCTCGCAGCCGGCCTGGTTGCAGGCCTATCGTGCAATCGACCACGGTCAGGCCAAGAACCAATGCAAGAACGGAACGATCAAGAGATTCCCGAAGGATGTTGAGGATTTCGCGGCTCTCTTCATAGAGGCGCAAGACGCGCGGCATCGCGCCGATTACGATCCCGGGTCGCGCTTCACGCGAAGCGAGGTGCTTGTCCTCATCAAACGGGTCGAGGAGGCGATAAGCGCCTTCCAGAGGGTTCCGAAATCCGATCGCCGCGCTTTTGCGGCCTTCGTCGTGCTGAAGTTCCGTTAGCCGATCTTCCCGCGGTTTTCGCCCACCTGGCCGCGGTGCAGCAGCAGGTGGTCGAGCAGGACGCAGGCCATCATCGCCTCGCCGACCGGCACCGCGCGGATGCCGACGCAGGGGTCGTGGCGGCCCTTGGTGACGATTTCGGCCGGTTCGCCCGACTTCGTGATCGTCCGGCGCGGCGTCAGGATCGAGGAGGTCGGCTTGACCGCGAAGCGCAGCACGATCTCCTGGCCGGTCGAGATGCCGCCGAGGATGCCGCCGGCATGGTTCGAGGAATAGGCCGGGCGGCCATCCTCGCCCATGAATATCTCGTCGGCATTCGCGCTGCCGGTGAGCGCGGCCGCGGCCATGCCCTCGCCGATCTCGACGCCCTTCACCGCGTTGATGCTCATCATCGCAGCCGCCAGATCGGTGTCGAGCTTGCCGTAGACCGGCGCGCCGAGGCCGGGGGGCACGCCCTGGGCCGCGACCTCGATCACCGCCCCGACCGAGTTGCCCGCCTTGCGGAGCGTGTCGAGATAATCGGCCCAGTCGGCGGCGGCCTGCGCATCCGGGACCCAGAACGGATTCGACCCGATTTCGGCCCAATCGAAGCGGTCGCGGTCGATGGCGTGCGGCCCCATCTGCACCATGTAGCCGGTGATCGTGACCCCGGGCGCAAGCGCCGCCAGCGCCGCCCGCGCCACGCCGCCCGCGGCCACCCGCGCCGCCGTCTCGCGCGCCGATGACCGGCCGCCGCCGCGATGGTCGCGGATGCCGTATTTCTGCCAGTAGGTGATGTCGGCATGGCCGGGGCGGAATTTCTCGGCGATGTCGCCGTAATCCTTGGACCGCTGGTCGGTGTTGCGGATCATCAGCTGGATCGGCGTGCCGGTGGTCTGTCCCTCGAACACGCCCGACAGGATTTCGACCGCGTCGGCCTCGCGCCGCTGGGTGGTGAACTTGGACTGCCCCGGCTTCCGGCGGTCGAGCCAGTGTTGCAGCGCGCCCGCGTCCAGCGCGACGCCCGGCGGGCAGCCGTCCACCGTGGCCCCCAGCGCGGGGCCGTGGCTTTCGCCCCAGGTGGTGACCCGGAACAGGTGGCCGAACGTGTTGAGGCTCATGGGCGGGCTCTCCTCTCAGCGCCTCCGGCATAGCCGTGCCGCCCTTCCCCCTCAAGCGCTTTCCCTTGCGCGGGGCGGGGGCGCGCTCTAGGGTTCGGCTTACCTCGGGGTGCCCCATGGGGCTGAGATGCGCGCCTGCGCGAACCCGTCGAACCTGACCCGGTTAGAACCGGCGGAGGGAAGGTCCATGGAGAACATCCACCCTTGCCCGTCCGCCCCTGCAAAGGAGGAGGACCATGAGATTTCCGATCATCGCCGCGGGGCTGTGCTGCGCCGGCGCGGCCTGGGCGCAAACCCCCGTGCTCACCGTCTATACCTATGACAGCTTCGTCTCCGAATGGGGGCCGGGGCCGCAGGTGGAAGCCGCCTTCGAGGAGGTCTGCGGCTGCGACCTGCGCTTCGTGGCGGCCGGCGACAGCGCCGCGCTTCTGGCGCGGCTGCGGCTGGAAGGGGCGCGCACCGAGGCGGATGTCGTGCTGGGGCTCGACACCAACCTGACCGCGGCGGCCGCGGAGAGCGGGCTCTTCGCGCCCCACGGGATCGAGCCGCCGGAGCTCGACCTTCCGGTGGACTGGCAGGACGAGACCTTCCTGCCCTATGACTGGGGCTATTTCGCATTCGTCTACGACACCGCCCGGCTGGAGGACGTGCCCGGCAGCTTCGAGGACCTGACCGCCGCGTCCGACGATCTGAAGATCGTGATCCAGGACCCGCGCAGTTCCACGCCGGGGCTCGGCCTGCTCTACTGGGTCGAGGCCGCGTATGGCGACCGCGCGCCCGAGATCTGGGCGGGGCTTGCGCCGCATGTGTTGACGGTCACCAAGGGCTGGTCCGAGGCCTACGGCATGTTCATCGACGGCGAAGCCGACATGGTGCTGAGCTACACCACCTCGCCCGCCTATCACCTGATCGCGGAGGGCGACGAGACCAAGGCCGCCGCCGCGTTCGAGGAAGGGCATTACATGCAGATCGAGGTGGCGGGGCGCGTGGCCAGCTCGGACCAGCCGGACCTGGCGCGGTCCTTCCTCGGCTTCATGCTGTCCGACGCCTTCCAGTCGGTGATCCCGACGACCAACTGGATGTATCCGGCGGTGACGCCCGAGGGCGGCCTGCCGGACGGGTTCGAGACCCTGATCCGGCCCGAAACCGCCCTTCTGCTTCCGGCCGGGGAGGCGGATGCCATTCGGGACGAGGCGATGGCCGCATGGCGCGCCGCGCTCAGCCGCTAGGGGTGTGGGCCGGGGTCGGCGCCGGCGGGGTGATGCTGGCGCTGACGCTGGGCACGCTTGGCGCGGTGGCCTGGCGGGCCGAGGGGGCGGCGGCGCTTGGCCCGGCGGACTGGGCGGCGCTGCGGTTCACGGTGACACAGGCGCTGATCTCGGCGGCGCTGAGCGTCGCCCTGGCGGTGCCGGTCGCGCGTGCCCTGGCGCGGCGGCGGTTCCCGGGGCGCGGGCTGCTGATCACGCTCTTGGGCGCGCCCTTCATCCTGCCGGTGATCGTTGCGGTCATCGGCCTGCTGGCGGTGTTCGGGCGGGGCGGGCTGGTCAGCCGGGCGCTGGCGGTGTTCGGCCTCGGCCCCATCGACATCTACGGGCTGGAAGGGGTCGTGCTGGCGCATGTCTTCTTCAACCTGCCGCTGGCGACCCGGCTGATCCTGCAAGGCTGGCTGGCGATCCCGGCCGAGCGGTTCCGGCTGGCCGCCGCCCTGGGCTTCGGGCCGGGGGAGGTCGCGCGGCGCCTGGAATGGCCGATGCTGCGCGCGGTTCTGCCGGGGGCGTTCCTGGTCGTCTTCCTGATCTGCACCACCAGTTTCGCCGTGGCGCTGACGCTGGGGGGCGGGCCGCGGGCGACCACGGTGGAACTGGCGATCTACCAGGCGTTCCGGTTCGAGTTCGACCTGGGCCATGCCGCGCTCCTGTCGCTGCTGCAGTTCGGCCTTTGCGCGCTGGCCGCGGTGCTGGCCCTTGCCGTGACGGTGCCGGGGGGCTTCGGCGCGGGGCTCGACAGGCCGGTGGCGCGGTGGGACGCG